>NC_008709.1:4200000-4559598 GCF_000015285.1 Psychromonas ingrahamii 37
GTACAGTACACCCGAGCGTCTTTTGACAGAATACCCGGCACCCGCCTATGGCAAGCGACCCTTGTTTATTTTATTAGATGCAAGCTGGGCTCAAGCGAAAAAAATGTTTCGTAAGAGCCCTTACTTAAATGACTTCCCGGTTTTATCCTTTTCACCGGATACTCTGTCGCGCTATTTAATCCGTAAAGCGGTTAAAAAAAATCAACTTGCAACGGCAGAGGTGGCTGGGTGTGTTTTAGACTTTATTGGGGAAAGCGAAAATTCAACGATTATGAATCTGTTATTTGAAACCTTCACCGAGAATTACATATTAGGTAAAGAGTGCAAACAGTTAACGGACAATGCCACGCAGTTTCGTCTACAAAAAGCTTTAAAATCTTAATGCTGCTTATCAAATCTGACGTTTATTGATTAAATGACTCAGGAAAAATTTGCAAGTTGCTTTTAAAGTTAAGAAGGTTGAGTATTATAGAAAAAGACTCTCCCTCTACTTGAATCCTAAACGAGAATTTATATGTATAAGATTGCAGCATCAGATCTCGATGGCACGCTGTTGACATCGGAACACCAAATCCTTCCCTTTACTAAGCAGGTATTGACGCAATTGCATCGCCAGGGCACTGACTTTATTTTTGCAACGGGTCGTCATCATATTGATGTTGCACATATGCGCAAACAGCTGGGCATTCCGGCATTTATGATCACCTCCAATGGTGCGCGTGTGCATAACTGTGAGAATGAAATAATTTTCAAGCGCAATATAGCCCCGGATGTCATCAAAGGCATGATTGAAATGTTCCAAAGTGATCCGGAAATTCAAGTTCACCTCTACCGTAATGATGACTGGCTAATCAGCAAAGAGGACCCAAACAACCCCTGTAAGCAGGAAAATTTTTCATACGGGCTATTTGATATAAACAATCCACCGTTGGAAAATATCGCTAAAATTTTTATAAAACACCAGGATCAAAACCACGAAAAACTGGTTATCTGGGAAAATAAAATCAAAGCGGCATTTCCAGGCCAGACCCATGTCACTTTTTCTTCACCCAATTGTCTTGAAATGATGGATGGCGGAGTGTCAAAAGGACATGCTCTTGACGCTATTGCTAAAATGAAAGGTTATGCACTAAAAGACTGTATCGCTTTTGGTGATGGCATGAATGATTTTGAAATGCTTTCTATGGCGGGAAAAGGTCTGGTAATGGGCAGTGCGCACCATAAAGTAAAATCAGCGTTACCTAATCATGAAATCATAGGTCACTGCGATGAAGAGGCTGTTGCGCATTATCTTGTCAAACATCTGCTCGAATAAGCAAACATAAATTCCGGACATATTTTAATGGTTTTTTACTTTGAGGTAAAACGTGGCAACTTAACGCACAGTTTTTGAAAATAAATTATTTATAAAATAAAAACACACACCATCAATTAAAAATAATTACACCCGATAAACTGATGTTTTTTAACACTGAACATTGAGGCTAAAATTGTATTTATTATTATTTCCATCGGCAGCCCTTTGTGTTTATTTGATGTCAGAAACCTCATTATCACAATTCCTGCCCATGGATCCTATTTTACTTCCCCTAAAACTGTCCAGAGTGTTGATGGCAGGAAAAGCGCTGGTAATGGGCAGTGCGCACCATAAAATAAAATCAGCGTTACCTAATCATGAAGTCATAGGTCACTGTGATGAAGAGGCTGTTGCCCATTATTTTGTCAAAAATCTGCTCGAATAAGCAAACATAAATTCCGGACATGTTTTAATGGTTTGTTTACTTTGAGGTAAAACGTGGCAACTTAACGCACTGTTTTGCAACTAAATTATTTATAAAATAAAAATATATTCCGTCAGTTAGAAGGAATTACACCCGATGAATTGATGTTTTTTAACACTGGACATTGAGTCTGACATTGTATTTACTATTATTTCAATGGGCAGGCCTCTGTGTTTATTTGATGTCAGAAACCTTATTCTCACAATTCCTACCCATGGATCCTATTTTACTTCCCCTACAACTGTCCAGAGTGTTGATAGCAGGGAAAGGTCTGGTAATGGGCAGTGTGCACCATAAAGTAAAATCAGCTTTGCCGGATCATAAAGTCATAGGTCACTGCGATGAAGAGGCTGTTGCCCATTATCTTGCCAAACATCTTCTCCGATAGGCGAGCCTAAATTCCGAACATATTTTAATTATTTGTGTACTTTTAATTGAAAGCGTGGCGAATTTAAGTAAAAGCGTGGCAAATTAAGTCGCTTTTTTACAGATTGATTCTTTATTAAATAAAAAAGTCTACCGTCAATTAAAAGGAATTACATACAATGAAGATAACTAGACCGCGAAACCTGCTGCTACTAGCCGCCTTGCTCTCTGTCACCGGCTGCTTTCCCAGCTGTTCGTATTATAATACCATATTTGGTACTAGTGGTACTAATGGCAGTGCAGTTGTGACAGGTCCTGAAACAGGGAAAATTGACAGTGAGATCACTCTCGACGGAAGTCTAAGCAAGTCTGTTCGTATTCTGGAATGGAGTATCGCAGCACCCAAAGGCAGTAACGTAACCAAATGCAACGTCGGAGCTGATGATATCAACAGCACCCGTTACTGCACCTTCACTCCAGATATCAGTGGTGAGTATGACATTCAATTAACCGCCCTTGCTGGTGGATCTGGCAAAGATAGTGTTGAAAACCATAAGATTCAGATCGTCGCGAACGTTGCCACTCGAGTCTCGATCGATTCAACTTCGGAAAAGATTAAGGCTGATGCTCCTCGCACCTTGATGTTGAAAGGTCTGGCCCACGACCCCGATGACGAACTGATCATGGAATGGTCAGTGCAGGACAATAATTGCGCCGAGCAGCCCAGCTTCAGTGATCCGGCTAGCCTTTCCACGGAGCTCACGGTGGGCCGACAAGTTGCAGGGCTGGACTGCTCCTTTTCCGCCCAGCTAACAGCTAGCCCGGTGATAGGGTACGTTGCCGCAGATCGAATTTTAATAACAGTAAAGGCTCCTCTCGTTACGTTCGTTACAGGCGTTACGGGCGCTGCCGGCGGCAACTGATTATTTTACCCTGCGCCATATAATCCGGCCCAACTTCGAATATAATTTTGCACATATTAGAGAGCACACCATGAAAATAGATAAAAGACAGACGTTTGTATTGATCACTCTGCTTCTGGCCCTTTTCGGCTGTAATAATGATAGCGATTCTTCCGTCATACGCAGTGAAGAAGCCCAAGTAAATGTGGACAAGGGGATAATTGCCCTTAATGAGGGGAACTTTAATGAGGCGCTTGCGCTCCTAGGGAAAGCCGAGGCGCTCTCCAGCTCAGACTCCGAAACACAGCTCCTGCGCGGCAAGGCTTATGCCGGTCGTGCCGGTGTCTCTGTCAAATCAATCACCCAAAGCCTAACCGCTAACCGCACCGATGGCACCACTGAGTTGGCACCTTCCTCATCAAATATCATGGGTATCATGAACTACTACGACGAAAATGAATTCAAGATACGCACCACGGACACCAATAAGGCCCTCGCACTCTTTGTTGAACAGGATCCCTCTCTTGAGAGTCTCTCCAATGATGACCGAGCCACCCTTGCTGCCTTGGCTGCAGTCAACGCCACCCAAAATATCACCCTGATTCTAAAAGGGGATAATCCGATGAAACTAAGCGATCAAGAAATCAAGAACCTGGTCGAAGACAACTTTGATGCTCAAGCAGACAGCCTTATCAAAGCGACCGATCTGGCGCTTAAGCTTAAATACGAATTGGTGACAGCAATCACCGCAACCACAGGAAGTATAACCACAGCTGTAGTCGATGCTTCTTTGACAGGTAGCAGCCTCAGTGATCTCGAAAATAGCAAGATGGACAAAGCTGCCTTCACTACTTTTATGCAGACCTTCAATAACGACGACCGTATTTAGCCTATTACGCGCAACTTTAACAAAAAGAGATAGCTCCCATGAGCTATCTCTTCTTGTTTAACTTTTCACTTCCGCAATCTATTTGATTAAGTTCCTGACCAACTCGCTCACGTTAATGTCTTTATCACAAGCATACGCTTTTAATAATTTAGGCTCTTTTAGGCTCAGGTAAAAGGTATGGTAGCGTTTGAAGTTTGCTGTTTTAGGTCTGTTGGCTATGGATTTATTTTCAGGCTTAACGAGCAGAACCCTTTTTTCTACCTGTTCAAGTTATGCACTTATTATTTGAATCCACGCTTTTTAAAGATAAAAATTGCAGCACAAAAACTTTTATCTGCTCGATATCATTGATATTTAAGGCAGGCAGTGATGTTGCCAACGGTTGATCCGAGGCAATAGCAATAATGCTCGAATCATCGGGATAAAGTAATGCTTTGCCCAAATCTGGCCGGTGCAGCTCAATTTTGGCGAATTTTTCATTCCTAAAACCTTCAACTAATACTAAGTCTAAGTTATTAATATTCAAACAATTTAACTGCTCCATTAAATTAGGCTCAGTTTGCTGCAATCTTTCCTTAAAAATAATGCTTCGGTAAGGTGATGCCAGCACGACTTGGGAAGCACCGGCTTTACGTAAACGATAACTGTCTTTTCCGGGTTTATCCATCTCAATATCGTGGTGACTGTGCTTAATCAAGCCAATTTTGATCCCGTCCGCTACCAGAAGAGGTATCAATTTTTCAATTAATGTTGTTTTGCCTGTGCCACTATAGGCGGCAAAGCCAAGAATCACTTTCGGAAAATTCTCTATCGAGTACATTTATATCAATTACCTTATATTTAAGTATATTAGGATCTTCAGAGTAGCTTTATATTGACGAACAAAAAATGAAACTATAATAATATGTTATATAAAATATTAACGGATTGACTGACAAGTTCTATACAGATTTATTCAGATCAGTATTTAAATAATACTAACCTGAATGCCCTTTTTGGAGAAACAATGATCGCACCTTATATTGATGAGTTTTTAATGCTTACTCTGGTCCATTTTCTAGCCGTTATTGCACCGGGCCCAGATTTTGCCGTGGTGATCCGCCAAAGTATCAGCTTTGGCCGTAAAAGCGCACTGATCACAAGCTTAGGCATTGGTACGGGTATTTCAATACACGTACTTTATACCCTGCTGGGAATAGGTTTTATTATTACACAATCGGAAACGGCCTTTATGGTCGCTAAAATTGCCGGTGCGTTATATCTAACCTATATCGGCTTTAATATGCTCGCTAGCAAAGCCCAAAATCAGACAGATCCTCAAGTGGTTATTGACTCGGACTTAAATCATCACAAAGGCGCTTTTATGCTCGGCTTTATGACCAATTTATTAAACCCTAAAGCGACCCTGTTTTTTTTGGCAATCTTTACTGCTATCGTCAGTATTGATACACCGCTCGCCGTGCAAAGTATTTATGGGCTTTGGATAGCGCTTACCACCGCATTGTGGTTTTCGCTGGTATCATTATTTTTCTCCCACCGACATGTGCGGGCTAAATTTGTTCGCCACGGTTATCTTTTTGAACGGGTAATGGGGGGCATATTATTGCTATTTGCGGCAAAATTAGGATGGTCTTTATTTTAGTGTGGCCTGCAACTCAGCCAAAGCATTAATGATTTCAAAAAGAGATTAATAACATTTGTGCAGGAAAATTAAAGGAACACATTATGACCCTTTCCTGAGTCGACTTAGCTGCTCAGAAAAGGGTAAAAAAAGGCGATTACGCAAAAAATTCACGCGATTCACCAGCGAACTGCAAAACCTCTAGGGCACATTAACACCTTTTGATGCGACCCAAACACGATACCACTGTTCCGCATTCATTTTCAGGGTTAAGGCAGCCGCGGCATCCTTTACACGTTTAATATTACCTGTCCCCAATAACGCCACCGGATTTGATGGGTGTTTTAATATCCAGGCATAAATCACCTGATCAATCGAATCGGCACCTAACTCTTCGCCGAGTTCAGACAGGGTTGCACGTAAACGTTTGACCTGCTCGGTTTGTGCACTGAAAATAGCGCCTCCGGCTAGACATGACCATGCCATCGGGCGCACCCGATGTTGCTGCAGCTGATCTAATGTACCATCCGCCACAACATCAAAATTGATTGGGTTAAATTCAACCTGATTGGTTATCAGTGGGGCATCCAAACGAGATTGTAATAAATCAAACTGCGAGGTTGTAAAATTGGACACACCAAAGTGTTTCACCTTACCGCTCTGTTTTAATTCATTAAATGCTTCGGCTACCTGATCCGCATCCATCAGAAAATCAGGCCGATGTACTAATAAGGCGTCCAACTGCTCGACCCCTAAACGCCGTAAAGAGTTTTCTGTCGATGCTAAAATACCCGCCTTACTGCTGTCATAATGAGAAACGCGTTTTTCAGTGGCGCTGGTCGCAATACCATTAATGCCAAATTTTGAAACAATTTCAATTTGCTCTCGAATGGAAGGATCAAGCTTTAATGCCTCGCCAAATAAAGTTTCGCAATGTCCGGCATCATAAATAGCCGCATGATCAACGGTGCTAATGCCCATTTCGATATGCTGCTTAAGAAATGTTAGACGCGCCTGTGCATCCATATCCCATGAACCAAGGCGCCAGTAACCCTGAACAAGTTGTGAAAATTCAGGGCCATCGGGTGCCATCAATACTTTGTTAACTGTACTCATATATACTCCGGAAAAAACAGAACAAATAAAAAATCTGGCAGCTATTCTAGCACTTTCAATTTTTGAGAAGCGTTTATTGCCCTCTCTGATTTGTAACAAAACCTAACATTGGGCGGTACAGACACAAAAAAAGGGCTTTCGCCCTGTTAATTTTTCTACCATTCGACTTGAGTGAGGTTGCATTATTTTATTAGAGTTAACAGCGATTATCAGTGTAAACCGCTATTTCACAGCCCATTTTTAATGCTTATGATTAAGCTGTATATGACTAAACTGCATAGACATACCTTGCACTTAGTTAGAACGCATAACGTACACCTATCGCGGCGCTTAAAGCAAAACGTAATTCCTCTTTGTTTTCTTTGTAGCCTACATTCGGAGAGATCTGTGCAAATACATCAAATTGCGGCGCAAAAGGCAGAGTGAGGCCAAGTGGCGCGCGTAGACCAAAAATATCATCATGATGCCATTTATAAAATGCCCCCCCACCCATATAATAATTAAATGAAAGATCGTTGGCAAATGTACCTTGCTTGAGCAAATAATCGCCACTAATACCATCATTACCAACAAATCCATTGAGATTATTAAACTGCCCTGCAACACCAAATCCCTGGTCAAAACCAAAGCCAACTTTAGCTGCATTTGCTGCATTTACTGACATCGCTGCTGTTAATAAGCCTACCGTACAGATGAAAATCATGATTAATCTTTTCATTGTTATTTCCCATTAAAAATGTTTAATTTTTATTCTACTGTAAACAGATTGAATTCAGGATCTTGTTTATCTCGTCACCCTTACAGAATTTTTGAGCAGTTAACTCAATAAAAGCGCTCTTTAACATTAGAAAAATTTGAGTGAGTACTTAGCACATCGCATGGCATTCATTTTGACACTATTTTTTACATTAAAACTAAGGCTTACGCCCATAACAGTTAATATATTAGCACCTTTTTAACACACCACCAGCCAAGTGATAGAAGAACGGAATAAGCAAACAGAAATAGTTTTAACAAATCATCAAGGATTTGCTTACAGGCTTAAAAAATCTTCGTATAATAGTGTCTTTATTAAACCCAAGCGCTGAATTTACGTTTCAGTTAGCTACGAGGAAAATCCATGTCAAATACAGTTGTCTGTGCGTTATATCGTTTTGTTAGTTTAGAAAATTATCAAGAGATTCAAGCACCATTATTAAAAATGATGCAAGCCAATAATATCAAAGGCACTTTATTATTAGCTCAAGAAGGCATCAATGGCACGGTGGCCGGAAGCCGTGAAGATATCAATACACTGATTGCTTGGTTGAAATCAGATCCGCGATTGAACAAGCTCACTACCAAAGAATCTTTTACCGAGGAAAACCCCTTCTATCGTACTAAGGTTAAGCTCAAAAAAGAGATAGTTACCATGGGCGTTGAGGGTATCGATCCGAAAAGAACGGCCGGTAGCTACGTCAAACCAAAAGATTGGAATGCCTTAATCAGCGATCCCGATGTGCTTCTCGTTGATACACGTAACGATTATGAAATCAGTATCGGCACCTTTAAAAATGCCGTAGATCCTAAAACAACCAACTTCAGAGAGTTCCCGCAATACGTCAAAGATAACTTAGATCCTGCCGTCAATAAAAAAGTAGCGATGTTTTGTACGGGTGGCATTCGCTGTGAAAAGTCTACGGCTTATTTAAAAGAGCAAGGTTTTGATGAGGTTTATCACCTTGAGGGCGGGGTATTAAAATACCTTGAAGAAGTGCCGCAGGAAGAAAGTATGTGGCAAGGTGAATGTTTTGTCTTTGATAATCGTGTCTCGGTAAATCACAAGCTGGAAAAAGGCCAATATGACCAATGCCATGGCTGCCGTTTACCGATCACCGAAGACGATAAAAAATCGGATAAGTATCAGGAAGGAGTTTGCTGCCATCAGTGTCATGAGCAATTAACTGTTGAACAAAAGCAGCGTTTTGCGCAACGAGAAAAACAGGTAGGTTTAGCCAAACAGCGTGGACAAACCCATATCGGCAACGACGCTGTTGCCCAGCTGGAAAATAACCGTCTTAAAAAACAAGCGGTTAAACAAGCACAAAGAGTCGAAGCAAAAAAATAACAGCAGACTAATTATATGCCCTTAACGGGCATGTTTACCTGCGGCAAAAATCCGGAACATTACTCTTTATTAAAGAGTAATGTTTCGTGATAACGCTGCATTAAAACGAAAATAATCTTATAAAAAACATTGCTCGACCTTACTACAGAATATCATCAGTTCCCCCCCTTATCTGGATCCTTATACTTATCCTATTAATTAAGAGATCTATTTAAGCATCGAAAAACCCATGAAAAACAGGTGTTAATTTCAGTCACCAGCGCTTTATGTCCAGCCAGCATCGGTTTCAATCCACATAAATAAATAGAAAATCATCAGATTTAGTATTTACAGCTCCCGACGCAATTGAGCAATTATTGATCAAAAGGTTCGGGTTCTACTTTTATCAAGGGAAAATCTGGTCATTTAATCTAAGCGCAATAATTTTGTCATGATTATGTAACAATTCCACGGCACAATTGCATCAAATAATTATAAATTTCAAAGCAACTGCAACAAGGCAGTCGCTAAAAGACCTTCCAAGGGAGTGATGATATGGATGTCCGTAAAAGCTTAGTGTCGACCTTAGTGACCTTAGCAATCAGCTCGAGCGTTTCAGCTGGAGTAGTACCAGAGAATCAAAAAAACACTTGGTTTCAAAGTGCTAATAGTGAAATAACCGAAAAACTGCAGCAGACTTACCAAAAGCGCGCAAAGAACGTCATTCTCTTTGTCGGTGACGGAATGGGTATCTCCACCTTAACAGCTGCACGTATTCTCGAAGGTCAATTATCAGGTAACCCCGGTGAAGAGCATCAACTCAGTTTTGAAACATTTCCCTATTCAGCATTAGTTAAAACCTACAATGTCGATGCGCAGACGCCTGATTCCGCCGGCACTATGACCGCTATGATGTCAGGTGTTAAGAGCGATGCAGGCGTGATTGGTGTTGGCGAAAAGGTACAGCGCGGTGACTGCTCTACTATGGACAATAACGAGCTGGTAAGCATTGTCGACCTGGCCGAAATAAAAGGCTTGTCGACAGGCGTTGTCACTACCGCACGTATCACCCACGCGACCCCGGCTGCAACTTACGCCAAATCGGTCGAACGTAACTGGGAAGATATCTCAGATATGCCCGATGACGCGATCGCAGGAGGTTGTAAAGATATAGCCGATCAATTAGTTAACTATCAAAGCAATCTGGAAACCCGTTTTCCAGGTCTCAATGTTGATGGTATTGAAGTGCTCTTTGGCGGTGGTCGACGTCATTTTTTACCTAAAGACGCAGCCTTTAACAGCTTGGACGCAAGCAGTGAAAAAGAGGGAGATCGCACCGACGGGCGTGATTTAACCAGTGAATGGCAAAATATTTATAAAGACGGTACCTATGTCTATGAGCAAACCGGTTTTGATGCTATCGACACGGAAAGCAGCAGCCATGTTCTCGGTTTGTTTAACGAATCACATATGCAGTATGCAGCGGATCGGACTAATGATATTGCCGGAGAGCCTTCTCTTTCACAAATGACCGGTAAAGCAATCAATATCCTTGATAATAACGATAAAGGTTATTTTTTAATGGTAGAAGCAGGTCGTATCGATCACGCTCATCATGCGGGTAATGCGGCGGGTGCACTGACTGATACTATTGAGTTAAGTGAAGCGGTACAGCAGGCAATCAAGCAAACCAATCCGGCAGAGACCTTAATTATGGTCACCGCTGATCACAGTCATGTATTTACCATCGCAGGCTACCCAAAACGTGGTAATCCTATCCTTGGTAAAGTAGTGAGTATCGGCAGTGATACCCCAACCCTTGCAAATGATGATTTACCCTATACCACTTTAGGTTACAGCAATGGTCTAGGCTTTCGCGATTTAGGGACAGAAACTAATGCTGACGTCAGCTACGACAGTCCTGCCATTGCCGGACGTGTAGATTTAAACGCGGTTAATACAGAAAGTAGCGGCTTTCATCAAGAAGCGACTGTGCCGCTTGGTTCCGAAACCCATTCCGGTGAAGACGTCGCTTTATATGCTAGCGGTCCCGGTGCGCAGTTGGCCCAGGGAAATATTGAACAGAACGTGATTTATCACATTATCGAAAACGCATTAGATTTAGTTGGCAAGGAATAAGGTAACGATATGAAAACTAACAATAACATAAGTCTATTTAAACCGAGTCTAATCGCTGTTGCCGTACTCGCGTTAAGCGCGTGTAATAATTTGCAGGAAACACAGCAATTATCAAAGCAACAAATCACTGAAAACAGCAGCTCTGCATGGTATATAGATGGCCAGCAGCAAGTTAAAAATGCGCAAGCACAGATCGATAATATCGTTAAAACACGCGGACAAGCCAAAAATATCATTTTATTTGTTGGTGATGGTATGGGCGTTTCAACGCTAACGGCTGCGCGGATTTTAGAAGGCCAAAACAAAGGAATGCTGGGAGAGGAAAACCGTCTTAGCTTTGAAAACATGCCTTTTACAGGATTTGCCAAAACCTACAATGTCGATGCACAAACACCCGATTCAGCCGGGACGATGACCGCAATTATCTCTGGCGTTAAGACCGATAAAGGCGTTATTGGTGTTGGTGAACAAGTCATTCGTGGAGAATGTACAAGTGCAGCAGGCAACGAACTGGTCAGCTCACTGGAACTGGCTGAAATCGCCGGTAAATCAACAGGTATCATCTCCACTGCCCGAATCACTCATGCTACTCCAGCTGCCACTTATGCTAAATCTGCAGATCGCAATTGGGAAGATATTTCCGATATGCCGGCAGCCGCTGTCACAGCTGGCTGTAAAGATATCGCAGATCAACTGGTTAACTTTGAAAGTAACCTTGAAGCACGCTATAGAGGGATCGATGTTAATGGTCTTGAAGTAGTCATGGGCGGTGGTCGCAGACATTTCTTACCCAAAGATGCCAGCTTTAATAGCCCCGATGCAGTCAGTGCAACAGAAGGTGACCGCAGCGATGGACGGGATCTAACGGCAGAATGGCAAACAGCCTATAGTAATGGCCAATATATCTTTGACCAAGCGGGCTTTGATGCCATAGACACTGAAAATACTGAGCGTGTTTTTGGCCTGTTTAATGAATCACATATGCACTACGAAGCTGATAGAAATAACGATATCTCCGGCGAACCTTCGCTGTCACAAATGACCGAAAAAGCGATGGCGATTCTTGACAATAATACTCAGGGCTACTTTTTAATGGTCGAAGCAGGCCGTATTGACCATGCACATCATGCCGGCAGTGCTTATAACGCGTTAACCGATACGATTGAATTATCCAACGCAGTTAAACTTGCCATGCAAAACAGCAACCCAGCAGAGACCTTAATTATTGTCACCGCCGACCATGGCCATGTGTTTACCATTGCCGGATACCCTAAGCGTGGCAATCCTATTTTAGGTAAAGTGGTTAGCATAGGAAAAACACAGCCAGCTTTAGCGGCAGATGATCTTCCTTACACCACAGTAGGTTACACAAACGGACTCGGCTTTAGAGATTTAGGCGTAGGGGTTACAAATGCTGATGCGGCCTATGCTGATGCTCCGGTAACAGGACGAGTGGATTTAAGTAATATTGATACGAGCAACAGCGGATTCCACCAGGAAGCACTGGTTCCATTATCTTCTGAAACACATTCAGGTGAAGATGTCGCGGTTTTTGCATCGGGTCCTGGCGCGCACCTGGTCAGCGGTAACTACGAACAAAGTCTTTTATTCCATGTTATGGATTTTGCCGGAGACTTAGTCACGAAAGCAGATCAGAAACTACCGTAAGACAATCTGAGCAGAGCATATTTTTATGCTTCTCATTATCAAAGGGGCTTTTGCCCCTTCATTATTATTTCAGGATTATATTTTGAAGAGACTTACGGTTTTATTTTTTATCCTTATTTCATTCACCACTCACAGTGCAGAATTATGCAAGGAAGAGTTCCAAAATATTGGCGCTATCTATCAAATAACCAACAGCCAATCAGACGGTAAAAATACCGCTCAGCAAAAAACACTGCAACTTTGGCGCAGCCCAAAGCAAGTTATTTATACCTATTCAGCGCAGGCTGTTAGTGAACAATGGCGCTTATTAAGCAACCAGAGAATTCAATTAACGCGTTATTTTGATCAATTTGAAAGGGGCATAGAATACCAAGCTGCAGATATGCCAGATTTCAAACAGAATGCCAACCATTGGCTCAGTAAATATCAGATGATTGCCCCCTCTTTACTTGAACAGCTGCAAAAAGTAAAAAGCATTAATACAGGCTGCACTGAAAACATTGTTTATCAGAGCAAGCAAACAGCACAGACACAAATTCGATTAAACTGGAATCCACACTATCAGTTACCGACTAAGCTAACGATTAGGCAAGGCCAACAGCTTACTGTCTGGGAGTTAACAGAGTTAATTACAGACCCACAAAAGCTGCAACAGAATCACGATCAACGTGAACACTATCAGTTAACCGACTACGCAGATATTGGCGATAATGAAGCCGATCCCTTTTTAGCCAAGATGATCAACCAGGGTTTTATCGAACACTCCCATAGCGGTTTTTATAATGCAGATGGGGATCATATGTAAGCATGATGCCCTATTTCGCTATCAGCCATCAGTTATCGGCGATCAGCCTTCTGCTCTCAGCTCGTAGGGTGCGCTCCGCGCACCGATTACCGTTTACGGTGCATAGAATGCACCCTACCAATAATACCAAACGCATTAATAAACTGCAGACGAAAAAAAACCGCAACAAGTGCGGTTTCTTTAAATGTGGTCGGTGATTGACCCCGCGACAACCGGAATAACAATCCAGTTGTCGCGATTCTTTTTAGTTAGATTTCTAAACCATGAAAATACGTATTTGAGAAGAAAAAAGCTAATAACTCAACCTCTGGATAAAATCGGGGTCCAGAAATTAATTATGAAGCATCAGCTCTACTAAAATCAGGTATTGGAAATTTAGTATGGGTAACACCAGAAAAATTAACAATAATAAACTCATCATTATGAATTTTGCTTACTATACCTTTACCAAGCTTTAGTTTTTCTTAGTGAGAGTATTGGTTTTTTCTTATTGGGAAACTTAGCGCCAGCACGAATAGTGTTTTTTCCTTCTGAGTATTCTAGTTCGATCCAATTATTATCGAGCCCTTTTGAATTTAATTGAACCTCAGTGGAGAATTCCCGAGCTTTATTTTCATGTCGCTTCCCCTTAGACCGACCTAAACACCTCTGCCGTTCCGATCTATCTTCTCTACTTAATCTGGGCAACCCTGTTACATGATCATAGTTTTGTCTAACATCTGATTTCCCACCGATTAAAAAACTAGTAATTTCATCATCAGGCAGTATCTCAAATTCGGTTCTCAACATATTCTCACAAGAGTTTTGCCAACAAAACAGATGGTCATGCTCTTTCTTGAATTCAATCTCTGCTAATTTGGAGACTTTAAGTTTTTCATTTGTTAATAATTTTGAAATGGATATTTCTGATTTATCATAAAGTTTGAGGCCACTTGCATTTCCTCTTAAATATTCAACAACAATATGATTATCAAATTCTAAGAAACACAATTCAGTTTCTTTTAAATCCCAACCGCTTTCAATTAATGTGTGCTCAGGTAGGCTTAAACTGCTATTTTTTATGATTGTCGCTGTTTTTAATGGCAAAAACACTCTAAAGCTATGGAATCGACTTTGATAATTAGACCAGAAAGTGACTCTCTTTTGCAGCTGGTTAATATCTTTAGGAGACAGAGATAGTGCCTTGGCTAACTCTTGAGAGGTAAGCTGGAAAATAAATAATTTAAACTCCGCAAACCACCCAGCACCAATTACGGCCCTTAATTGATGTTGTGCCTGTAATGATAACATCCCCCAACGAGAGCTCGCACTTGAAGGCCCATATTTTTCTTTTAAATGATCTAGAAGTACAGGTGACTCATTTAAAGCCTTTTCCTTATTTAGCGATAAGAGCTTTGTAACAGCAGTGTCTGCTTGCAAATAAGAGTATTGCTTAATAATCTTTACATAGTTGTCACATAACTCTGGTTTCCAAACCTCAACTAAAACATTTTCTAACTCTTCCTGAGCTTTTACAACCAATGAGATTTGGTTTGGTAAGCCTAAGCAAGCTAAGAAATCCTCGGGTTTATTGCCAATCTGCAAGCTAAAATATGCGATTTTACTTGCTTTTTGCTCACTTAAAGCCTTTAAGACTAAGCCTCTTTGCTTATCTAATAACCTGATTTGTCGATCATGCTTCTGAAATGCATCCATTATCAATAATGGCATCATATGATATTGCTTATCAAAATATAAACACATACGCCATAAAGCAATATTTGTAACCTTTGGGATTTCGAGAATACACTTCCAAAGTGCTTTTTGAGTATTAATTAAAGCTTCTCCGGAAAGTTGCTTAAAATAATTTTCATTATCAAAAATACTAAACCATTCTAATAATGATATTTTTTCTGATTGAGAAGACATGACCAATTGTATTAATTGTTTTACGTCTCTGGGGGGGACTTGAGGTAAAACTAAATTTTCAAAAATACTTTCATTACTACAATTATCTATAGAAAAAGCTGCCTCCATCATAGCGACTGGTTTAATACGCTTTGGCTGGTTTATTTTAAATAATTCCCCCATGCTTACTTTTTCAACTTTAATACTTTACTGAAAGCATCTTCTGATTTGAATTGCATTCTAAATATCACTTTTCTATCTTCCAGCTCAGAGTGGTGTGAATTAGCATCCATAGGTCCCCTTCCTGCAACTTGGATTTTTTGTAAAAACGCCTCTTTGTTGCTTTCATGTGGCATAGAGTGAATATACTGAAAAACACTGTTAGCACGCCCCAGACTCAATTGCATGTTATAACCTAGAGAACCATCTGAGCTTGTATGCCCTTCGATAATGACACGGTTAATTTCATCGCTGATGCCATCTTCAGAAAAAATCACACCACTATAAACAGGAATAAATTTTATTAAAAAATCTTTTCCTTCTTGCTTTAATTGTTTCTTATTAAAATCAAATAGCACGGAATCAAGGAGTGTTATATCTCCAGTTTCAGGGTTTATTTCAGCACTGATTCCATTTGCGTTAAATTGCTCCTGTAATGCCTGAATAACAATCACCCTTTTGTTTTGTATCTGCTCCTGAGTGATTTTTAATTGGAATAAAGTTACTACCACTAATAAAGCAAAAATCATTAATAAGCCCGACATTAAGTCACTTATCAATAACCAGTCAGTTCCTTCTGTATTATTTTCATTTTCCCTATATATTACAAATGGTTGCTTTAAATTCATTATTGAACCTTCCCATTATTCGAGATACTTTTGCGCTGAGTTTCTGCCGATATAAGATATTCTGCTGATTGTAGTAAGCGAGTATGAATTTTCGCTGAGGCTTTATCCATGTCGTTAAAAAAATCTTCATGGCTACTATTTGCACGTTCGAAGTACTTATTTAATTCATCTGGGATTTGCTGTAACAATTCGGCAAATAACTCAGAAGAGCCAGAGTATGCTTTTTCAAGTTTTGCAACTTGCAATCCGATGGTTTTTGAAGTCTGTTCAATTTGATTAATATGTGAACTTTCAGATAATTGAACTGCTTGAACTAATTTGTTAATTGTCTTATTTACTTCAGACATTTTCTGTACATTTTTGGTTAAATCTTCTCCAATCTCTTTTCTACGAGTGTACTCTTCTATAAAGACCTGGTTACAATCCTCTACAACTTGAGCTAAGCCATCTCTTTGTTGGCCTAATGTGTTCTCTAAAAGATTATTTTGCTCTTCAAAGAAAGCATTCAAACTTTCTTGGTATGTAGTTCTAAAGTTATCCAACTGCTCTGTTACTGTTTCTTTGGTTTCAATTAATACTCTATCGACATTAGATAATGTGTCGCCTAAATTTTCACGTGCATTATCCATCAGCTCTGTCGCAGTTTTTCCAACTTGCTTAAGGATGCTAGCTTGCTCTGAATTAGACTTTTGACTTTATAACATAATAGTGTGTACACGCTCAGCAGTCTGATCTAACATCTCTTTTTGCACTTTACCCTGAGTATCTAAAGACTGCTCTAACTCCTCTCGAATCCCACTAAAAGTAGTAGCAGCTTGGTCTGCACTTTCTTTGAATGCAACTTTCTGTTTATTCATTACATCTACACTTGATTTAACTGCCCCCTCTAATTGCTCGGCAACACCCTCCAAAATAACCTTGGTATCATTTTGAAATCCGCCCAAAATAACACGCAAATCGCTTGAAAATTCTTTTAACTCTTCAAGAGTCTCTTTCTGGAAAGTCTGAATAGTTGCCACAGCCATCGCAAGCTTTGTTGCAATTCCACCTAATTCATCATGCAACTTAGTAACAGCTGATGTTGAATCTTTTACAAGTGATGACGTCTCTGATATTTGATTAGATAATGGTTCAATTACTTCAGCCCTTAACTCAGTCATTATGGCTTGTATTATCTTTTCACTATTATCTTCTTTTATTTCACGCAAAGATTTTAACTCTGAACTTATCTCAGTGAAAACCGGCACCATTTCAGTAGTGAATATTTTGTCTAAGCTTGTAGAAAGGTGTTGACCAATTTTGTCAGCATCAAAATTATCAGCGGCTTTTTCCAATGAGCTTCCCATCTGCAATAATGCTTCTGAAGCCTGGGCACTTTTCTCAGCAGCTTGAAGCTGTTTTTCAACGACTTTGTCTTGAGCGCCTCCAGACATTTTTTGTAAAAAATCAGCAATGCTTTCTGCACGGAATAATTTATTAAAATCATCTCTAATACCAAAAAAATGTCCAACATTTTTTTTATTGTAATGTCGTGATCCCCACGCCAAAAGAATTGAGAATAATAAGCCAGCTAGTGATGTAACAAATGCTGTATCCATTCCTCCCAGCAAGGTTTTTACGCCTTCGAACATCTCTGTAGAGCTAGCATTTAATTTTTCCTGAATACCTGAAAGTCCAATAACTATTCCTAAAAATGTTCCTATTACACCTATCGTTGTTAACACACTTGCCATAAAACTGTAACCACTTGATGCTGGTTTTATTAGAAGTTTTTCTGGGTAATTAGATAATAAAGTACGTGTATCTTCTGCTTTTAACGTAGAGAAATACTGGGCTTTTATACCGCTTTCTTTCTCTGTTAAACTCTCGTTATTATTTATTTTATCCGCAACTAATTCAAAATCTGATACAACATTACTTAAGTCTAAACTTGATTTTTTGTAATATTTATACTCTAGAAATAGAGTTCCAATAAATAATAATATGATGAGAGCGACAATGCATAAAGTTAATCTATTGTTTATTGCGTCTGAAAATATATTGATCGTTGTCTCTAGCATTTTTACCTCTTTATTAATTTTATTAATTCTTGTGCTGTAAATAACTTGTCTGCAACACGTACCGGTATGTGTTCAGCATCATCCTTAAAATAAGCACCTTGCAATTTAACTTCTTGTAATAACTTAATACTGTATAGCGGCTCTTCTGATTCAGTTTCCATATCTAACACCAAATATACCCCTTCATGATCTCTTAATAATTCAGCCTGCAAACATGCTTTTTGATCCCGTAATGCCTGACTTATATTAGATTTATCCCCAAACATATCCTTAGAGGCCTTCCAAGCATGGTTAAATCTGACGATTTTATTTATTAATATTATTTTCGGGCTTCTTTGCATAGTGAATACACCAATATAACGGTTTACTCTTCGCCAATTTATAGAGTGAAAAAAGAAAAATTTTGATTAGGCAGTCAAATTTAATACCTATAAGTAGTAAGGCTATGATGATTTTTTAGGGCAGTTTATTTAGAGCATTACCGCTCCCTCTTAAGCTATTTGAGGCTGTTACGTAGCCGATTATTAGCACTTACCTTACAAGTAAAAGTTATTTATTTGATATATTTATAGCATATTTATTTATTATAAATAGTGGGTTCTGTTTCGTTTTCATGATTCTTTGGCTTGTTTTTACCGAAAAGTCCATGTGAGTAATTATAGAACTAGCATAATACTGATAATAACTTTTAGCATTCGGGTGAGGATTTGATATAGCAGTTGAATTAGCCTATTCAGAAAAGAAACGATTAATTGACTGGACCATATTTCAAGTTCAATTAAAATAGCAGCTCTACAATTTCTTTAAACGAGATAACTGATCTTCCTATAAATATTGAAAAATTTGATATATTTATAGGAAGATCAGTTGTGGCAGTAAATTTACTAAGCAAAAAAAACCAATAAGTTCTGGTTGATGCTGGCATATAACTATTTTCTTGAATATACATGCATCACATACTCACAGGATATGCACAGCAGCAGTTTATGCCACGCAACTTTATCCCGTCAAAACGCGGGCAATGAAAAAGAAACTATAGAGACGGATAATTTTTATAGGAAGAGGCTATGTAAGTGGCTGATTGTGAAAACTAAAAATCCTGTAACATTTTACAATATTACGGGCTTTTCTATATGTGGTCGGTGACAAATGGAGCAGCGAATAAGCGAAGCTTAATATCTGAGCAATCTTGTAAAGTGACAGCTCAGTGTACGAGTAAACTACTTATTCTGCTATCAAGCTGCGCTAATCACCGAAAATCTAGTTTTACATCTAGAAAAGATGGGACGAATGCCGGGGATTGAACTCGCATCCGTCAAAAAGGTTTGGCTGACCTACCTTTTTCCTATTCGCTTGTGAGCTGATATTTTATCTTTCGTCGTTGGTTTTCCGCCTTTGACAGCGTGTCACTTTTCTTTGAACAGCCAAAGAAAAGCTGCCCAAGCCATTTTTTTATCTTGCACTGCCCAACCACTTTTTAACGCACCAGTCCAGAATGCACATCCCTGTGCATGGCATACTTAGTGGAACCATCCAGGTTTGACTTACTAAAGCTCTTTTTCACTACTATGAGTTTGTCTGACTTCTAACTCGTTATATTTATCGACTACGCTAATCAAGCTTCTCAATAAACTGTTTATTTAACAAACAACGAGTTGGACCTCCCGAGTTCCGTGTAAAAGACATCACCGCATGCACAAGCTCTCTGACTGCGAAGAACTGATAAATGACTAGCGAATACCTGATAGGTTTTGAGTCTATTTATCATATTTCCTTTTCTTTCAACCAACAAGCGGTGGCCAGTTTTTCCATGCATATAGACTCCCTGTCGCTCTACGTCGATTTAGCAATCATCTTTCACTGGCAGTCCAATGAGATAGATAAGCTCACATTAGATGAATTATTACTATTTAGAGATGAAGCCGACAAACGCAGTAAAACAGAAGAGTAAATAACAAAAAATAGGCTATTTAGCTCCTTTATTTTTTTCTCGCCATAGGCCTGCTTGAATACTATGGTATTAATGTTTGGCTATTTGATAATGTACTGTTGTTTGAAATTGAACGGAATTCGCTGTTAGCGTTATGGTTTGGATTGCATTCTTATGAAATAAATATCAATTTCAAGTGCTGATGTAAGATATCATGAAGTTTGATGTTGCTGTGATTAGATTAATTATATGTTCATCTTCGTAGAGTTTAAGAAGCTTTTCATTGTCTAAGTTGATTAGGAGCAGTTATGAGTATAAATAGTAAAAAAAATAGGAATAAAAAAATAAATGATAAAAAAAATAGAGCCAAAGAAAAAGAAAAAAAGTTCAGTTTGAAGAGTGGAAAGTTGATCAGTACTGCAGATGGGCAAGTTGTTAAATACCTTTATTTAACAAAAATAGAGCATGTTGATACTTGGGTCAATGGTGGTGATATTCCAATAGCATTAGCCAGTACATATTTGAGTGATACCCGTTCTGGAATTATGACTCCAGATGAAAATTTAATACATGAATCACCAATTCCAATTCCATCATTAAAAAATATCGGAATTAGAATTGAGAATGTACGTAGCCTAACTATGACAAATTGTCGCGGAAACGGTATGAAAATACCGAACATGAAAAATGCTCATTATTATAAACAAGATGGCTTAATACTATCGTTTTGTAATTCGTTTAATAATGAAGTTGCATATAAGCTCGATAAAAAAGCATGTGTCAAAGTGAATGATATTAAGGCACTTTGTGGGGTGATTGATAAGCAGTTGGGGAGAAAAGGAGTTATGCGTTCATGTCAGTATACTCATAGTCACAAACGAAATCACTTTTTGAAACATGTCGATGATTCTTGGCAAGATGAATTCAGGTTGTTTTGGCTTATCAAAGAAAATAAAAGCGTGACTCTTCCTAGTGGTGTATGCGAGTTCGTTTCTGAATTTTAGCATATCACCATAAGCTTATGGTGAACGAATTCGGGGACAGCCAAATCTTTTTATAAATAAACCAAACCAATGCGGCTACGAATTCCCCGTCGATTTTTTCTGTAATGAGCATCTATTTTAGCAAGTAGAAACAGGATCGAATTGAACGCTAGTTCAGGTTTATGAACGGGATAAGCTCTGTGTTGCCCTTCTTTCCACTAGCCTCGGTACGCACAGTGGTGAGGCGCTTGGATGGGGCGAAAGCCTCAGTTTTCTAGCCGCAAAAGTGTGCAAAGTCTCTTATAACATTTACGACTTCCTCCAACGAAACAATCAACTGAATGAGCCATTTCAATATTAATATTAATCAAAATAGCAATTCTAAAATACCTTTAAAAGATCGCGCTGATCTTTCTATAAATGTTTAAAATTAGATATATTTAGAAAAAAGACCAGAGGTAGACAGTAAATTCACCGATCAAGCAAAAACCACTCAGTTCAGTCGATGCTGGCACATAAGCTTTTACTTGGATATACACGTAATAGATTAGCGTTGTTTTGCTTCACGTACTCACAGGATATGGACAGGAGCAGTTTATGGTCACAACATTTTGCTTATGGAGAAGTGTTCAAATTATACGGTGAAGAAGTCCTTGCTAGAACAAATAATATTAATCAAAAGAAGCCGTTTGAGTTATTTATTGTGAGAAACTTAAAAGCAAAAAGCCCGTAACACTTTGCAGCGTTACGGGCTTTTCTAAATGTGGTCGGTGATAAATGGAGCCCATTGAGCGACAGCTCAGTGTATGGGCAAACTAATTATTATTCCCTCTGGTCCAACTCTTTATAAATTTAGGAAAGCACACTAATTAAAGTGCACGCTCAAACTCCAGACGAAAAAAAACCGCAACAAGTGCGGTTTCTTTAAATGTGGTCGGTGATAAAGGATTCGAACCTTTGACCCCCTGGTCCCAAACCAGGTGCGCTACCAAGCTGCGCTAATCACCGAGAACTTATTTTACATTCTTGTTTTACATCGAGAAAAGATGGGGCGAATGACGGGGATTGAACCCGCGACAACCGGAATCACAATCCGGGGCTCTACCAACTGAGCTACATCCGCCACTAAAACTTATTATACTATTTACTTACCAACCGAAAGAATGGTGCACCCGACAAGATTCGAACCTGTGACCTTTGCCTCCGGAGGGCAACGCTCTATCCAGCTGAGCTACGGGTGCTCGCGTCTTTAGCGTGGCGCGAATACTACTGATTGCGGCACTGTCTGTCTAGTGTTTTTTGCAAGTTTTGGTTTTTTTTAGTGTTTTTTATTGTAAATAACCTCTCACGGGAACATTAATCAGACGATTTCCGTATTTTCAGATATACTTTCAATAATTTACCCACAAATAGAGTCTTCAATTATGACCCAAGACCCCTTCCTAGATCGCGAAGCGCAAACTTACGAGCATCCAGTGCCAAGTCGTGAATTTATTTTAGAATATTTAGAAAAACAAGCAAAACCTATTAGCCGTGATGCCCTGTTTAACGCTTTTTCTTTAAGCGGTGAAGAGGAAGCCGAGGGGTTGCGTCGTCGTTTAAAAGCGATGGAACGTGATGGGCAATTAGTCTGGTGCCGTAATGCGACTTATGCACTCCCGGACAAATTGAATCTAATTAAAGGTAAAGTGATTGGCCACAAAGATGGTTTTGGTTTTTTGAAAACTGAAGAAGAAGGTGCCGATCTTTTTTTACCCGCACATCAAATGCGTTTACTCTTTCACGGCGATAAAGTCCTTGTCCAACCGGTTAAAGTTGATTCGCGAGGTCGCACCGAAGCGCGTTTTGTACGTTTATTAGAAGAACGTAAAGAACCTATTGTCGGCCGTTATTTTGTCGAAGACGGCATCGCTGTCGTGGTGCCCGATGATTCTCGCATCAATCAAGATATTCTCATCAATCAAGATAACAATCTCGGTGCCCGCCACGGACAAATAGTCGTAGTGGAAATTCTCCAGCGTCCAAAACCTCGTTTGACTGCAAAAGGTAAAATCACTGAAATACTGGGTCAAGATATGGAACCCGGTATGGAAGTTGAGGTTGCACTGCGTACTCATGATATCCCGCATCAATGGCCTGAAGGTTTAGACAAAGAATTAGAAAACTTTACTGAAACTGTGCCTGAAGAAGCGATACAAGGGCGTGTAGATTTACGCCAATTACCACTGGTCACAATAGATGGCGAAGATGCGCGCGATTTTGATGATGCGGTTTTCTGTAAAGCTGAAGCCGGTGGCGGCTGGCGTCTGTGGGTAGCTATTGCAGACGTAAGCTATTACGTTCGACCCGGTACTATTTTAGATAAAGAAGCGATTAATCGTGGTAACTCGGTCTATTTCCCCGACCAGGTTGTGCCTATGTTGCCGGAAATATTATCTAATGGATTGTGCTCGTTAAATCCGCAGGTCGATCGTTTATGTATGGTCAGTGAAATGGTTATTTCTAAAGCCGGACTGCTCACGGATTACAAATTCTATGAAGCAGTAATGAATTCTCATGCACGCTTTACTTATACTAAAGTAGCGGCCATTTTAGAGGGTGATCAGACACTGCGCGAGCAGTACAAACCTTTAGTGCCTCATATCGAAGAGTTAGAGCACCTTTATAAAGCCTTCAAGCGCGCACGCAAGATTCGAGGTGGAATGGAGTTTGAAACCTTAGAAACGCGTTTTATTTTTGATCAAAACCGTAAAATAGAATCTATCGAGCCAATAACACGTAACGATGCGCATAAGATCATAGAAGAATGCATGATTCAGGCAAACGTTGCTTCGGCACGTTTAATTGGCAAGGCAGAAGCTGCTGCGTTATACCGCGTTCATGAAACTCCCAGTCAGGAAAAATTAGTTAACTTCCGTTCATTTTTGTCAGAGCTTGGTTTAAGCCTTGCCGGTGGAGAGAAACCGGCACCGCGTGATTATGCGGCATTAGCTGAAGAATTTGCGGGTCGTGAAGACAGTGAGCTTTTACAAACCATGTTATTACGCTCAATGAAACAAGCTGTCTATCAAGATGAAAATCTCGGACACTTTGGCTTGGCGTTAGAAGAGTACGCTCACTTCACCTCTCCTATTCGTCGTTACCCGGATCTGATTTTACACCGTGCCATTAAATATTTAATCGAACATCAGGCAAAGGGTCAGTTGAAATCAAAATGGACCAATACCGGCGGATATCATTATCTACATGAAGAGATGGGTGCCTTAGGCGAGCATTGTTCAATGACTGAACGCCGCGCCGATGATGCCACTCGTGATGTAGGTGACGCTTTAAAATGTGAATATATGCAGGATCATGTTGGTGATGTAATGCACGGCACTATTGCCGCTGTCACCAACTTTGGTTTCTTTGTACGCTTAACGGGTATTCAAATCGATGGCTTGGTCCATGTGACAAGCTTACTGTCTGATTATTATATCTTTGATGCAGGCAAACAAACCCTTAAAGGTGAGCGTACGGGACGTACCTTTAGGATCGGTGATGCATTAGATGTGAAAGTGTTGTCAGTTAATTTAGATGATAAAAAAATCGATTTTGAATTAGCGGATCAAGCGGCAGCGGGACAACGAAAACGAGCTCAAAATACGGCCGCGCGTGAAAACGATCGCCCGATAGATAAACGGGCACGGTCAAAAGCGGCGGGCAAAGGTCGCGCAAATGATAACGCTAAAAAAAGCGATCAGCCGGTTGAAAAAGAACCCGCTAAGCAAGAGCAAAAAGCCAACAAGCCCAAAAGAAAAAGAACGATAAAACAGGGCGAAAAAAACACCGCATCATCAAAAACAAAAAAAACCACGGCAACAGCTAAAAAAGTAGGTCGTGCTGATCGCCGTAATAAAATAAAACAAGCAAACAAAATAAATAGCTAACAGCTAGGAGCTACGAGCGGCGAGCTAGGAGATACAAGCTTTCTAGCTTTCAGGCGTTCGAGCTGCGAGTCTTGAGCTATTATCAACAAATAGAATTAGAGAAAATATGAGCAAAAGTGAATTACTTTATGGCATCCATTCAGTTGATGCCTTATTAGAGAAACAACCAGAACGTTTTATTGAAGTTTATGCATTAAAAGGACGTGAGGACGAACGCCTTAATAATATTATTGCTAAATTAAATGAATGGGGTATTTCCGTCCAATTAATGAACCGTAAAGCCATGGATGATAAGTCGGAAGGAGAGCAACACCAGGGTATTATCGCCCGCGTTAAAACGGCCAAGGTCTTAAACGATAATGACTTAGACAGTTTATTGGAGAGTTTAACTGCACCGCCTTTTTTACTTATTTTAGACGGTGTAACGGATCCGCATAATCTAGGTGCATGTCTGCGTAGTGCAGATGCAGCCGGTGTGCATGCAGTGATTATCCCTAAAGATAATTCAGCAAGCTTAACCCCCGTAGTGCGTAAAGTCGCCTGTGGAGCAGCAGAATCAGTGCCTTTAATTCATGTCACTAATCTGGCTCGAGCGATGCGTTCATTACAGGACAAAGGTGTCTGGATTTATGGTACAGCGGGAGAAGCCACACAAAGCCTCTATGACTGTAAACTAGAAGGCGGCATGGCACTTGCGATGGGCGCGGAAGGTAAAGGATTACGCCGTTTAACACGTGAACATTGTGACCAGCTGATTAAACTGCCAATGGCGGGAGCCGTTTCCAGCTTAAATGTCTCGGTAGCAACCGGTGTCTGCTTGTTTGAAGTGGTTCGTCAGCGCGGATAACAAAATTTTCGGCTATCAGCTATCAGCTATCAGCTATCGGCTGACGGCTGATAGCCGATAGCGGCAAGGCTTCGAGCTTTGACCTAGTGTCCTCTTTCAAGCAGATATAATGCTTCGCAAATATTCCCTTATTATCAAAATAACTGCTTGCGCCAACAAACGCTAAACTGTACACTTTACCGCCTTAAATCAACCACCTTTTTTGTTCCTTGCTTCTATTGGTACGGTTGAGCCAAATCAAGAAGCTAATAACCCGTAAGGAGCGATTTTTATATGCGTCATTATGAAATCGTATTTATGGTTCACCCTGATCAGAGTGAACAAGTTAATGGTATGATTGAACGTTACACAGCCTCTATCACAGAAGCTGGCGGTACAGTTCATCGTCTAGAAGATTGGGGCCGTCGTCAATTGGCTTACCCAATCAACAAACTACACAAAGCACACTATGTTCTTATGAACATTGAAGCTGGACAGAACGTAATCGATGATTTGGAAAATGCTTTCCGTTTCAACGATTCAGTGATCCGTAACATGATCATGCGTACTAAAACTGCTGTGACTGAAGTTTCTGTAGTGGCAAAAGCAAGAGAAGAGCGTGTTGAACGTGCTCCTCGTGCTCCACGTCCAGAAGTGAAAGCAGAACCAGAAGCAGAAGCAACAGCTGAAGCATAAGCTACTTAGTGACTGATAACTTTTTGCGACTTTCGGGTGTAGTAACTGAAAAGCCTACATTTAAAAAAAGTCCTAGCGGTTTACAACACTGTAATTTAGTGATTGAACATCGTTCTATGCAAGAAGAGGCTGAATTACCACGCAACGTTTTTTGTTATATGCCCGTTGCAGCAAGTGGAATACTTGCCAGTCAGTTAAAAGATAAATTATCGAAAGGGATGCAAATAAGAGTAAGTGGTTTTATCACTTTTCATCAAAGCGCAAATAAGCTTGGAAAACTCGTGTTGCATGCTCAGTACATAGAACAAATTTGAGGAAATACCATGGCTCGTTACTTCCGCCGTCGTAAGTTCTGTCGTTTCACCGCTGAAGGTGTTAGCGAAATTGATTACAAAGACGTTGTTACGTTAAAAAATTACATCACTGAAAGTGGTAAAATTGTACCTAGCCGTATTACTGGCACATGTGCTAAATACCAACGTCAACTAGCGCGCGCCATCAAACGTGCACGTTACTTGTCACTTTTACCATACACAGATTTACACAAGTAAACAGGAGCTATAGATTATGGAAATTATCCTACAAGATACAGTTGCTAACCTTGGTAAACTTGGCGATAAAGTTGTTGTTAAATCAGGTTACGCACGTAACTTTCTTTTTCCACAACAAAAAGCTGTTCCAGCAAACAAAGCAAACTTAGAAGCTTTTGAAACACGTCGTGTTGAATTAGAAGCTAAGCAAGCTGCTAACCTTGCTGCTGCAGAAAAACGTGGCGCTGCATTAGCTGCATTAGAAGCGGTTGTTATCGCATCTAAAGCCGGCGATGTTGGTAAACTATTCGGTTCAATCGGTACGCGTGATATTGCTACTGCAATCACTGCTGCTGGTGTACCTGTTGTTAAAAGTGAAGTTCGTCTTCCTGAAGGCGCTTTACGCAACACTGGTTTATTCGAAATTGCTGTAGTAGTACACTCTGAAGTGTCTACTATTGTTAAAATTGAAGTTGTTCAAGCTGAATAATTCAGTTTTGATAAACTAAGATTATAAAAATACCTGCTTTCGAGCGGGTATTTTTTTGCCTAAAATCCCCCCTTCTCTTTTCTTTTTTTCCCTGACGGTGACTTTCTTTTCCAGATCCTTTCCTTAAAAATTACGCTGCTGACTTTTTTGTTTGTAGGCTTTCGCTTGCAGCTGATGGCTAAATTTTCATTGTTGGTCTTCCGCCCTGACGGCGTGTTACTTTTTCTCAACAGCAAGAAAAGAGTAACCAAAAAGTGCCGTTCCGAGACGTTTTTTATTCTTGCACTGCCCAACCGCTTTTTAACGCACCACCTCAGACATTACGTCCCTGTACTGGCTGAGGTTAGAGAAAACATCCATGTTTTCTCTTGCTAAAGCACTTGTTCAGCACAAGAAAAACGTACGGAAATTTTCGTAGCCACATTGGTTTGATTATCTGCTCAATAATTTCATTTTCGAAATTTTTGAGATTACACCGTGTATAAACAATCAGTTATGCTATGTTGATTGAAATACTCAATACCCCCTTCGAAGGTTGCCATGACCGATATAATTAAGCGAATTGAAAACTTATTTAAAGACGACTCTATGCCACCAATGATTTTAATTGATGGCGACTGGGGTTCAGGTAAGACTTATTTTATAAAAAATAAATTAATCCCTCACTTTGAAAATAAAGACAAAAAAGTAGTTTTCTTTTCTCTTTATGGCATATCAGATTTAAATGACTTTAGAGATAAATTGCTTTCTGTTTATTCTATGAATGATAAAGATGCTTCCACTGGCTTTAAAGATTTAAGTACTATCTTCACTAAACTTGGCAGTGTATTGGGAGAAAGTAACGCAAGCAATCTTGGCGCGATAGCCAATAGCCTGACAGGTATGATCAAGCATGCTGCATTAGGACGAATTAAAGGTTTTACTTTGATACTCGATGATCTCGAGAGAGTTGCAGACGATAAATTAACAGGATTGCTACTCGGGGAGTGTATTGAGCTAGCGGAAAACAATCAGATTAAAATTATTGTTGCCGCTAATGCGAAAAAAATAACGACTAACACTATGTTAGAAAAAGCATTTGTCGACATCATTCCCTATAAAACATCACCCGAAGAGATGGTCAATATAGCTATTGAAGGAATAGAACTATTTGAAAAAAATAAAATCAATATTAAAAACGAAGTAATACGTTTAGATTATACAAACCTAAGAGTACTTAAGCGCGCTCTTTTTAGGCTAAAACCCGTGCTGCAAAAAATTAAAGAATCAAATGAGATCATTAAGGAACCCTCAGCGAAAATAGCTACTTCGACTATTCTAGCAATCTGCTTCGCACATTATGAAAAGCATTATACAAAAAAAGAAATAAGTAAAAACGTGGTACGCTCCGAAATAATAAAAATACACCTTGACAATAAAGGCAAAAAAACTGACCCCCCCTCAATGAAAGAAAAGGAGTTATCGATAATATTAGGCAATGTGAATACAGTACTAAATACTCTAGACTATTGCTTTGGCGAAAAATTAAAAATAAATATAATCAATGATTTGAATCTCCCAAAGAAAAAAGATCCATTAAACTCCATGATTACAGGGAATTATATCTACGGTACTGAAGAAGAATTTGTACTCGGAATCGCTTTACTTAAAAAATGCATTATGTCTAAAGAGACTGTTAACTTTGAGCAATGGGGAAAAGCGTGCCATATGCTGCTTTATTTTTCCCGATTTAATTATATTAATGATACAGAAGAAGATCTCTGGGTTACGATTAATGAGTTCAAAAACATAATCGATTTCGCCCCAAATGATGGCTACACTAGCTGGATTAGCAGCATAGATAACCAAGAATTGAAGAATATATTAAGAGAAAAATCCGCCAGTGCTAGTAATAAATCTCAAAATATAGCAACAAAGGCTTTCAAAGATGTAATGGTACATTCATGGAAGAACGCCCTAGAGACTGAGATTCACAGCTCACAGTCTAATAAGGTTTTATCTTTTACCGATTCTGAGTTTCTGAATCAATGCATAGAAAACTGGGATGCTATTGATATAAAAGAATTCAATATCGCATTAGGTGAGCGATATGAAGTACTTACTAGCAATAGTTACGATCAGGAACTTATTAATTTAAAGGGTATTAAAAAAATGCTGGAGGAAAAGCTGCAGAAAATGGAAAGCAGCTTTAAAAAAGGAGAATTAACCAAATTACTCCACACTTCCGGTAAGACCCTTAAACATCTCATAGATATTCAAGCCAAAAATTCGCGTGACTAGCTAATCATAATGAAATAAACCAATGCGGCTAGGTGATCCCCTTCCATTTTTCTTGCAATGAACAAATGCTTTAGCAACAGAAATCATGGAGCGAATTGAACGGCAGTTCAGGATTATGAGCGAAGATAAATTGGACACCCATACTTTTTTGCGAATAATCTAACCACTGCGGCTAGGCAATTTCCGTACGTTTTTCTTGTCTGAGAAATCACTTTAGCAAAGGAAATCATGGATGATTTCATTAGGCTCGGCTCTGCACATGGATGTGCTGTCCGAGCCGGTGCGTTAAGAAGTTATTGAGCAGACAAGAATAAAAAACGTCTCGGAACGGCATTCTTTTGGTTACTTTTCTTTTGCTGTTGAAAGAAAAGTAACCCGCCGTCAAAAGCGGAATACCAACAAATAACGTTAAACCAAGCGCTTACAAGCGAAGGCCTATGACAAACCAATTCGGCTAAGCTCTGACTGTTCAGTTACTTGCTAGTGTTTACGCTAGATATCGCTTTCAAAGGAAGTCATCGGAGAGGTTTGTTGGGCTGTCATTATGAATATAAATGTCTCCTTCGAGAAAAAGTAACATAGCTTTAATCGAAGGAGTTTTACGATGATTTATCGTTTAGTGTTGAAACGATTAACCATCTGCATTAATAGCTGAAATTAGTTCTGCAAGACCAGCTTCACTTTGATCATGTGGAACTTGACAAGTCCCCGCTGCATTATGTCCGCCACCATTGTATTTAAGCATTAACTCGCCAACATTGGTTTTTGAACTACGGTCAAAAATAGATTTACCGGTAGCAAAAACTGTATTTTGCTTTTTAAGGCCCCACATAATATGAATTGAAATATTACATTGTGGAAATAATGCATAAATAACAAAACGATTACCTGAGTAGATAATTTCTTCTTCTCTTAAATCAAGAATAACTAAGTTACCATGAACCGTAGCACAACGTTTAATCTGCTCTTTAAATTTTTCTTCGTGCTCAAAGTAAAGATCGGTTCGTTCTTTAACATCAGGAAGTTCTAGTATCTGGTCAATGCTGTGATCTTTCCCAAATTCAATTAGAGCCATCATGAGTTCGTAATTTGAGATACGAAAATTTCTGAAGCGACCTAAACCTGTTCGAGAATCCATAATGAAATTAAGCAGTTCCCAGCGTTTAGCATGTAACACTTCTTCTTTATTGAATTGAGCAGAGTCAGCTTTATCTACTGCATTCATCATACTTTTCCAGCTAGCGGGGAAGGTTTTTTCTCCGCCGTAATAATCGTAAACAACGCGAGCAGCTGAAGGAGCATCAGGATCGATAATATGATTATCTCGTTTTTCATTACGCAGTGTTTCACTATGATGGTGATCAAAGGAAAGATGAATACCGTCAACATAAGGTAAGTTGGTCGAAATATCATCTGGCCCTACTTCAATAATTCCGTCTTGCATATCTTTAGGGTGAACAAAAAGAATGTCGTCAACTAAATTAATATTTTTGAGTAAAATAGCACACACTAAACCATCAAAATCACTACGAGTAACTAAACGATATTTTTTATTATCCGACATCTATTATCTCCATTAGATATAATTTATTTTTATTATTAAACATTCGCTCTTTATTAAAACATACTAACAGATAAATTGAAGATAAATTGGACACCCATACCTTTTTACGAATAATCTAACCAATGCGGCTAGGAAATCCCCTTCCATTTTTCTTGCAATGAACAAACGCTTTAGCAACAGAAATCATAGAGCGAATTGAACGGCAGTTCAGGATTATGAGCGGGCTAAGCTCTGCGTGCCCTTGTTGATTTCTGTAAGTTCAGCTCTGCACATGGATGTGCTGTCCGAACTGGTGCGTTAAAAGCATTTGGGCAGTGCGAGATAAAAAGATGGCTAGGGGTGACGCTTTTGCCTACTTTTTTTCGGCATTTAGAAACATAACTTATTCGAACTGCGAAACTGCGTTTCGGTTTCTCAACGTTTACTCGCCGTCAGGGCGAAACCACCAACAACGAAAGTTAAACCAACCGCCCACAAACGAAAACCAACAAACAAGCCAATGCAGCTAGATGATCCCCCTCCATTTTTCTTGCAATGAACAAACGCTTTAGCAAGTGAAACCCGGACGGTTTCACCAGGTCTGGCATGCACAGGGATGTGCATTCCGGACTGGTGCGTTAAAAAGCGATTGGGCAGTGCAAGATCAAAAAATGGCTAGGGGTGGCACTCTTTTGCTGTTGAAAGAGCATGACTCCCTCGAACTGCGAAACTGCGTTTCGGTTTCTCATCATCTACCCGCCGTCAAAAGCGGAATACCAATAAATAAAGTTAAACCAAGCGCTTACAAGCGAAGGCCAACAAACAAGCTAAATAGTTTCACTAACATTCCCACGTGGAGCGTAAAGAAAAAAGACAAAAAAACCCCAGGGTTAAGTGAGGCTCAATATCAAAATAGCAAATTGAGGCCTAAAGCCTCAAACCATTATTTTGTTTGTGGACGCATATGCGGAAATAACAATAGTTCAGATTGGACACCCATACCTTTTTACGAATAATCCAACCAATTCGGCTACGCAATCCCTAACACTTTCTTACGCTGCTCTGCCCAAGTATGGATCAAATGGTCTACTGCCAAGCCGATAAAGGCGACGCATAAGCCGAGCACAATGCCTTGGCCCATAGCGTTGGCTTGAGACAAGGATTGCATGATCAGCTGACCTAAGTCGTCAGTACCGATAAAGGCGCCGATAATAACCATAAACAAAGCGAAGATAACGGTTTGGTTAATGCCCAACATGATGTGTGGGAACGCCAAAGGTAGTTCAATTTTTAATAAACGCTGCATGCGGTTAACCCCTGACATGGAGCCTGCTTCTTGCAAGGATTTAGGCACGTTACTCAACCCTTCTACGGTGTAACGTGTGGCAGGGATAGTAGCGTATACGATCACCGCAATAAGCACTGATAAATCACTCACGCCAAACAACATGATGACGGGAATTAAGTAGACGAACGACGGGAATGTCTGGAAGGTGTCACAAACCAGCAATATAACTTTAGTTGCTCGGGGGGTTCGAGAGCACAAAATGCCAACACTGCAACCAATAGTAACAGAAATGATGACCGCGAAGGTGGTCATATAGGCTGTAATGAGGGCTTGGTCCCACCAGGGTGTTAACGCAATAAAGGCAATCAAGGCTGTCACAATAATAGCTGAGCGAATGCCTCCAACAATGTAACCGGTGCCTGCAACTAGAAAGAGGGTTGCAGCGACTGGCATCGATAGATAAGCCTCTTTCATGGGCATCAAAATTGAGGTGATCATGAAGAAGTTGAAGCTTTGCACGGCGTCGTAAGTGTTGGTGATGATCCAGTCAACGATAAAGTCCCAGAACTTTTCGGTAGTCAACCCTTGTGAATCATTGATGAAGTAGAGGTAGTTAGCCTTGTCTGGGAAAACCACCGTCACAGCGTAGGCAATAGCAGAGGTGACGATCAAAATTCCCAAGAAGGCGAGCGAATGCTTGTGACGCAAATGGAAGGGTAATTCAGCAAAGTAATCGCTCTGCTTGTTAGCCCAGGCCAGGGATAACTTATCCAAAACCACAGCAATCAATACAATAGACACACCCAGTTCGAGGGCCTGGCCTATATTGAGCATGTTCAATGACACCAGTAAGTCGTAGCCCAACCCCTTTGCACCAATAAAAGAGGCGATGACGGCCATGGCCAAACACTGCATAATAACCTGGTTAACGCCGATCAGAATGTCATGGCGTGCTGTTGGAATGAGCACCCTGAACATCAGTTGGCGTGCGTTGCAGCCACTCATCATGCCAGCCTCCAACACCTCCGGAGAGACTTTTTTAAGGCCTAAAATAGTTAAGCGGATCATTGGGGGAGTGGCGAAAATAATTGTTGAAATAGCACCCGCATGGTCACCAATGCCAAAGAATACTACCACTGGGATTAAGTAAGAGAAGTGAGGCATGGATTGAGCCACGTTTAACAGTGGCGTCAGGATGGACTCGAAGCTTTTGTTCTTAAAGGCCAGTATACCTGAGGTTAATCCCAGGAAAACCGACACGGGCACCGCTACTAACACAAAGGAAAGGGTTTGCATGGCGGGTGTCCACTGACCAAATACAGCAATGTAAAGGGTGCTGGTGCCGGCTAAAATAGACAGGCTACGGCCCCCAAGATAGTGGCCAATTAAAAAGGCACCCGCAGCCACCGCTGGCCATGGCAGTGCTGGGATGCGAGCCCATTCGTTTGCGCTGATAAATTCCCAGCTGGTAAAAGCCACCACGGTTTTAACGCCACCTAATAGCAGTTCTCGAATCAAATTAATGCTAAAGAGAATCACGCCAGACAGGCCGCGCGTAAACTCTTGTATCATGGTCGATTCTTCGGTGATGTCTAACTCAGGATCGTAAATCTCTACGACCCAAAAGTCATCAATAAGGAACTTAAGACCGTCGTTAACAATGTCAGGCAACAGCCAGAAACTGGTCTCTTGTAGGCGCCATAAGTTACCACCAGTGGCGGGGTCGATGACGATTACAAGGGCAAAGAACACCGCCAATAAAGCGACAAACTGAGTCCATTTATGTCCGGTAAAATATTGCATTAGGTTTGGCTCTCATCTGATGTATTCACTGGCATGCTGTTAGCTTCATCAAACAAGACGTCCATAATGATGTTGCGGTTTAACACACCAACAATATTACCTTCTGCAGCAGTGACAGCCACTGGATGCACCTCGGTTAGCACGGGTTTTGCTACTGTGTCTATAATGGCGTGTTCAGATACAGTGATGTCACTCATCTCTACAGAGGCATCATATTCTTCCATGATGGTTTGGCAGGAGAGTACGCGCTCGCGTGGCACGCCACGGGTAAATCTGGCGACGTATTCCGTGGCGGGGTTGAGTACGATATTGCCCGGGGTATCAATTTGTTCGATGACACCATCTTTCATAATGGCGATGCGGTCGGCAAGGCGGAGCGCTTCATCAAAGTCGTGGGTAACGAATAATATGGTCTTATGTAATACAGTCTGTAAACGTAAGAACTCGTCTTGCATCTCCCTGCGAATAAGAGGGTCCAGAGCTGAGAAGGGCTCATCGAGGAACCAGATATCAGGTTCTACAGCCAATGAACGAGCAATGCCGACACGTTGTTGCTGGCCACCAGAGAGCTGGCGTGGGAAGTAATTCTCACGACCGGTGAGCTCGACTAAATTTACCATATCCATCGCACGGTCCATGCTGTCATTGGTGCTCATACCTTTTACTTGTAATGGTAAGGCAATATTTTCTAGCACTGTTTTGTGAGGAAGGAGAGCAAAACTTTGGAATACCATGCCCATTTTGTTACGACGAATGTTGATAAGTTCTTTTTCATTCATGGCAAGCAGGTCTTCACCATCAATAAATATATCGCCTGCAGTAGTGTCGAACAGGCGTGAAATACAGCGCAAAAGGGTTGATTTACCAGAGCCTGATAGGCCCATGATGACGAGTATCTCACCTTTGTGCACTTCAAAAGAGGCATTGTTAACGCCGATGACACATCCGGCTTCAAGTAATGATGCTGTTTCTACTTTTCCGTCTGACTGTTCCAGTATTTTTGCAGCGTTGTCGCCAAAAATTTTATAGACAGACTCACACTTAATGACCGGCTGAGGTGGTATTGGCATAATTAAATTCCTATAAAAAGAGGTGCTAAAAAATGTGTTTGTTGGCGCGGGATCAATGGGTCTGTCGGACTAACAAGCGCAATAGATTATTGTGCTACTGAGTCATCGGCTCTGCTGTCACGGTGAAAAAATAGACCCAATAAACAGCGACCTTGGCTAAATAAAGCATCAAGGTCTCTGGTCTTGTATTGAATAACGAACCACAGGCCTAACCTGAATGCCGCGCACTCAGGTCAGAGGGTTTGGCTTAGAGCCAGCTTTTCCATTTTGCTTCGTTGTCAGCCAGCCATTTAGTAGCGGCTTCTTCGTGGCTCATACCATCGATGTCAACCAATGCAGCCATGTTGCCGATATCACCTTTAGTAAAGGAGATTTGGTTAAAGATTTTGTAAGCTGCTGGCCATTTTGCAGGCATTTGATAATAAGCGGCCTTCTTCAACCAACCCGCCGCTGGAGAGCCACATTTGCCATCACCACCAGCTGAAACCTTACAGCCATCGCTATACGCGGGGAATTCAACGAAGCTGCCACCGTCACCGGCATCGGTGAAGTTAGGTGACCAGTTAAAGACCACAACCGCACGGTTGTCTTTAGCTGCCGACTCCAGTTCTGCCCAAAGTGCACCAGATGACCCGGCAAACTTAGCGGTAAAATTCATGTCAAGTGCTTCGATGCGGTCTAGGGTTTCTTGGCCATGCCAGTCCATAGGCCCATCGAGATAGCGCCCCTTGCCACCACTGCCGGCTGTTGCAAACAACTCGGAGCAATCGTTTAGTGCTTTCCAGGAAGGTAGGCCAGGGCATAGCTCGCCAACATAGGCAGGATACCACCACTCTTCCTGAGAAACAGCAGCGTGCTTGCCTACATCAATGATGCCGCCAGCGTCTAAGGCGTTGTTGAAGGACTTACCAAAAGTAGACTGCCATATTTCGTGAGCAATAGTGACGTCACCGTTACGAATCGATTCGTAAACCGCCTGGCTATCAGCGGGTACATAAGAAACATTGTCGCCAATGCTTTCGAAAATTCCACCGATAACGTATGCCATGGTGATTTGGCTCGTCCAGTTATGGGTAGGAATAACAATAGGTTCTTTCGAGTCTTCTGCTTGGGCTACAGTAGCGCCAAGTACTAGTGAGCTAACTGCAGCGGCAGTAGCTAGTTTTTTTAAAAATTTCATATATATTTCCAGATAGTATTGTTATCAGTAGGTAATCATTACTTTCTTTCTTTCTTCGATTACAGGCGAAGTTCTGTTTCGTTATCTTCCGCACTAAAGCCAGATCTCCTTAGGTAACTGAGATCAACTCTTGTAACCCTTTTTCTGGCTGCTCTGTCGGTGCGGTAGCGGAAGAGCCATCTTTGGGCTGCTTCAAAAGCACGTAATTGGGCAAAGCCGCTTGGGCCAGCCACTTTGAATGGCAATTCTAAAGCTCATAATGACGACTGTTTTACAGGCGTTGTATCGTTAGCCAGACAAGAGCATGATGGGGCGACGATTGAATGCGGAAAAGCGCGCACTCTAACCGGTAACAGTTAAGCTATGAGGTTCCGCAATGAGACGCACTAAACTCAGGTTAACCTATGGTGCATATGATGAAGGCAGGATCTGTGTGGAGAAACAGAAGGCCGGGGGTGGGCAGACCACCGATCTGAATACGAGACTTCGAGAAACGCAGGAGGGAAGCGCTCGAATGGCTCAAGCATAAGAAAATACTTGGTGACTCGCATGTCAGCGGGTCATATCATAACACATTTAATAAGAATAGCGGGACCACCCGAATAGCAGGACGAATAGCACAGACTGGACACCCATACTTTTTTATGAATACCCCAACCAATGCGTCTAGGTGAAAGCCGTACTGGTGCGTTAAAAAGAGGTTGGCAGTGCGAGATCAAAAATGGTAAGCGAAAGCTTACTACCAACCAAATCGCTTATACCAAACAACTGGCACACAGCCTAACTGGATAGGCATTCCCACGCAGAATGTGAGGAACGATGCACCTCCAATTACAATACCTATTTAGCTAAAAGTGAGGATTTTTTCCTCAGCATTTAGAAGCATAACTTATTTGAACTACAACAACACCAACACCAACACCCGTGGAAAGCGTAAGGAAAAAAGACAAAAAAAAGCCCCATAAAAACGAGGCTCTTATTTTGAATTTAACTGATAGCGGACAGCTAATGACTGAAAGCTATCTTCACAGTTATTTTGCTTGTGGACGCATATGCGGGAACAACAATACGTCACGGATTGTATGGCTGTCCGTAAATAACATCACCAGACGATCAATACCAATACCTTCACCCGCTGTTGGCGGCAAACCGTGCTCAAGTGCGGTAATATAATCCGCATCGTAGAACATCGCCTCATCATCACCGGATTCTTTCTGAGCAACCTGATCCATGAAACGCTCAGCTTGATCTTGAGAATCATTAAGTTCAGAGAAACCATTAGCAAGTTCACGTCCGCCCACAAAAAACTCAAAACGATCGGTCACACTCGGATCTTGATCATTACGGCGGGCAAGAGGTGAAACCTCAGCCGGATAAGCTGTTATAAAGGTTGGTTGAAGCAGTTTATGTTCCGTTGTTTCCTCAAAAATCTCGGTTAAGACTTTGCCTTCACCCCAGTTCTCTTTAATATTCACATTGAAACGTGCGGCTAAGGCTTTAAGGCTTGCCATGCTTTCAAGTTCAGAAGCTTCAATGCCTTCATTGTATTGCAGCACGGATTCTTTCATGGTCATGCGGATAAAAGCAGCGCCAAAGTCAAACACTTGATCGCCGTAGTTGACAATGCTTGAACCTAATACATTTTCTGCAATACTGCGTAACATCTCTTCCGTCAGATTCATCAGATCGATATAATCTGCATAGGCCTGATAAAATTCGATCATGGTAAATTCAGGGTTATGGCGGGTTGAAACGCCCTCGTTACGGAAACTGCGGTTAATTTCAAATACACGTTCAAAACCACCTACTACTAAACGTTTTAGGTTTAATTCAGGGGCAATACGCAGGTACATGGGTAAAGAAAGTGCATTATGGTAAGTTTCAAAGGGTTTTGCCGCTGCGCCGCCGGGAATAGATTGCAGCATGGGTGTTTCTACTTCCATAAAGTCGCGATCATTTAAATACTGACGGATAGCATTAACGATTTTATTACGTAACAGGAATGTCTTGCGCGAGTTGTCATTGGCAATCAAGTCCAGATAGCGCTGACGGTAACAGGCTTCTGTATCAGAAAGTCCATGGAATTTATCGGGTAACGGACGCAGTGCTTTAGTTAGAATACGGATTTCAGAGACTTTAATGCTTAATTCATTAGTTTGGGTTTTAAACAAAACCCCTTTTGCACCAATGATATCGCCTAAATCCCATTTTTTAAATTCAGTGTTGTAGAAACTTTCAGGGAGCTTATCACGGGTCACATAAAGTTGAATACGACCGCCCATATCCTGAATAGTCGCAAAACTTGCTTTGCCCATAATACGGCGCATCATCATACGACCGGCAATACTGACTTCAACCGCGAGCTCTTCAAGCTCTTCTTTGGTTTTATCATCATAACGTGCATGTAAATCATCAGAGATATTTTCACGGCGGAAGTCATTCGGAAATGCTTGTCCCTTTTCACGCATGGCATCTAATTTGGCCAAGCGTTGTGCCATAATGTCATTTAACTCTTGTTGTGGTGCTTGCTTTGCTGCTTGTGTTGGATTCTGCTCTGACATGATATTTCCTATTATCTTTCACTGTTAATTTGGTTTGTTGACCTGATTCTCGACCCCACGGCATAAAAAGCTGGAAGGCTACGAGCTTCGAACTATGAGCTTCGAGCTAGCGGCTCGCGACTCAAAGCTACAGTCCTGACTTCAAACTGGCTTCGATAAATTTATCCAAGCCACCATCCAATACCGCTTGCGTATTACGACTCTCAATACCGGTTCTTAAATCTTTGATACGTGCATCATCTAAAACATATGAACGTATTTGACTGCCCCAGCCAATATCTGATTTACTGTCTTCACTGATTTGTTTTTCGGCATTTTGCTTTTGCAATTCATGTTCATACAATTTGGCTTTTAGCTGCTTCATTGCCTGATCTTTATTCTTATGTTGTGAGCGGTCATTTTGACACTGCACCACAATATTGGTGGGTACGTGGGTAATACGTACCGCAGATTCCGTTGTATTGACGTGTTGCCCGCCCGCGCCCGATGCACGGTACACATCAATGCGTAAATCCGCCGGGTTAATCTGAATATCAATATCATCTTCAATTTCAGGGTAGATAAAGGCAGATGCAAAGGAGGTATGACGGCGCCCTGATGAATCAAAGGGTGATTTTCGAACCAAGCGGTGAACACCGGTTTCGGTGCGTAACCAGCCAAAAGCATATTCGCCAGTAAAACGAATGGTGGCTCCTTTAATACCGGCAACATCCCCTGCGGAGACTTCCATCAACTCGGTTTTATAACCGTGTGCTTCTCCCCAACGCAGGTACATACGCAGGAGTATATTTGCCCAGTCCTGAGCTTCTGTTCCGCCAGAGCCCGATTGAATATCTAAATAGCAGGAGCAAGCATCGTGATTACCGGAGAACATACGGCGAAATTCTAACACCTCTAATTTTTTTTCCAGCTCATTTACTTCTTTTTGGGCTTCATCAAAACTGTCCTGATCGTTTTCTTCTGTGGCCATCTCAACCAGCATTAGAATATCTTCGGTTCCCGCACTTAACGCATCTATAGTGTCAACAACCAACTCTAAGGCACTGCGCTCTTTACCTAATGCCTGCGCGCGTTCCGGTTCACTCCATACTTCTGGTGATTCTAATTCACGACACACTTCTTCTAAACGTTCAGCTTTGGCGTCGTAGTCAAAGATACCCCCGAAGTACTTGTGCGCGCTCAGTTAAATCTTTTACTTTATTTAAAATAGGATTTACTTCGAACATTAAAAATCTCAATTAGTCTAAGGATAAAATGAGTCGAATTTTAACCAATATCAGCACAAATAAATAGAGTAGATCAAAAATAAATATCCTTTGAAACCCCGCATTGAAACTTGCTGAACGGGTATTTAAGCGCTGTAAGAGCATTTTAATTTTTGCTCAACTGAGCATAAAGTATTCTCTTGAATGACCTCTGACGCTACCTTCTTTTTTAACATGCAAATTGCTGTTGACGCGATTTTTTAAATAAAAAGCAGTATTAAGAAAAAATCTAGCCATTAAGATAACTTACATAAGCAAACGACTTGGAAATGCAGGCATCAGTATCTTCAAGTCATTGAGGTAACGAGGCTGTTCATCCCCTCCTTCTTGACTAATATTTTGTCGTGCTTCTAATAAAATAAAATTAAGTTAATTTTTTTACCTTTTATTTGGTGCAATTATTTGTCATTAACGTAAAGTTAACTAGCACGAATGCAGGTCATGAATCATGGTCACATGTAATCAAGGTTCACCCTCACCCAATACAGGTGGGAAGTGACGCAATTTACCAATTGTATAAAGGAGAAAGTTATGGAGATGTTATCCGGCGCCGAAATGGTTGTCCGATCACTACAAGACGAAGGTATTGAACATATTTTCGGTTACCCTGGTGGATCAGTATTAGATATTTACGATGCGATTTTTCAATCTGATAAAATTGAACATTATTTAGTACGTCATGAGCAAGCTGCTGTACATATGGCAGATGCATACTCACGTGCAACCGGTAAAGTGGGTTGTGTACTAGTAACAGCCGGACCCGGTGCAACAAACTGTATTACAGGTCTTGTAACAGCTTACATGGACTCTATTCCATTAGTTGTGTTATCTGGTCAAGTACCAACCAATTGGATCGGCGATGATGCTTTCCAGGAAGCAGATATGATCGGCATATCGCGTCCCGTGGTAAAACACAGTTTTTCATGCCGTACCGCTGAAGACATTCCAATTGCGATCAAAAAAGCATTTTATATCGCATCAACAGGCCGACCAGGTCCAGTGGTTATCGATCTTCCAAAAGACGTACAAAGCCCCCTTCATAAATTTCCTTATGAATACCCTAAATCCGTTGAACTGCGTTCTTATAAACCAACGCTAAGCGGTCATAAAGGACAAATTAAACGCGCATTAGCGGCATTATTAGGCGCTAAAAAGCCCGTTTTTTATGTCGGTGGCGGTGCGATTATTGCCAATGCATCAAAACAAGTACTAGAGCTAGCTGAGAAATTAAATTTACCAGTAACTAATACCTTAATGGGTCTTGGTGCATTTCCTGGTGAACACAAACAATTTATCGGTATGTTAGGCATGCACGGTACTTATGAAGCTAACTTATCAATGCATAACGCAGATCTTATCTTCTCTGCCGGTGCTCGTTTTGACGATCGAGTAACCAATAATGTTGATAAATTCTGCCCGAATGCAAAAATTATGCAGATAGATATCGACCCAACATCAATTTCTAAAAACATTCATGCGGACCTGCCAATTGTAGGATCGATTGAAGTTGTACTTCAGCAGATGTTAGACCTACTTGAAGAAACTAAAGCAACGAATGACAGTGAAAGTATTAATGCTTGGTGGGATCAAATTAATGAATGGCGTGCTAAAGACTGCCTTGCTTACCAAACATCTGAAACACACATCAAGCCACAACAAGTGATTCAATGTTTATATAAAGTAACCAAAGGCGATGCTATCGTTACTTCTGACGTTGGTCAGCATCAAATGGTTGCCGCACAATATTACCCATTTAAAGAACCTCGCCAATGGATTAACTCTGGTGGAGCGGGCACAATGGGCTTTGGTTTACCAGCTGCAATGGGTTGTAAGATAGCATTCCCAGATCGCCCTGTTGTATGTGTAACGGGTGATGGCTCTATTCAAATGAATATTCAAGAGTTATCAACCTGCATGCAATACAACATTCCTGTTGTTATCTTGCTATTAAACAACCGTTCATTAGGTATGGTAAAACAGTGGCAAAAAATGTTTTATGACGGTCGCCAATCTCACTCTTATATGGATAGCGTGCCGGATTTCGTTAAATTATCTGAAGCATATAACCATATTGGTATCAAAGTAGATAAGATTGAAGAGCTTGAGCCAGCATTAGAACGTGCATTTGAATTAAAAGATCGCGTGGTATTTATTGATGTAGCTATAGACCCTGAAGAACATGTTTACCCGATGCAAGTTAAGTTCGGCAGTATGCAAGACATGTACCTGAGTCAAACGGAGAGAACCGATGCGTAGTATTATTTCAGTATTATTAGAAAATGAACCAGGTTCGCTTGCTCGTGTTGTTGGCTTATTTGCACAACGCGCATATAACATCGAGTCATTAACCGTTTCACCAACTAACGATTTAACATTATCAAGAATGACGATTACAACTGAAGTTGATTGTAAAGCGACACTTGAGCAAATGATGAAGCAATTACACAAGTTAGTTGACGTGTTACGTGTTTCTGAATTAACAGAAGGTCCACATGTTGAACGTGAATTACTATTAATCAAAGTACGTACTTCTAACAATGAAGATCGTGAAGAAGTAAAACGTACCTGTGATATTTACCGAGGTCAAATAGTAGACATCACTCAGCATCTTTACACCATTCAATTAACAGGGGCAGGCGTTAAGTTAGATGCGTTTCTTGATACGATTAATAATGCAAGTGAAATTGTTGAAGTTGTCCGCTCAGGCGTCTGTGGTATTGCGCGTGGTGAAAAAGCATTACGCGGTTAATTTCTGACTAAATGACCAGATGACCATCAATGCAAAGTTCAGGAATCTGGCTTTGCATTTTTTCTAAATAAATAAGGCGTTTTATGTTCGAGCTCGGCGCATTATTACTGTCAGCCTTAGTACTGTTTATGTTTGGACTATCGGTCATAAGCTTAATCGTCATTGTAATTATTATGATCTTAAGTTTTATTTTATTAAATACTTTATCATTGATCTTTAAATTTGGTCTGTGGATAATATTCGCTGTCGCTATCTATTATCTTTTTTTCGCCAAAAATAAGGACTCTTAATGAAAACCTTCATTTCACTATTCGCCGCCGGACTATTACTGATAAGCTCACAACTGTTTGCCGCCACATTAACCGTTGGAGATCTTTATATTCGAGCGACACCGCCTAACAGCAAAAACAGCGCGGCCTTTATGGTCATAAAAAATACAGATAAAAAAGACATTAAACTGATTGCAGCCGGCAGTGATATCGCAGATCGTGTCGAGTTACATGAGCATGTGATGGATAACGGTTTAATGAAAATGCGTCAGGTTAAAGAGATTATTATCAAAACTAAAAGCTCGGTTAAATTGCAACCAGGCGGTTATCATGTAATGTTTCTTAATCTAAAACAGCCTCTTAAAGAAGGCGCATCAGTGAAACTGTCTTTATTTTTTGATAATGGCCAGCAGCTGACTTTTGAAGCACCTATTAAAAAAATTAAAATGCAAAAATAATACACCTAAAACCAATAACAACAATAAGGGAATATAATGAAAAAACAGATCGCTACCGCTATTATCGCCAGTCTTATGTGCATGCCGAGCATCGCCCTGATAGATATATACACGGGTATTGATTACCGCACAACGACGACTAGCCAGTCTTTTTCAGGTACGGATCAAGATCTGAAAGACACCAACAATTTGTCTGGTTATCTTGCGATCGAACATTTCATCCCTCTGTTACCCAATGCAAAAATTAAATATTCAGACTTAAGCACTAAAAAAAGCACAGATTCAAGCAGCACAGATGGTTCGACTAGAAATGCTATTTTGTATTATCAACTTTTTGATAACGGACTGTTTCAGTTTGATTTAGGCTTGGCATATACACGTGTGGAAGCTGATTTTCAAAATTTGACATCAGACCTAGCTCAAGCATATGGTGCAGCAAAATTATTCGTTCCCGGTACGGGCATACATGCTTTTACAGAAGTAATCAACGGCTCGCTAACAGATGATAAAGCAACTGATGCACAGTTCGGGCTGGCTTATACTTTCAACCCGGATTCAATTGTAGATATCGCGGTGCGCGCGGGTTACCGTTTTCAGGATGCAACTATAGGTGAATTCAAGCAGGAAGATAAAGGCCTCTTCGCAGGATTAGCACTGCACTTCTAAGCTTAAAGAAAAAATTTAAATTAAAAAAAGGGATTGCAACTCAGCTTTGCAGCCCCTTTTATTAATAAGATACTGATAAAAAAGAGCAACAAAACAGCATTCCTGAACCCGCCCTAGAATAAGCCTCTTCCTTAAATTCTATTTTGTTATAAAAAATCAGATTTTAATCTTTCGCCATTGCCAAATAAGACCGTAGTATATCTGCATACTTAATGGAATTATGGAAATAGCAACATGGCTTTTAACAATATCTCGGCCTTAACTTCTCCTTTATCTGAGTTGCAGTTATCACATCTGCAACAGGCGACGACTGATTTAACCCCAGTGCAGACAGCCTGGATAAGCGGCTATCTCGCCGGTATAAGCCAGACCCCGGCAACCGTCGAAACCGTCGAAACGGCTGTTAGCTCGGGCCAACACCTGACCATATTATTTGGCTCACAAACGGGCAATTGTAAAGGTGTTGCAGAGCAATTGGCGGATCAGGCAGCTGCTAAAGGTATCACGCATACTTTAATTTCTATGGCTGATTATAAGGTTAAAAATATTAAAGATGAAAGTCATCTTATTGTTGTGGTAAGTACCAACGGTGAAGGTGAAGCACCGGATGATGCTATTGATTTGCATGAATTTTTAGCGACTAAAAAAGCGCCAAAATTAGACAACTTAAAGTTTGCGGTATTGGCGCTTGGTGATTCAAGTTACGAATTTTTCTGTCAAACAGGGAAAGATTTTGATCAACGTTTAGCTGCGCTTGGGGCAACGGCTATTGTCGATCGCTTAGATGCCGATATCGATTACGAGCAACAGACCCCGGGGTGGTTCGAAAAAGTATTAAATAAAGTTGAACAAACACTTGAAAAAGGCGGTTTTGTAGCCCCCTCTAAAGCCACACTCGAAACCCCTTTAAGTGTCAATAAATATGACAAGAAGAGCCCTTTTGCAGCGAGTTTGCTAACCAGTCAAAAAATTACCGGTGCCCGCTCTGCAAAAGATGTCCGCCATATTGAAATTGATTTAGAAGGCTCAGATCTGCATTATAAAGTGGGTGATGCATTGGGGGTTTGGTTTGAAAACGATCCACAGTTGGTTGATGCATTAATCAAAAAACTTAAACTGGATCCGCAAGAGCAAGTTAAGATAGATGATAAAAATATTTCCTTAAAACAGGCGTTAACTGAATCCTTCGAGTTAACCGCTACCCATCCGGCTTTTGTAGAAGGTTATGCCAAGTTAACCAAGAACAAAAAATTATTGACCCTAGCTGAAGATAAAAATAAATTACGTGATTTTGCTAATACGCATCAAATTATTGATGTGCTCAGCAAAAAAGGCAGTAAAGCTGTTACTGCTGAAAAATTTGTGACTTTACTGCGCCACCTCAGTCCGCGTTTATATTCAATCGCCTCAAGCCAAGCTGAAGTCGAGCAGGAGGTACATCTTACGGTTGCTGCACTGACATTTGAGAATGAAGAGGGTGAAGTGCGCCAAGGTGGTGCTTCAGGATTCCTCGCGCATCGTTTGCAGGAAGGTCAACAAGTAAAGGTGTTTATCGAAGATAATCATAACTTCCGTTTACCCAGCAACCCGGAAACACCTGTTATTATGGTTGGACCTGGCACCGGTATTGCACCTTTCCGCGCATTTTTGCAGGAACGTGATGCAACGGAGGCAACGGGTAAAAACTGGTTGTTTTTCGGCGAGCAAACTTTCACTGAAGATTTTTTATATCAAACAGAATGGCAAGGTTTCTTAAAATCAGGTTTATTAACAAATCTGGATTTAGCTTTCTCTCGCGACCAAGCTGAGAAAATTTACGTTCAGGATCGCCTTAAAGAACATGCCCATGAAATTTATCAATGGTTACAGGAAGGTGCACATTTTTATGTCTGCGGTGATGCCAACCGGATGGCCAAAGATGTCCAACAAACATTAATCGAAATTATCGGCTCTCAAGGCAAGAAAAGCCTCGAAGATGCAGAGCAATATTTAACTGAATTACGTCAAGCAAAACGCTACCAAAGGGATGTCTACTAATGAGCAAGAAATTACACGATAACGAACGTATTAAAATTGAAAGTAACTTTCTTCGCGGTAAATTAGTGGAAGGACTGAATGATAATACTACCGGTGCCTTTATACCTGATGATGTTCAGTTGGTTAAGTTTCATGGTTTATATCAACAGGATCATCGCGACTATCGCGCTGAGCGTAAAAAACAGAAATTAGAGCCTTTATACTCTTTTCTGTTGCGCGCCCGTTTACCCGGTGGGGTTGTTACTCCACAGCAGTTATTAGAGATTGACCGGATTGCCAGTGAATTAACCGATGCCGGCAGTATCCGCTTGACCACCCGTCAAACGTTCCAGTATCACGGCATCTATAAACGCAATCTAAAGTCAGTTTTTCAGGAACTTAAGTTCAAAGCGAACATTGATTCTATCTTTACGGCGGGTGATGTTAACCGTAATGTTATTTGTACCTCTAACCCAATGCAGTCTGAACTGCATGCAGAGGTATATGACTGGTCGACGAAAATAAGTGAAATGTTATTACCCCACAGTAATGCCTTTGCTGAAATTTGGTTAGACGGTGAAAAAGTGCATGAAACCGAACAAGAACCAATTTATGGCGAAACCATGTTACCGCGTAAATTTAAAACAACCGTTGTTTTGCCTCCCTTTAACGATGTGGATGTGCACGCCAATGATCTTAACTTTGTGGCGATCGTTGAAAACGAAAAAATAGTGGGTTTTAACGTATTAGTGGGTGGTGGTTTAGGAATAACCCACGGTGATAAAACTACTTTCCCGCGTAAAGCAGATGATTTTGGGTTTATTGCGGCAGAAGATATTTTAGAAATTGCCAAGGCAGTGGTCACCACCCAACGTGATTTAGGTGGACGTACTAGCCGTTCTCACGCACGTACAAAATACACTTTAGAAACTCATGGTGTAGAAAAATTTAAGGGTGAAGTGGAATCACGCTCTGGCATTAAATTTTTGCCATCACGCCCCTATGAATTTACCGAACGAGGCGATCGCATCGGTTGGATAAAAGGGACAGATAAGAAATGGCATTTAACAGTATTTATTGAAAATGGCCGTATTCTGGATTACCCGGGTAAACCGCTTAAATCCGGTTTAGTTGAAATTGCAAAAGTTCATCAGGGTGATTTCCGCATGACAGCGAATCAAAACCTGATCATTGCTAGTGTACCGGAATCTGAAAAAGAAAAAATTGAAGCATTGGCGCGTAAATGCGGTCTGATCAATGATGCTCACTCTAAGCAGCGTTTTAATTCTATGGCCTGTGTAGCATTACCGACCTGCCCGCTGGCGATGGCGGAAGCTGAGCGCTACCTGCCGGGGTTAGTCACGGATGTGGAGGCATTGCTCACTAAGCATGGTATTGGCGACGACCATATTATTTTAAGGGTGACGGGTTGCCCGAATGGTTGTGCTCGTCCTCTGCTTGCTGAAGTCGGCTTAATAGGTAAAGCGCCGGGCCGTTATAACCTTTATCTTGGCGGTAATACCAACGGTACCCGCTTGCCTAAGATGTACAAAGAAAATATTGATGAAGCAGCCATTATAATGACCATGGATGAGTTAATTGGTCGTTGGGCAAATGAGCGTGAAAGCGGTGAATGTTTTGGTGATTTTGTTATCCGCGCTGCTATCATAGCTGAAGTTATTATCGCTTCTAAGGATTTTCATGACTAACAGATTGAATCTAACCCAGCTACTTAGTTTAGATAAAGCGCAACAGACTGAAGCCTTACAAGAAGCCAATGACCTGCTTGAAAATAAAACCGCCCGTGAACGCGTTGAATGGGCGATTGAACACCTTGAAAGTGAATTTGTTTTATCGTCAAGTTTTGGCATTCAGGCAGCTGTCTGCCTGCATTTAATTACTCAGGTAAAAGCGGATACGCCGATTATTTTAACAGATACGGGTTATCTGTTTCCGGAGACCTATCGGTTTATTGATGCGTTAACTGAAAAATTAAATCTGAACTTGAAAACGTATCGTGCCGAGCACAGCAGTGCCTGGCAGGAAGCACGCTATGGTAAATTATGGGAGCAGGGTGTTGATGGCTTAACTCAGTACAACTTAATCAATAAAGTTGAACCAATGAAACGCGCGCTTAAGGATCTTAATGCAAAAACCTGGTTTTCGGGTTTACGCCGCTCGCAAGCATCCAGTCGTGGAAAACTGCCTGTATTAAGTATTCAAAATGGTTGTTTTAAGTTTTTACCTATTATTGATTGGAGTAATAAAGACGTTCATTACTATCTCAGCGATCATGGTCTTGAGTACCACCCTCTTTGGGAGCAAGGTTATGTTTCGGTGGGCGATGTGCAAACGTCTCAACCTCTGGGAGCTGGCATGAGCGAAGAAGAAACACGCTTCTTTGGTTTGAAACGCGAATGCGGACTGCATGAAGATGATGTAGAAGAGCAAGGAAGTGGGATTTAGAAAACAGGAAGGCTTGAAGGCTGTCAGCTGTCAGCCGAAAGCCATCAGCTCGAAGCGTTACCGCCATAACACAACATTTTAAAACGCCTTAACTGGCGTTTTTTTAGCGCTGCAATAAGGACAGCTATCAGTCATCAGCAGACAGCCAATAGCCGATAGCTGAAGACCGACAGCTCGTAGCTCGACAGCTGAAAGCAGAAGACTGACAGCTTTCTCATTTTCCTTCACGCATAAAAAAAGAGAGCCTAAGCTCTCTTTCTTGCATTGTTCAATCTAAGGAGTAAAAATTACTCGATGATTTTAGAAACAACACCAGCACCTACAGTACGGCCACCTTCACGGATAGCAAAACGTAGACCTTCATCCATAGCAACTGGACCAATTAAGTCAACAACAAACTTAAGGTTATCACCAGGCATTACCATTTCAACACCTTCAGGAAGCTCAACAGCACCTGTGATGTCTGTTGTACGGAAGAAGAACTGTGGACGGTAACCTTTAAAGAAAGGAGTGTGACGACCACCCTCATCTTTACTTAGGATGTACACTTCGCCTTCAAATTTAGTGTGTGGCTTGATTGAACCAGGTTTAGCAAGAACTTGACCACGTTCAACGTCATCACGTTTAGTACCACGTAAAAGGATACCAACGTTCTCACCAGCACGACCTTCGTCAAGCAGTTTACGGAACATCTCAACACCAGTACAAGTAGTTTTAACTGTTGGACGTAGACCAATGATTTCAACTTCTTGACCAACTTTGATGATACCGCGCTCAACACGACCAGTAACAACAGTACCACGACCAGCAATTGAGAATACATCTTCAATTGGTAGGATGAATGGTTTGTCGATATCACGCTCAGGAAGCGGGATATAAGTATCAAGAGCGTCAGCAAGTTCCATAACTTTAGCTTCCCATACTGGGTCGCCTTCAAGTGCTTTAAGAGCAGAACCCTGGATAACTGGTAAGTCATCACCTGGGAAGTCATATTCAGAAAGAAGTTCACGAACTTCCATTTCTACTAGTTCAAGTAGCTCTTCATCATCAACCATGTCACATTTGTTCATGAACACGATTAAGTGAGGAACACCAACTTGACGAGAAAGTAGGATGTGCTCACGCGTTTGTGGCATAGGACCATCAGTTGCAGCAACAACAAGGATACCAGCATCCATTTGTGCAGCACCAGTGATCATGTTTTTAACGTAATCGGCGTGTCCAGGACAGTCTACGTGTGCATAATGACGCGTATCAGTATCGTACTCGATGTGAGAGGTATTGATTGTAATACCACGTTCGCGCTCTTCAGGTGCGTTATCGATAGATGCGAAATCTTTAACTTCACCGCCGTGTGCTTTAGTTAAAACAGCAGAGATAGCAGCTGTTAGCGTTGTTTTACCATGATCGACGTGGCCGATTGTACCAACGTTTAGATGTGGTTTTTTACGTTCAAATTTTGCTTTAGACACAGTGTGTACCTTCTTTATCAGTTAATACCTCTCCACATGCCATCACATGGAAAGATGATAGTTTAATTTATTTTTTATTTCGCTTCAATAATTGCGTTAGCTATTTTTTTAGGCGCGTCCGCATATTCTGAAAACTCCATTGAATAAGATGCGCGTCCCTGAGTTGCCGAGCGTAATGCGGTTGCATAACCGAACATCTCAGCAAGCGGTACTTTAGCATGCACGATTTTAACGCCGCCAAGGCCATCATCCATACCTTCAATCATACCGCGGCGACGACTAAGGTCACCCACAACATCACCCATCCAATCTTCCGGCGTAGTTACTTCAACATTCATAACAGGCTCAAGAATAGTCGCATCAGCTTGTAATGCCCCGTTTCTAAAGCCTATCATACCTGCAATCTTAAATGCCATCTCACTTGAGTCAACTTCATGGAATGAACCATCAAATAAAGTCACTCGCACATCCAGCATTGGGTATCCAGCAAGCACACCTTGGTTCATTTGTTCTTCACAGCCTTTGCTAACGGCCGGGATATATTCCTTTGGAATAGTTTTTCCGACAATTTCGTTAACAAATTCAAAGCCAGAACCTGGTTTAAGCGGTTCAAGTTTAAGATGGACATGCCCATAATGGCTAGGTCCTTCGCCCTGACGAATAAATTTCCCTTCCACTGAAACCGTTTTACGGATAGTTTCTCGATACGCTACTTGTGGATGACCCACGTTACAGTTCACACCAAACTCACGACGCATACGATCCACGATAATATCCAGGTGAAGTTCACCCATACCGGAGATCAGGATCTGCCCGGATTCCTCATTCGTTTCAACACGGAAAGAGGGATCTTCAGCAGCCAGCTTCTCTAATGCGATAGTCAGTTTATCTTGGTCGGCCTTCGTTCTAGGCTCAACCGCGATTTGAATTACCGGTTCAGGAAACTCCATGCGCTCAAGAATCACTTTATGCTCAGGAGAACAAAGCGTATCGCCCGTAGTAACATCTTTAAGGCCGATTGCAGCAGCGATATCACCGGCGCGCACCTCTTTGATCTCTTTACGGTCATTGGCATGCATCTGAACGATACGGCCAAAACGCTCTTTCTTCATTTTCACTGAGTTATAAACATGATCCCCTGAATTAACCACCCCTGAATATACGCGCATAAATGTTAACGTTCCCACAAAGGGATCCGTTGCAATTTTAAACGCCAATGCAGCAAAGGGAGCTTCATCAGTCGCTGGACATTCAACTTCATTCTCTTTTTCATCCATGCCTTTAATTGCGGCAACTTCCGAAGGAGAAGGAAGAAAGTCAATAACAGCATCTAACACCGACTGCACACCTTTATTTTTAAAAGCGCTGCCGCAGGTTGCCAGTACAATTTCATTGTTTAACGTACGGATACGTAAACCAGCTTTGATTTCCTCGATAGAAAGAGCACCTTCTTCAAGGTATTTTTCCGTCAGAAAGTCGTTTGCTTCAGCCGCTACTTCTACAAGTTCTTCGTGCAGTTGCTCTGCACGCTCCTGTAGATCAGCTGGAATGTCGTAATATTCAAAGGTCATTCCCTGATCTGTATCGATCCAATTAATCGCCTTCATTTTAATCAGGTCGATGACACCTTTAAACTCATCTTCTGCCCCAATATTCAAATGAATTGGAACACAAATTGCGCCTAAACGAGCTTGGATTTGTGCAACTACAGCTTCAAAATCAGCACCTGTCCGATCCATCTTATTCACAAATACAATACGCGGAACGTGGTATTTGTTAGCTTGACGCCAAACGGTTTCTGATTGAGGTTCAACACCGGACAAGGCGCAAAACACCACAACCGCACCATCTAAGACTCGTAATGAACGTTCAACTTCGATAGTGAAATCAACATGTCCTGGAGTATCAATAATATTGATACGGTGTTGTTCGTACTGTCCCTGCATGCCTGACCAGAATGTCGTCGTCGCGGCGGAGGTAATAGTGATACCACGCTCCTGCTCCTGCTCCATCCAGTCCATTGTTGCTGCACCATTATGTACCTCACCCATTTTGTGAGATACACCTGTGTAGAACAATACACGCTCTGTCGTTGTTGTTTTACCCGCATCGACATGAGCAACAATGCCAATGTTTCGGTAGCGCTCGATAGGAGTTGTACGTGACAAAATGATGTCCTTTTAAATATAACTAAACTTTTATCGAAACGAAAAGCACAAGCAAAAGCTTGTGCTAGATTCCTACCAGCGGTAGTGAGCAAACGCTTTGTTAGCGTCAGCCATACGGTGAACGTCTTCACGTTTCTTAACCGCAGAACCTTTATTGTCAGATGCATCAACTAGCTCACCAGCTAGACGTAATGCCATTGATTTTTCACCACGCTTACGTGATGCTTCAACTAACCAACGCATTGCTAACGCATTACGACGAGAAGGACGAACTTCTACAGGAACTTGGTATGTTGAACCACCAACACGACGAGATTTAACTTCGACGCTTGGGCGTATATTTTCAAGAGCTACTTCAAAAAGATCCAGTGCAACTTTGCCGCTTTTACTTGCAGCTGCTTCTAATGCACCATATACGATTTTTTCTGCGATAGATTTTTTGCCGTCAACCATTACAACGTTAACGAATTTTGCTAAAACTTCTGATCCGAACTTAGGATCTGGAAGGATTTTACGAGTACCTACGACGCGTCTTCTTGGCATCTTGTTTTCTCCGTGCGCTTCAGGAATTTACCCAAAACATATTAAATAAAATAGTGTTTGTTTGGCCTTACTTACGGAAAAGCTTATGCTTTAGGCCGTTTAGCACCGTACTTAGAACGACCTTTACGACGTGCAGTTACACCAGAAGTATCCAGTGCACCACGTACTGTATGGTAACGAACACCCGGTAAATCTTTTACACGACCGCCACGGATCAAGATTACACTGTGCTCTTGCAGGTTGTGACCTTCACCACCGATGTACGAAGTTACTTCGAAACCGTTAGTTAGACGAACACGAGCAACTTTACGCATTGCCGAGTTAGGTTTTTTTGGAGTAGTTGTATATACACGAGTACATACGCCACGTTTTTGCGGGCAAGCTTCCAGCGCAGGAACGCTAGTTTTTTGAACTTTGTCCTTACGCGGATTGCGTACCAATTGTGAAATTGTTGCCATCTTTAAATAGCTCCTAAAATGTGTGTGTGTGAAAAATCAACCCTTAAATAAGGGTTGCAAGAGTTTACGCTGAATACAAAAGGGAGTCAATAATTAAGCAATTGTGTTTTTGCTCACAAAAGGAGGAAACAGGCTGACAGCTGACGGCTATTGGCTGTCAGTTAAAGACTGACAGCTGACCACTGACGGCCGATAGCTCTACTTTTACCACGCAAGCTGGCTTTTATGCTGAATCACAAGATTGACAAATTGAACATAATCACAGCCTTGACCGATAAGATTGGTCACTCCGCGCGCATCAAGATCAGACTGCAGAACAAACAGACGATTTTGTTGCGCAAGTAATGTTAGTTGCGCAAACTGACCATGCTGAGCATGACTTGCGATAACCGCGTCTTCCATTAATAATAACGAATCTTGTTCAGACAATAGATTTAAACAATTATTAATGGCCAATGTTTGAAAGGGGGATGTTTTTACCGTATGCAATATCATAATTATACCAAATCCATTAATTTTATATTCATTTATACTGGTTAAAATGCATGCTAGCTTCGTAATTGATTTAATAATTAGAACAACTAGTTACTTCAATCAATACCTTGCTTTCATGCATTTTTCCGGCGTCTAAATAGACCACCTAATTAGTGGAATTGGTATTAGAAACTCAGCAATTGATCTTGGACGTTTAATTGTTGTTGTAACTGTTCTTTATTGATAGCTGTTACTTCCACCACCAACATCTCAATGGAGAGTCCCCGCTCGCGAAGCGATCTGTCACAAACATAAATATTTTCCACATCATAGAGTGCCAGCATTTTAAAAAGTGGCTGATAATGTTTCTGCAATATCGCCTCTGGAGCGTGCTTGCTAAGGAGTTGGTATACACCATCATCAATAAAAAAAAGTGACAGTGATTCATTAAATGCCGACATGGCCAATGCCAGATCTAAGGATTCCCGTCCATTTGCCCGACCGTGTGGAGAACTACTATTGATAACACCTACTTTTTTCTCCGCCATTTTATACCCGTTATAATCCTAAAACTGCACTAAACGGTCACAATTTGCACTAAGCTCGGCAAGTTGTCCCAAACCACTTAAAACAAATGGCGCTTGCAGATTAAACTGCGTAAGCCCTAATTGTACAGCCTCTTGCTGATTGATGATACCGCGCCGCAGTGCCGCAGAGACACACACTTCCAAAGGGAATTGATATTCGCCAGCAAGTGCTGCCCACAATGTCGGCAGGTTAATTTCATCGCTCGCCGGACTGACTAACTGACTGGCGTTTAACACCCCTTCCTGATAGAAAAACACACCAGCAATTTGATGTCCCGCCGAAATAGCAGCGGCACAAAATTGATAAGCGCTACTGCCGCTTTCTGTACCATAGGGCGCACCAGATACAACAATTGAAAATTTAATTTTTTGTTGTTCCATTTTAAAACACTCTATTAATAGGTTACAAATTACGAGCTGTCAGTTATCAGCTGTCAGCTGCAAGCCCCGAGTTACGAAGTTCGCAGCTCAAAGCTCAAAATCCTTAAGCTTTACTAATAGCAATCGCTTCAATTTCCACTAAAACATCTTTCGGTAAACGTGCCACTTCAACACAAGCGCGTGCTGGAGAATTCTCTGGGAAGTATTCACTGTAAACAGTATTAAAAGCAGCAAAGTCATTCATATTTTTAATATAACAAGTGGTTTTTATAACACTGCTGGCATCTGCATTTGCTTCTGCTAAAACAGCCATTAAGTTTTCCATTACCTGCTTAGTCTGCTCACTGATCCCGCCTTCCGCTATTTCCATGGTTTCAGGTATTAAAGGGATTTGGCCAGAAGTAAAGACTAACTCGCCAAATTTTACAGCTTGTGAGTATGCACCAATTGCTGCCGGTGATTTTGTTGTGCTTATTATTTGTTTCGTTGTCATCTGTCGATCATCCTTAATAGATTAATTAGTGTGTCTATATATTGGATTAAATAATGAGGAAAAACAATAGGAAAAAGCGATCAGCTGTCAACCAACAGCGATCAGAGGCTAACTGACAGCCGACAGCTAACGGCCGAAAGCTGTATCCCAGATACAAAAAAAAGGTGCCGAAGCACCTTTTTTATAGACGATGAAATTAGTGATTAATCACCAAAATCAACAGCATTTAGCAAGTCAGCTAAGTTTTGTTCAGCTGTACCCGTATCTACAATTGTTTCTTCAACTTTTGGTGCCAGTTCAGCAGCTTTCGCAGCGGCCCTTGCTCTATGATGAGCGAAACCAGTACCGGCAGGAATCAGACGACCAACGATAACATTCTCTTTCAGGCCGTGTAATTGATCACACTTGCCGGCAACAGCAGCTTCCGTAAGAACCCGTGTTGTTTCTTGGAAAGATGCGGCTGAGATAAACGACTCAGTTGCCAGAGATGCTTTCGTGATACCTAATAATTGATAATCAAAAGTAGCAATTGCTTTACCTTCGGCTACCAGGCGGCGGTTTTCAATCACAACACGTGCAACTTCAGCCTGTTCGCCTACTAAGAATGCAGAATCACCATTATCAGTAATTGTACCTTTACGTAGCATTTGGTTAACGATAACTTCAATGTGTTTATCATTAATTTTTACGCCCTGTAAGCGGTAAACTTCCTGTACTTCATTAGTGATGTAGTTAGCAACCGGGCTAATACCACGTAAACGAAGAATATCATGTGGTGATTCAGGACCATCAGAAATAACCTCACCTTTTTCAATCTTCTCACCTTCGAAGATGTTCAGGTGACGCCATTTAGGCACCATTTCTTCATAAGCTTCACCGTTTGCCTGGGTAATAACTAAGCGGCGTTTGCCTTTAGTCTCTTTACCAAATGCAAGCGTACCAGAAACTTCTGCAAGAATGGCTGCATCTTTTGGCGTACGCGCTTCAAACAGATCGGCAACGCGTGGTAAACCACCCGTGATGTCACGTGTTTTTGAGCTTTCTTGAGGAATACGTGCAACCGCATCACCCACTCGTACTTTTGCACCATCTTCAAGACTAACGATGGCGTTTGCAGCAAGTGCATATTGAGCCGCAACATCTGTCCCGGGAATAAACAAGTCATTACCCTGTGGATCGACAAGTTTAACCATCGGACGCAATTCTTTACCAGCATTAGGTCGCTGTGCCGGATCAATAATAACAGTACTTGATAAACCGGTAAATTCATCAGCTTGTTTAGTAATGCTCAGACCTTCGATAAAGTCCAAGAACTGAACAGTACCTTCCACTTCCGTAATAATTGGATGTGTATGCGGGTCCCAGTTAGCGATGATTTCACCAGAGGTGATTTCAGCACCATCTTGTTTCTCAAGAACGGCACCGTAAGGCAGTCTATGGTTTTCTTTAGTACGGCCTAATTTATCAATAATAGTTAATTCTGTTGAACGGGAAGTAACAACTACTTTCTGCTCAGAGTTAATTACAAACTTAGCGTTATGCAGTTTGATTTTACCCGTATTCTTAACCTGAATATTGTTTTCAGAAGCGGCACGAGATGCAGCACCACCGATGTGGAAGGTACGCATTGTAAGCTGTGTTCCTGGCTCACCGATTGATTGCGCTGCCATAACACCGATTGCTTCACCTTGACCGACCATATGGCCACGAGCAAGGTCACGGCCGTAACATTGTGCACAAGCACCAAAGTCTGTTTGACAAGTGATAACTGAACGTACCCAAACTTGGTCAACAGATGCTTCTTCGATAAGGTCACATAGTTTTTCATCAAGCAGAACATTACGGGCAATTAGGACTTCGCCCTTGGTTCCCGGTTTAATGATGTCTTGAGCCACAACACGACCAAGCACACGCTCACGAAGTGCTTCAACAACATCACCACCCTGGATAAGCGGTGTAACTAGCAGACCATCTTCACTACCACAATCTTTTTCAGTGATAACTAGATCTTGCGCGATATCAACAAGACGACGCGTTAGATAACCCGAGTTTGCTGTTTTAAGTGCGGTATCGGCCAGACCTTTACGTGCACCGTGCGTGGAGATAAAGTACTGAAGTACGTTTAGACCTTCACGGAAGTTCGCTGTGATCGGCGTTTCGATGATTGAACCATCGGGTTTAGCCATCAAACCACGCATACCCGCTAACTGACGAATCTGTGCAGCACTACCACGTGCACCTGAGTCGGCCATCATGTAAACGCTGTTAAACGAATCTTGTTGAACTTCTTCACCTTTGCTATTAACAACAGTATCTTTAGAAAGGTTTTCCATCATCGCTTTGGCAACCTGCTCATTCGCACTTGCCCAGATATCGATAACTTTGTTGTAGCGCTCACCGGCAGTTACAAGACCTGCCTGGAACTGTTCGTGAATTTCCTGAACTTCAGCTTCAGCAGCTTCAACTAAGGTTTTCTTAGTAGTAGGAATAACCATATCGTCGATACATACCGAAGCACCTGACAAGGTTGCATATTCAAAACCGGTATACATTAATTGGTCAGCAAAAATAACCGTATGCTTAATACCCAATAGACGGTAACAGGCATTCAGTGCAGTCGATATTTGCTTTTTACCCATGGGTAAATCAACAAGCTCAAAGGGCAGACCTTCTGGCATAATTAACGATAAAATCGCACGGCCAACGGTTGTTTCGATAATATTAGTTGTTTCTGTACGGCTCTTGTCATCAGCAATATGAACTTGTTTCATACGTACTTTAACAATAGCTTGTAAACCAACAGCACCGGCACGATACGCTTTTTCTGCTTCTTTCGCGCTTTGGAACCACATGTCTTCGCCTAATGAATTTATCTTAGAACGAGTCATGTAATAAAGGCCAAGTACAACATCTTGAGAAGGAACAATAATCGGCTCACCATTTGCTGGCGATAGGATGTTATTGGTCGACATCATCAGAGTACGAGCTTCAAGCTGTGCTTCAATAGTTAACGGTACGTGTACCGCCATTTGGTCACCATCGAAATCGGCGTTGTATGCCGCACAAACCAGCGGGTGAAGCTGAATCGCTTTACCTTCAATCAGTACGGGTTCAAATGCCTGGATACCCAATCTGTGCAGTGTGGGTGCACGGTTAAGCAGTACTGGATGTTCGCGAATCACGCCTTCCAGAATGTCCCAAACTTCACCACCTTCACGATCAACAAGCTTTTTAGCCGCTTTAATAGTCGTCGCAAGACCTAATGCTTCCAGTTTTCCGTAAACAAAGGGCTTGAACAGTTCAAGTGCCATTTTCTTAGGAAGACCACACTGGTGTAAACGCAGTGTCGGTCCTACTGTAATTACAGAACGGCCGGAGTAATCTACACGCTTACCGAGTAGATTCTGACGGAAACGACCCTGTTTACCTTTGATCATATCAGCAAGTGATTTCAGAGGACGCTTGTTAGAACCTGTAATAGCACGACCACGACGACCATTGTCTAATAATGCATCCACAGACTCTTGTAACATACGCTTTTCGTTGCGTACGATGATATCTGGCGCCGCTAAATCTAGTAGGCGTTTTAGACGGTTATTACGGTTAATAACACGACGGTATAAGTCATTTAGATCCGATGTCGCAAAACGACCGCCATCAAGTGGCACAAGCGGACGTAAATCCGGCGGAAGCACTGGCAATACAGTCAGGATCATCCACTCGGGTTTGTTTGAAGACTGGTGGAAAGACTCAACCAGTTTCAGACGTTTAGTTAATTTTTTACGCTTAGTCTCAGAGTTAGTAGTCCCCAACTCTTCACGCATTTCAGCAATCTCATGATCGAGATCCAGCTGTTTTAATAGCGAGAAGATAGCTTCTGCGCCCATTACAGCTTCAAACTCATCGCCCCACTGCTCAAGCATGTCTAAATATTCTTCTTCAAGAAGAATTTGACGACGCTCAAGATCTGTCATGCCGGGTTCAACCACCACGAAAGATTCAAAATAGAGGATACGTTCAATATCACGCAGGGTCATATCAAGCATTAAGCCGATACGAGACGGTAATGATTTAAGGAACCAAATGTGAGCGACAGGGGATGCTAATTCGATATGGCCCATACGGTCACGACGAACTTTAGACTGAGTTACCTCAACACCACATTTTTCACAAATAACACCACGATGTTTCAGGCGTTTATACTTGCCACATAAACATTCGTAATCTTTGATTGGACCAAAGATACGCGCACAGAATAAACCTTCACGTTCAGGTTTAAAGGTACGGTAGTTAATTGTTTCTGGTTTTTTAACTTCACCAAATGACCATGAGCGGACCATTTCAGGTGATGCTAAACCAATTTTAATACCATCAAATTCTTTGGTTTTATTTTGCTGCTTTAAAAACTTTAATAAGTCTTTCACGCTACTCTCCCATAGGAGTTAAAACTAGGCGCCTTAATTTTCAAGACGCCACATATTTACTACAGCTTAATGCTTAGTTACTTTCATCTAGTTCAATGTTGATGCTTAATGAACGGATCTCTTTCAACAATACGTTGAATGATTCAGGCATGCCCGGTTCCATTCTATGGTCGCCGTCAACGATGTTTTTATACATCTTAGTACGACCGTTAACATCATCGGATTTAACCGTCAGCATTTCTTGTAGAGTGTAAGCAGCACCATAAGCTTCTAATGCCCATACTTCCATCTCACCAAAACGTTGTCCACCGAACTGCGCTTTACCACCAAGCGGCTGCTGTGTTACTAAGCTGTAAGAGCCAGTAGAACGCGCATGCATCTTGTCATCAACCAAGTGATTCAGTTTCAGCATGTACATATAACCAACGGTCACAGGACGTTCAAACTGAATACCCGTACGGCCATCGGTCAGTTGTAATTGACCTGATTCAGGCAAATCAGCCATGCGTAACAGCTCACGGATTTCGCCTTCGTTGGCACCATCAAATGCAGGTGTTGCAACAGGTAACCCTTTGTACAGGTTCTTAGCTAAACGCATTACCGCTTCATCATCAAAATCGTTAAGATCAACATGACATGGCGCATCACCGAAAGAGTATAGTTTCTGAACGAATTCGCGCACTTTAGTAATTTCAATGTCACGCTGGTATTTAATCATACGCTCAAGTTTTTCGCCCACACCTTTGGCAGCAAGACCTAAGTGAGTTTCCAAAACCTGACCGATGTTCATCCGTGACGGTACACCCAGCGGGTTAAGTACGATATCAACAGGAACACCAAACTCATCATGCGGCATATCTTCTACGGGCACGATGTTTGAAATAACACCTTTGTTACCGTGACGACCCGCCATTTTATCACCAGGTTGCAGGCGACGACGGACAGCTAGATACACTTTAACAATCTTCTGAACACCAGGTGCAAGATCATCACCTTGAGTGATTTTGCGACGTTTGATATCAAACTCTTTATCGTAATCAGCTTTGACTTCATCATATTGAGTAATGATTTGATCTAAATAAGACTGTTTAGTTTCATCATCAATCTGCACTTCTAACCACTGTGCACGAGGCATCTGTAGCAGACGCGCTTCATCCTGACCGGCACCAACAAGAATCGCTAAGGCTTTTTCATAAATTGCGTTTTCTAAGATTTTGAACTTTTCAGTTAAATCTTTCTTCGCCGCTTTAAGCTGCATTTCTTCTATTTCAAGCGCACGTTTATCTTTTTCAACACCATCTCGAGTAAAGACTTGTACGTCAATAACCGTTGCGTAGGTTGAGGCTGCCACGCGTAAAGAACTGTCTTTAACGTCTGATGCTTTCTCACCAAAGATAGCTCGTAATAGTTTTTCTTCAGGTGTTAGCTGTGTTTCACCTTTAGGTGTCACTTTACCAACAAGTATATCGCCAGGTTTAACTTCAGCACCTACGTATACAATACCTGATTCATCAAGTTTACTTAGTGCCGCTTCGCCAACGTTCGGGATATCGGCAGAAATTTCTTCACTACCCAATTTAGTTTCACGTGCAACACATGAGAACTCTTGAATATGAATTGTAGTGAATCTGTCTTCCTGTGAAACACGCTCAGAAATAAGGATTGAATCCTCAAAGTTGTAACCATTCCAAGGCATGAAGGCAATCTTCATGTTTTGGCCTAAAGCAAGGTCGCCCATATCTGTTGACGGGCCATCGGCCAGTACATCACCACGAACAATAGGTTCGCCAGGTTCACAGGTAGGTTTTTGGTTAATACAGGTATTCTGATTTGAACGGGTGTATTTAGTTAAATTGTAAATATCGATACCCGCTTCACCAGGAAGGAGCTCGTTATCATCAACTTTAACAACAATACGTGATGCATCGACATAATCAATAACACCACTACGTTTAGCGATGATTGTTACACCAGAATCGATTGCAAGACGACGTTCAATACCTGTTCCTACAAGCGGTTTGTCCGCACGTAGTGTTGGAACGGCTTGACGTTGCATGTTCGAACCCATTAAGGCACGGTTAGCATCATCATGCTCTAGGAATGGAATCAATGACGCCGCAACAGAAATAATCTGCTGTGGTGATACGTCCATATAATCGATATCCGCAGGGCTCAAAAAGGTAGACTCACCTTTATGACGACAAGGGATCAATTCTTCGTCCAGCAAACCATTTTCATCAATACTGGCGCTTGCCTGTGCAATGACGAATGAACCTTCTTCAATCGCAGAAAGGTATTCAACTTGATCTGTTGGTTTACCATTTTCAACTTTACGGTAAGGTGTTTCTAAGAAACCGTAACTGTTGGTGCGTGAGAAAGTTGCCAAAGAGTTAATCAGACCAATGTTTGGTCCCTCTGGGGTTTCGATTGGACACAAACGACCGTAATGCGTTGGATGTACGTCACGTACTTCAAAGCCGGCACGTTCACGCGTTAGACCACCAGGCCCTAATGCTGAAATACGACGTTTATGGGTTACTTCTGAAAGCGGGTTATTTTGATCCATAAACTGTGACAGTTGTGATGAACCAAAGAACTCTTTAACAGCAGCAGAAATAGGTTTAGCATTGATTAAATCTTGTGGCATAGTCGCATCAAGATCGCCCAGAGAAAGACGTTCTCTTACGGCACGCTCAACACGGACTAAACCAACACGGAATTGGTTTTCAGCCATTTCACCAACACAACGGATACGGCGGTTACCAAGATGGTCGATATCATCGACAATGCCATCACCATTACGGATAGCAATCAGTGTTTTCATCACACTTAATATATCATCCTTGGATAAAATACCAGCGCCTTCATCACCATCAATACCAACACGACGGTTGAACTTCATACGGCCAACTTTAGAAAGCTCGTAACGTTCTTCAGCAAAAAACAGGTTATGGAATAAACCTTCTGCTGCGTCTTTTGTTGGTGGCTCACCCGGACGCATCATGCGGTAGATTTCAACTAACGCTTCAAGGCGATTACTTGAACTATCAACACGTAATGTATCGGAAATAAACGAACCGCAGTCCAGTTCATTAGTATAAATAATATCAAAGGATGTAATGCCTGACTGAGTCAGTTCCGCTAATATTTCAAGCGTTAATATGTCGTTGGCACTAACAATGATTTCACCGGTTTCTTTGCTGATATAATCTTTAGCAACAACCAGATCTTTCTCTGCAATGTACTCAACTGGCACGTCAAGCGTATTGATATTATCTTTTTCAAGCTGTTTAATATGGCGCGCTGTAATACGCTTGCCCTGCTCAACATAAATCTTGCCGTTTGCTGCAATATCAAATAACGCCATCTCACCACGTAAGCGGTCAGCAATTAGCGACATTGAAATAACACCGTCTTTGATGTCAAATTTAGTTGTGTCGTAGAATATGGCCAGAATTTCTTGTGTCGAATACTCAAGCGCTCGCAACATAATAGTTGCAGGGAGTTTACGACGACGGTCAATACGAACAAAGAGGTTATCTTTAGGATCAAATTCAAAGTCTAACCAAGAACCGCGGTATGGAATTACGCGTGCATTATAAAGTACTTTACCAGAACTATGCGTTTTACCTTTATCGTGGTCAAAGAAGACACCAGGACTACGATGTAATTGCGAAACGATAACACGCTCAGTACCATTGATTACAAAAGTACCATTTTCTGTCATGAGTGGCATTTCACCCATGTATACTTCTTGTTCACGAATATCTTTAACCGTGCCGGCTGGTGCATCACGATCATAAATAACAAGACGTAATTTAACGCGCAATGAAGCAGAGTATGTTACTCCACGGATTTGGCATTCTTTCACATCAAATACCGGCTCACCTAAACGGTAGCTGACATATTGCAATTCTGATGTACCGGAATAACTGGCGATAGGGAAGATGCTGTTAAAAGCAGCCTCAAGACCAACTTCTCCAGTTAAATCGACTTCAATGAATCGTTTGAATGAATCTAGTTGAATCGACAACAGGTATGGTTTTTCCATCACCTGTGGACGTTTACCAAAATCCTTACGAATACGTTTTTTCTCAGTATAAGAGTAACCCATGTGGTTCCTTTGCTCGCTGATAAGTGATCATAGCTGTCCTGGTCTATTTTTAGACCTCTATTATTAGACAACGGCGAACATTATTTTCGTGTTAATGATGCGTTCTTTAACATCACCTTAAGTGTCCGACACCGTAAAAAATAATGAGAAATTACGGTATCCTATAGCGCAAAAAGGCCGGTGATTAAATAATCACCAGCCAATGCCATTTACATGGCTAATAAGTTATAAAATATAGCTTATTTAAGTTCAACAGTTGCGCCGATTTCTTCTAACACAGCTTTAAGAGCTTCAGCATCTGCTTTAGAGATACCTTCTTTAATAGCTACTGGGCAAGATTCAACTGCGTCTTTAGCTTCTTTCAGGCCAAGACCTGTAGCAGCACGAACGGCTTTGATTGCTTTAACTTTGTTTTCGCCGAATGTTGTCATTATAACATCAAATTCAGTTTGCTCTTCAACAACTTCAGCAGGGCCAGCGGCACCAGCAACAGCAGCTGCTGCAGATACGCCGAATTTTTCTTCCATTGCTGTGATTAACTCAACAACTTCCATTACTGATAATTCAGCAACAGCATCAATGATTTGGTCTTTAGTAATAGACATGACTCAATTCCTATCTAAATATAATTAGTATGACAGCGATTATGCTGCAGATTCTTCTTTCTGGTCGCGAATTGCAGCCAGAGTACGTACAAGTTTGCCAGCTGCAGCTTCTTTCATAGTCGCCATCAGTTGCGCAATTGCTTCATCGTATGTCGGTAGTGTTGCTAGACGGTCAAGTTGAGCGGCTTCAATAAATTCACCCTCAAACGCTAGACCCTTAATTTCAAACTGATCATTAGCTTTAGCAAAGTCTTTTAATAGACGAGCTGCTGCACCTGGATGTTCGTTTGAGAAAGCAAGGATCGTAGGACCTATAAACAGATCTGCAAGACATGCAAAATCGGTCCCTTCAAGCGCACGACGTGCTAATGTGTTACGTACTAAACGTAAGTTAACACCTTCTGCACGTGCTTGTGCACGAAGTGCATTCATTTTACCCACTGTTACGCCACGTGAATTGGCAACAACAGCAGACAAAGCGATTTTAGCAGCTTCGTTGACTTCAGCGACAATAGCTTTTTTGTCTTCGAGTCCTAATGCCATTTGGTTTTACTCCTGGATTCCACCGGGTTTTACCCCAGCTAAACACCCTCATCAAGATTAAATTATTAATGAGGCACTAATTCGGTAATCGGATCCAGGTAGAATAATTCTGTCTGGGGTCCGGCACCATCTACGTAGGAAATTAAGTTTAACTTAAGGCTAAACACCTACGGTCTCAGAAGGGACCTAAGGCCCTCCAAAGTAAGGCGACAAATTATACAGATAATTTACCGCCTTGTATACACACATCACATTTCAATAAAAATATGCAGTGTATAAAAAAATTAAGCTACCGTTGCTTTAACTGATGATGTATCGACTTTTAGACCGGCACCCATCGTTGTAGATAGACTAATTCTTTTCAAGAATTGACCTTTAGCGCCTGAAGGTTTGCCTTTAATAAGAGCTGCCAATAGTGCTTCAAGGTTTTCTCTGATTTGTACAGGTGTGAACGTTACTTTACCGATTGTAGAATGGATAATACCATTCTTATCATTACGGTAACGGATTTGACCCGCTTTCGCGTTTTTAACAGCTGTTGCAACATCAGGTGTTACTGTGCCAACTTTAGGGTTAGGCATTAGTCCACGAGGACCTAAGATCTGACCTAATTGACCAACAACACGCATTGCATCTGGAGATGCAATTACGACGTCAAAGTTCAATTCACCGGCTTTAACTTGTGCAGCAAGATCGTCCATACCCACAATATCGGCACCAGCAGCTTTAGCAGCTTCTGCATTTGCACCCTGTGTAAATACAGCAACACGTACAGTACGGCCTGTACCGTGTGGCAATACTGTTGCGCCACGGACATTTTGATCACTACGACGAGGATCAACACCGAGGTTTACTGATACATCAATACTTTCGGTAAATTTAGCAGTCGCTAGCTTTTGTAAAAGAACAACAGCTTCATTGATTTCATATTCTTTACTTGCGTCAACACTGTCGCGAACAAGTTTCATACGTTTTGATAATTTAGCCATGATATTAGCCCTCTACTTCCAGACCCATTGAACGGGCCGAACCCGCTATACAACGTACCATCGCTTCATGATCGGCACCCGTTAAATCAGATTCTTTAATTGTTGCAATTTCTTCAAGTTGGACTTGTGTTACTTTGCCCACTTTATCTTTATTAGGAACTGCAGAACCAGATTTTATACCAGCTGCTTTCTTAAGTAAGAAAGATGCAGGTGGCGTTTTTGTTACGAACGTAAAAGAACGATCCGCATAAACTGTAATGACAACTGGCGTTGGAGCGCCTTTTTCCATGGCATCTGTTTTTGCATTAAATGCTTTACAAAATTCCATGATGTTAACACCGTGTTGACCAAGAGCAGGACCTACTGGTGGTGACGGATTAGCCATACCAGCTTTAACTTGCAGCTTGATATATGCTTGTACTTTTTTAGCCATAATATTACTACCTATATTTGGGTGTAGCGCCATCTTCCGAATGAAAATAGCTTCCCGATTAAAAAGGGCGGCAGATTATAACTGTAATCTGCCACCCTTCACAAGATCTTTTGCTGTTTTTTTAACCTTTAAGGCTATTTAAACCACTTTTGCTAATAATTAACTGTCTTTTTCTACTTGAGAAAAGTCTAAATCAACGGGTGTTGCACGACCGAAGATAGAAACAGATACTTTCAAACGGCTCTTTTCATAGTCAACTTTCTCAACCGTTCCGGTGAAGTCGACAAAAGGACCTTCAGTAACACGTACAATCTGACCGGCTTCAAACAATGTTCTTGGTCGTGGAGAATCATGCGATTCTTGAAGACGATTAAGAATATTATCCACTTCTTTTTGAGAAATCGGTGCTGGACGCTCTTTACTGCCGCCGATGAATCCCATCACGCGGTCAATACTTTTCACTAAATGCCAGCTATCATCATTCATCGCCATTTCAACTAACACGTAGCCTGGAAAGAATTTACGTTCACTTTTACGTTTTTGTCCGGCGCGCATCTCAACAACTTCTTCAGTTGGGACTAGAATTTGGCCGAAGTAGTCTTCCATTTCATTTAATTTAATATATTCAAGTAATGTTTTTTGTACACGCCCTTCATAGCCTGAAAATGCTTGCACCACATACCATCTCTTTTTTTGTAGCTCTTCTGACATATTAAATCCTTAAATTGCGGTGGTAATAAATGCGACCAGGCGAACAAGTACGCCATCAAGACCCCATAAAATCAGACCAACAATTGCTGATACGGCAAGGATAATTAATGTTGTCTGCACTGTTTCTTGACGCGTAGGCCAAACCACTTTGCGTACTTCTAAACGAGCATCTTTAGCGAAAGCGATGAATATTTGTCCCTTTTCTGTCATAACCGCAGAAAAGACTGCAAGTGCAGCTAACAGTAGTAAAATACCTACACGCACTAAAATATTTAGCGAGTCACCAACCATATAATTACCAACAATAATTGCCACTAGTAATAAAGTTGTAACACCCCATTTAAGGCCGTCGAATGAACTTGTTTTGTTTTCAGTATTCATTGTACTCATAGCGCGTTGTACCCATTGTTAAATTAATAATCTTTTTATTCAAAAAGACACTGTCTAAGGCATCAAATCAACTCGTTTTGCTGTAAAACGCAGTGTAAATTCACACCTGAAATTAAAACTCGTCAGTATAAGGATTTTTATTGCCTTTGTAACGCAATAATCCTTATTTTTTAAAGAAAAAGAACTTCTTGAGCAAACTTAATCAACATATCTTCACCTTCCGGTTGCCAGTCAATTAGCTTATTAGCACCATAAAAATAGTTTTTTATCTTCCAGTCACCACCATTAATAGCTTCATATCAAATCACTTTTGGATTCCGGAAAAATCATCACTCCCAGTTAATAATAATTAAGTTTTGATACGCTAATTTACTTCAAGTTAAATAATAACATATTAAGAAGGCTCTCGAGCTTGTAAAAAGTTTTTTATTTTTTTTAGTATTATATGATTATTATTCAAATCTGCCCGCCCAAAACGAGGATTCAGGTATTATTTTCAGAACTAAGCCTTTAGACTCGGCGGGTAAGATGCTTGAATGCTGGAGTGCTTCAATGCCTGAAGGCGCGGTTCCAAGTGCCCAGACAATGCACAACTGAAGCTTGTGACTTTGCCAGCCAAAAGCCGAGATTCCAAAAAACAGAGTCTACGGATAAAGATTACAGATCTAATGTAACTGTTGATGCAGGCTTGCATAATAATCATCTTGTGCTAATAAATCGGAATGAGAACCCGAAACACGTAACAGACCATCTTCCATCAAGTGAATTTCATCCATTTTTGTCATAGCGGTTAGTCGATGGCTTATCATTAACACCGTTTTATGCTTAGCAAACTCAAATAACAAAGAAAGGATCTCTCTTTCCGTGCGCTTATCTAAGCCTTCTGTGGGCTCATCCAGTAATAATAAGGGCGCATCACGTAATAACACTCTAGCAACACCAATACGTCGCTGTTCACCTCCAGAGAGTTGTCTACCGCCTTCACCTATCCATGCATCAAGAGAATTATCTCCTTCTATTAATGCTGATAGTCCAACCTTTTTAAGCACAACAATCAGATGTTTATCATTGCTCTCTTCAGCCGCTTTTTGCTCGGCATAAGTTGTAAACTCAGACAAATTCGGTTGCGCTAAGGTCAAATTGTCTCTTAGTGTGCCAGAGAACAGATAAATACGTTGACTCACTAGGGAAAGTCCACCAGTTAAAGCCTGCTGGCTGTACTGGTCAACAGCTATCCCATCAAGTAACAAACGGCCGGAATTTGGCGCCCATTCTCGCGTAATCAATGAGAGTAAACTTGATTTACCACAACCCGTTGGTCCTAATAACGCCACCTTTTCACCCACTTTAATGGATAAATTAATTCCCTTAAGGATTTCCACACCTCCCTTTTCATATGAGAAAACGATATCTTTGAGCTGTAATGCGCCTTTCTTTACAACGGTTTGATTTTGATTGTTAAATACAATGTCCGGTGTTTGTTCAACTAATTCATTAACGCGTTTACCCGCGTTGACACAAGAGGATAGATGCTGAAAAGCACCCGCAATAGGCATTAACATTTCAATACAGGCCAGCACCATAAAAGTTACCATTGCTAACATAGGGCCGGGCGGCTGATGTTCGCCAATACCAGAAGCGGCAATATAAAGGATAAGCACCACAACTATGCCATGGCATAAGATCAACGCAGCCTGGCTCAATCCCGTCACATTCACCATTGCACGCTGGCTATCTAAAAGGTTTTCTTCGGATAATCTTAATTTTTCACGAAAGCGCTGATCCGCCCCAAACAGAGATATTTCAGCTAACCCCTGCACAAATTCCAATATTTGGACGCGTAATACTCGTTTGCTTTCGAGTTGTTTGATACCGGGTTTTCGACCAAGAAAATAGAAAATCCAAGGTAGAATAAGCCAAATCAACAATAAGCTACCACACAAAATCAGCGCTAATTGTACATCAATCCAGGCAACAAAAAGGTATAAACCCACAATCATTAATAATGCGCTTATCATTGGCGTAATCAATCGTAAATAAAGGTGATCTAGCGTATCGATATCAGCCACTAAGCGATTGAGTAATTCCCCTTGTCGTAACTTTTGCATATTACGCGCACTAAGCGGCAACACTTTACGCCAAGCCCATACTCGAAGCCTCGTTAGCAGCTTAAAAGTTGCTTCATGAGTCGCTAAACGCTCACCGTATCGACTTGCTGTTCGCATAATAGAGAGAAAGCGGACGCCGCCAGCAGGCGTAAAATAATTAAACGCTTGTGTGGCGACTAAGGTTAGCCCTGCTACGGCAGATGCTGATAAAAACCAGCCTGAAAGCGATAATAAACCAATACCCGCGAATAAAGTCGTAATACTTAAAAACAAACCGATCAACATCATTAACCATTGATGTTTAAACAATTTAAGAAAAGGCAATAAGGTTCTCATCAGTTAAGCTCCTTATTTTTTTGCTCGTCTGGATCATCTGTCTGCATCTGCTTAAATAACCCAGGTAACTTGTTTAATTGCTCAAAACTGCCTTGTTGAACAATAATGCCTTTATCTAATACTAAAACAATATCCATTTGCTGCAACTGATCTAATCGATGGGTAACCATCAAACAGGATGAGTTTGTCATTGCATCACGCAATGCACTCAGTACAGCTTGTTCGTTATGCCTGTCCAAACCAGCCGTTGGCTCATCTAATAAAAAGAGCGCTGCTTCTTGCCCAAGCGCGCGAGCTAATGCGATACGCTGCGCTTGCCCTACGGAAACACCCGCCATTTGCTCACCAATAGGGTGATCTAATCCTAAGGTTTGTTGATTAACAAAATCGAGTACTTTCGCCTTCGCTAATAACGATCGAACCCTCTCATCCTCGATGTCAGCGGAGGCCATAGTCACATTATCACGCACAGTGCCATGGAAAAGCTGAGGATCTTGGCCAAGCCATGCCAAATGAGCACGCCATTGTGATACTGGTAACTCGTTTAACTCCACACCATTAATTTTCAGCGAGCCTTGATAGGGTAAAAAACCCAATAAAGCATTTAACAGGCTGCTTTTACCCGCGCCGCTTGGACCGACAATCGCCATATGTTGGCCATTATTAAGTTGAAAACTGAGCGGCCCCGTTAAGGTAATGCCCGAATGACTCTTCACAGTGAAATCAGATGCAATTATCTCAAGGCCAGCGTGCCAGTTTATTGTTTTAATCGTTGTGCTTTTTTCAGTCGATGATGTTGTTTGTTCAATTGTCTCTACATTATATTCTAATAATTCCATCAACTCTTCAGCTGCACCAATCGCCTGTGCTTTCGCATGATAATGGGTACCCATATCTCGTAATGGCTGGTAAAATTCAGGCGCAAGCATCAATACAAACATGCCGACAAACAGACTAAATCCCGCATCATAATCACCAAAATCAAAATGACCTAAGAAACTAAAACCAAAATAAATAGCTAACAATGCAATAGAGATGGCGGCAAAGAACTCTAATACTGCCGAGCTTAAAAAGGCGATACGTAAGACTGACATGGTTTTTTTACGAAATGATTCTGAAGCGGCTTCAATATCCTTCCCTTCTGCTTCACCTCGATTAAATAGCTTTAAAGTATGTAATCCTTTTAACCTGTCCATAAAATGGCCACTTAGCTGTGCCATGGCACTGAAATTCTTACGGTTGGCATCTGCAGCCCCTTCACCCACAAAAATCATAAATATTGGAATCAATGGTGCTGTGCATAATAAAATAAGTCCGGCAGCCCAATTTAATGGAAAGACAACAACCAAAATTGTCAGTGGAATAAAACCGGCCAGTATCATCTGTGGTAAGTATCGAGCATAAAAATCGTGTAGGTCTTCAACCTGTTCAAGCACGATACTTGCCCAACTACCCGCCGGTTTACCTTTAATGAAAGCAGGACCTAACTCGCTGATTTTATCCAGTACTGCACTGCGAATTTGTAATCGTAGCCGTTTACCAGCTTCGAAACCGCTTCGTTCACGGGCATAGGCAAGTAAGGCACGTACTGGAACTAAGGCCAATAAGCATAAAAATTCATTGCTGAATTGAGACTTAGGAAGATTGAGAATAATAATGCCATGCAGGACAGTCGATATTAAGTAGGCTTGTACTATCAGGGAAAAGCCAGTTAACAAGCCAAATATCACTGTTAAATTAAGATAAAAACCACAAGTTTTTTTCTGTTTTTTTAACCAGGAGCTCAGTTTTTTTTCTAAGGGTTTGTCCATATTGTTCCTACAGTTCAAGTTACATTATTGCAGTTAAAAAGCTAATATAACCCAGTATCACAGGCTCTAAGTCTAAATAAAACCAACAAGGGCCTAACATTTTCCATACGAACAAAGCCATCCGGTGGTGTTGCTGCTTTATGTTCGTCTGATGTTTTTAATGCTCTAATAAGTCGAAGAAATTCAGGAATTGGATGTCCATTTAAATCATCTTTCAGTTAATAATATTTATTTCGTTAATCATAACTTTTTAAAAAAAATAGATATAGATGATTGTAAATATCAACATAATAGGAAAAAACTATTGTAATGAAATTTTAATAAGCACCCTTTATAAATCTGCCTTTCTAGGAATAGAAAATCTTAAAGAACCGTTATGGAATGACTCTTTGACAGGTTAATACCAACATAAATAAAATCACGATTTGAATTAAAAGGTAGGGATAATAATTTATTTCTTCTGCTATAACTCATCTCTGCCAGGGGTTATATCTTATATGTAGTAGCTATGGAGAGGATGTTTAAATAAATGCTACACTCGCCAATATGTGCAAACTGGCAAATTAACATCTATATTTGAACAATGGCAGATCCCCTCTATTTTAGTCTTACTCATTTATCCTAAAGTATATTATAAAGCCAAACACATCCAAATATTTGCAGATTTTTTGGTCGCTTGATTTGAAAATAAATAAAAAAATAAATCATTAAGATAAAGAGGCGGTGTGGGTATAACGGGCGGGTAAAAATGAGCAGTGACGGCTGCAATCAGGGTTTCGATTAATGCCGGGGATAAGGAAGTTGTTGTTGAAAATATTTGAATTATTCACCACCGAGAACACCGAGGCTTGAAACACGGAGGCTTCGCACACCGAGAAAAAATATTTGTTAAATCTTTCCCGGTGCTCTCGGTGTAGTCTATGGTTAAACTCTATTCAAAATTTGTTGAGTTTTTCCGCCCATTTAAGCGCAGATTCAGACATCATTGCATATACGAATTCAAATGCTTCTCTGCTTTGAGGTTATATGCCTACTGACCATTCCATTGCTGAATAACATGGTTTTACCCCTTGCAGCAGGTTCAATATGCTGGGACAAGTCAATATTTTCTTCTCTTACAACGGTGATCGAGTGTGCATCTGCAGATCTGCCGACTAAGGCGTTAATGCCAGCTAAATTAACCTCAAGGTGTGGTAAGTGTTTTTCAATAACACTTCGCCAATCAGTGAGCGAAAAACATTACCCATGTAAACCACTAAAATTTTGTTAAACAGAGTACTAACAATTCCATACGCGCAACTCCTCTTCCGTAATTCATTAATGTAAATAGTATAACAAGCTGATTAAATTGGTGATCTATTTTTGAAATTTAACCAACTCAAATCATTCCCGAAGTGAGTTATTCGGAAGTCTTAATGAATTAAATATACGATTTCAATTATTATTCGCTATCGGCAATAAGTGAAGATTGACCCGTTAATAAGACTGAACTGTCGTTCAATTTATGCCCTGTTGCTTTTTCGCCTTCCAAACCAGATCACCGATGCCATCTGTTGGGTTAAAACCAGCAGGCGTTGCCAATAAAATTTCCCGAATGCTTTCATGATCAAACTCATGACAGGCTTGATCAAGCCGCTGCAGAATTTTTTCATACTCAGGGTAGGGTAAGAAATTTTCATTCGCAGTCATAATACACTGATGCGCTGTTTTTTCGACATTATCACCAATCAATAACTCTTCAAAAAGTTTCTCACCTGGACGCAGGCCAGTAAACTTAATCTCAATATCACCGTAGGGGTTTTGCGATGTTTTCACCTCTAAACCTGACAAATGGATCAGATTTTTTGCAAGATCAACAATTTTCACCGGCTCGCCCATATCCAGCACAAAGACATCCCCCCCTTTGCCCATGGCGCCAGCCTGAATGACTAATTGCGCGGCCTCAGGAATCGTCATAAAATAACGAATAATATCAGGGTGTGTCACGGTGACATATTCACCTTCCGCTATTTGCCGTTTAAACAGTGGAATAACGGAGCCTGAAGAGCCCAACACATTACCAAAACGTACCATACAAAAACGCGTGTTATGTTCTTCTGCCGCTAACGACTGCAGTGTCAACTCTGCCATGCGTTTTGTTGTGCCCATTACATTAGTTGGACGAACTGCTTTATCCGTCGAAATCAAAACGAATGACTCCACTTTTGCTGCAATGGCGGCCAATGCGGTGTAATAAGTGCCAAAAATATTATTACGCACACCTTCGACGACATTGTGTTCAACCATTGGCACATGCTTATAAGCGGCGGCATGATAGAGCGTTTGTACTGCAAAACTTTCCAGTACTGTTTGTAAGCGATTCTTACGCTGCACTGAGCCTAACAAAGGAATAATTTGAACGGTTAAGTTTTGCCCTGCCACTAACTCCGATAACTCTTTATCTATCTGGTATAAGCCGTACTCGGACAGCTCAAATAATATCAAAGATTTTGGTGCCTGTTGCACAATCTGCCGGCAAAGCTCAGATCCTATCGAGCCTCCCGCCCCCGTCACCATAACCACTTTATTTTTAATATTTGCGTTAAGGAGCTCTGGTTTAGCCAAAACACAATCACGCCCTAAAAGATCTTCAATCGCCACATCACAAAGCTGATCCATTGATGCTGAACCATTTATTATTTCTTCAAAAGCTGGCACACTTTTCACCTCAACACGCAACTCGGTCAAAGTGTTAATGATCGCCTTACGCTGCGATCGCTTAGCTCTTGGCATAGCTAACAAGACTTTATTGATCTGCATTCGCGATATTAAACGCTTTAAATCTTTACTGTTATAGACAGTCAAACCATTAACAACGTTTTTGAAAAGTTTTTGTTCATCATCAATAAAAGCAACGGGGTGAAATTCATTACCATGGCGCAGTAAATTAGCTAATTGTCGCCCTGAATCACCCGCCCCATAAATAATAACCCGATCTTTCTGTTTGGTATTATGCTGAGAGACAAGCACCCGCACCAATAACCTTGAGCCTCCACTAAGTAAAACAAGATAAGCGAAATAAATAATAGGAATAGCCCGGGGCAGGAACACCTCAAAAAAATATCCCAAAACAACCAGAAAAAGAGCTGACACTGCACAGCTAAGAACAATAGTGAATAATGCATGAACACTTAAGTAGCGTAATATTGCACGGTACAGACCGACGCGGATAAAGAAAATAAGAGTGCTGAGGACGAGCAGCATGAGTACTTGCCAATATTTGCTGCTATCAAGAAACGGAACCGATTCTAAGCGAGTATAAAAAGCTCCCACAAAAGCTGAAAAAATAAAGACGGTATCAACAAAAATACTAACGATTCGTTTATAGATACGGGGCATTGAGAAGATTTTGTTAATAATGAACATAACGTCCTAGAAAATAGAAATAAAGATTAACACCTGACCATAAAAATGTCGGACACAATCAAAAAAACACAGTATAAATGAATCTCAAAGGATGTGAATTCTATTACATGCTTGATGTTACATATGGCTTTTATTAATGGATTGATAACTATTTTTTGGCACTCATCTTTCAGGAGTTGGTTTTGCAGGAGTTGGTTTTGGACATGAGCCTTTGGGCTCAGCGGTTGAGAGAGTAGTCATCAATAAAGAACTATTTCACCCGATCACCCGAACCACTGCCTGTTGCTGTTTTAATAATGTATTGGAAATAGTTTTTAAGAGTGATGGTTTGAATCATTTTTTGATCGGTTTCAGCCAATAATTGAGGCGTTGACATATCGATAGTATTCACCTGCGCAAGGCCAGTAATACCAGGCAAAACATCGTACACGCCACGACTCTCACGCTCGATAATTAACGCTCCCTGATTAAACAAGTTAGGGCGAGGCCCGACAAAACTCATCTCCCCCTTCAGCACATTAATTAACTGTGGAATCTCATCAAATTTTGATTTACGTAAAAAAGAACCTAGCTTAGTAATTGAAGCAGTGCTTGCTAAATGGCTGGCAACCGACTTGGTATCAACCGACATAGTACGGAATTTAATTAAGTTAAATGGGCGTTTATTTTTGCCCACACGCTGCTGAATAAAAATAGGCGCACCAGTATCAAAATAACCGATAATAGTAACGATCAATAAAATGGGGAAAGTGACGAACAGGCCCAAAAAAGCCATTAAAAAATCTAATGTTCGAATGGTAAAAGAATTCATATTATTTGTGACTTGTGCAGAGGTATAAAGAAAAGCATCCGCTGTTTTTTTTAAACATTCAGGAGTGCTGTAGGGCGGCTTCCAGTTTAACAGTTCTTTAGTTTGAGATATATCAACCTGCAAAGAGCCACATAGCCGCTGTGCTGTTGCCGGTTTTCCAATTAACTTAGCTGCTAACGTCAACCAGGAACTCGAAATAGGTAACATTCTATTGGGCACATCCAATGCGGTCGCCATACGGACAAGTAATTTAGATGTCGACATATCATCATCATCGGAGACTAAAAATGTTTGATTCGCTGCATTCGGGTGTTCAATGCAAATGATAATTAAATCAACCAAATTATCTATTGATACTAAACTGCGTCGATTATCGGTAATACCACCTAAAGGCAGAGGAACGCCTTTATTCACCCATTTCATCATTGCTGCAAAATTAGCTTTAACTCCCGGACCATAAACCAAAGTAGGACGAATAATCACTACCTCCATGCCGGTCTGTTCTGCTATTTTGCGTAAACCCACTTCTGCCTCATATTTACTCAGCCCGTAGGGATCAGTCGGGACAAAATCAGTATCAGGTTTGAAAGGGGCAACCGTTTCGGTAGATTCACCGTTTACTTTAATAGAGCTAATAAAAATAAAACGTTTAACCCCGGCATCCGCAGCCTGCTGAGCAAGGTTGAGTGTGCCGTGGCTATTTACTTCACGAAAATCTTCTAATGGATTAGCTGAATCATCATCCATAATATGCACACGGGCAGCGCAATGGATGACAACATCACATTTATAAATGGCTAAATTAAACTGAGAAGCTGAATCAAGACCCTTGATATAAATATAATGAGGATTATTTTTGTTATATTCGTTACGGCCAATTTGAATTAATTCAACAGGCTCATTTGCAAGTTTAGTTAATAACTCCTTACCAAGAAAACCTGTAGAGCCTGTTAATACTATTTTCATCTTTTAGTCTCGAAAGTGCTTTTAAATAGGAATCTCAGCAGGCTCGAAAAATACCATCTAAAATGTTTAGAAAATAGTTTTCTATTTTTGTATGCACCTTCATGAATCGCCTTAACATTACTTAAATAAACCACATTCTGACTATAAAATTGATTAGCTCTATAGCAAAGATCTACATCTTCAAAATACATAAAGTAGTCCTCATCGAAACCATTTAATTTTTCATATAACTCTGCCTGAAAAACCAAAAATGAGGCCGCCGCCCAATCAACTGATGAACCATCTGCCAGATCAGTTTTATCATAAGCTTCTGTAAAAGATTTTCCTTTAAGTATATTGAAAAATGAAAAAAAAGTAGGGAATCTTCTTAATGAATGTTCCATTCTAGAAAATTTATCATCGAAAAAAAGATTAATAGCAAAAATCTGACTTGAAAAATTAGCGAGAGAATCAGACAGTTTGTGAATCATTACAGCAGATATATCAAGATCCGGATTAAATAAAACAAACCAATCTGTTTTACTCATTCCCAACTTGGAAGCAACTTCAAAATTAATGTTATTGTTAGCACCAAACCCTAATATGGGATCCGAAGCGTTATACTCAAAATGGTTCTCTGCACAGTATTTCTTCAATTTCTGACTTGATAAATTATCTCTGATAATGACGGTGACATTATTAAGCGAGTTTATTTCTTTTAAATTATAATTGTTAATAATATCGTCATCATTACCATGAGAAACAATAGATATATAAATGTGCGCCAACCCTTAAAACCTCAATAAAATAAATCTGTTAATGAAAATATTTATTAAAGGATTAAATACATATTTAATCCTTTAATATTTTTTCGCCAATGAATAAAATCCAGATCTACAACATATAGGGCTAGATTTGATGGAGATTCTTCATTGAGTTTGATTCCTTAACAAAATAATCAAACTCAATTACAACCACTCCATCAGGATCTGTTACGTGACAAGCAAATATAGAAAATCAATTTTCAAATTAACTGTCACTAACTAGTAGCTATTATAGCAATTACTAATGTCCTACAAAGATGCTGATACTTGTAACCTAACAAAATAAAAAATTCTCCGTACATATCTTCCTAAATTGAAAACAGCACATATAGGAATATTTAATATGGGTTGGTTAAAATCACATCATGCAATTACTATTTTGCTTGAAGAAATAAATCTTTTTTCTGATTTAATTTTTCACTACTCTGTTTTATCATTTCACTATAAGTGGAATTATTGAATCCCCATAATGTTGAATGCATCTCTTCTTTATGTCCAACTAAATACTCAGGTGTAGTAATGACTTTGCAACCATTATTTTCTATATATCGATCAATAGTATTAGTCTCTGCATCATGATTTGTATCATTCCAGCCAAGTAGTTTATCAAAAAAAGCATTTGAATAAACATTCAAGACGGTACTAGTCATCTTATCAATATAAATAAATTCTTCCTCTTTATATTCTTGAATTTTATCTACTTTAGTATTCGAATTGAAGTCAGCAATAAGACCTGAAAACAAATCCCATGAATTATTTTCCAATCCATCCAAATAGTTCTTTATATTTTGATAACGAGATTCAAAATCTGTTTTAAATTCAACATCATCTTCACATATTGTGATTGTTTCAAAATTTTGCTCTTTAGCTTTACGAATAATAAATTTATAACTTAACCCACACCCAATCCAGCCAAGATCATGACGAAGTCCCGGAACATATTGAATACCGTACTTATTGTCACAATCAAAACCAACTTTACGTCCTGTGGACTCAGGCAAACCTAAACAGACAAAATTCGTATCAAAATGAATATTTTTACTCGCCAATTCGTAAAACTCATCAAATGTAATACAATCTTTAGACAACATGAAACGCATAAAATAGAATTCGAACATATCACTTATGCTTTGTAGATAGGAGATATTTTCAGTTACTTTATCTTTAATATTCTCTGTATCGCCAATCCAGTAAGAAATACGAGCTATCATGGCTTCTATGTCATCAATATCAACAAAATCTACGCATTGCTTGATATCTTGATGTTGTTCAATATCAGAGCTTGTTTCTGAAATAACTAATTTATTTAAACTTAAAGATTCATAAATTCGTGTTGTTTCAAGTAATGCATTCTCGTAATAGTGAATATTAACAACTACTTTAGCTTTTGCTATTTCAGAATATAATTCTTCCCCAAAGAGATCTCTAATTACTTTTACATTGAAATTCCTAGACAACTCCTCTATATATTTTTTCCTACGAGCGTTATTTATATCACCATAAAAAATAACATCGTATTGATAGTCCTCATCAATACGACTTTTTAAATCTTTATGATATCCAACAGGCATATAAAACATTTGTTGATAGTGAAGCCCGTTTTCCTGCAAAAAATTAATGTTATTTTCAGCATAATCGAAAATCGCGTAAGAATTCTCTAAAATAGAAAAATACTCAGGAGTAAACCAACGAGAACTTACTGACTGCTCTAACTGATAACTAATATATAATTCTGGGAGTTCAGTAAACATCTGAGGGCAAATAACAAAATATAACGTATCTTGATAACCAGATTTTGGTTTTTCAAAAATAACTTCACTCTCAAATGAAATTTTAGCTAAACTTGATTCAATTCTTTTTGCCAACGATGTGCAATGAGGTGTTGTTAGTATGTATATTTTTTCATAGTCACGAATATTAATATGCCTAACAGGAGCATGAATAAATAGACTAGAAGCGCTAATCAATCTTTTAGCGGTTTGCTTGATACCAAATTTTTTCACAAATTGAATTGCTTTAAGTGCAATCTTAGGATTTTGATAAAACAATTGCGATAATCGAATGACACGGTTAACTTTATTTGAATGATAAGCACGTAACAACAAATGCTTAAAATTTCGAATGGGTGATGTTAATCGATAAGTGATACTTTTTTTTATCGTTAACAATTCAATTTGAGAATCGTGAAGCTTTGAATTTAATTGTTCTAATTCAATTTGAGAATCATGAAGTGTTGAATTTAATTGCTCTAATTCGATTACATGTTTACTCTCTAATGAATTAATTTTATTCTCATATTGTACTTTTTCTTCAGTTTGTTTTTTTAGAATTTCTAATGTTTCTTCCTGACTATTTTTAATCTCTAATATGTTTTTGGCATTATTTTCAGGATTAATTATAAAGGAATAGTCACTTCTTGGTTCATATTCACCAGATTTAAAGCCCCAAAAATATAAATCTTTGGTTTTGTCATTAGTAGAAAAACAATATTCATTAAATAAAGAATCAAAATCATCAAAAATAGCTTTGATATCATCTTCCTCTAAATTTTTATAATAATCGCTCCAACCCTCAAAACTTTGTAGTAATGGAGCATCATCTGGTGTGGTTCTTTTAGTTCCATGTTCAGGTCGCCCTGTCGTTGCACAAGTGAATAAAAATAAGCCACCAGGTTTCAACATTCGATAAATGTTTTTTATGGTTTTCTCATAAAACTGATCATGTTCAAAACATTCTGTCGAAACAATTGTGTCAAATGTTGCATCTGGCATACCAAGCTCATGCCCTGGAGTTATAATATCAACATTCCGACCTTGTGCCACATCAAGACCTAAATAATTACAACCACTAAAAAAAGCATTATTATTGCCATTAATATCGAGACACCCAATATCAAGCACAAATTTATACTCAAAAAATGAAGAAAACTTTAATCTAACTGATTGACAAAACTCTTGCTGTTCTATATGAGACACAATACCCGCCTATTTTACTGTAAATTTGATGTCTTTCATCGGAATACCTACTAAACCAGTGCTAGCAGACGTGGACATGGATCTGAATACCAACGCATCATTTATCCATTGATGCTGAACATGACTTTCTTGGTCACCATCCGCGATGGCAACAGATAATGAATAATCACCATTCATCAAGATTGGCATTAGAAAACTAAATTCAACATTTAATACATTATTCGCATCGCACAAAAAATTATGATTTAATGTAGATATATATGTGTTATCACCAAATATAGGCTGACCAAGCTTATCTTTAACTGTAAAACCAATTATGGGATTTTTTAGCTCAGATAAAACATCCACAACTAATTTCAATCGTACATCTTCCCCTCCAACAAACCAACTTAACGGATTATTATCCGTATCGGTTATATATACATCTGTAAAATTAGCTCCATCATGGCCAAAAGATTTCACATTTAATTCATCAAATTGTATTACTTTTATATCATTTCTAATATTTGTTGAATTAATAAAGTCAAGACGGAAATCTTTAAATGCTTTATTTTGTTTCAGTACTTTTTTAGGTTCTTTATCTTTAGACGATATTTTTGATTGATATAGAAAAGCCATATATTGCTCTGAGACATCTTTTGCAGAACCAAAGCTTTCCAACTGACCATTTTTCAACCAAACAGCTTTATCGCATAAATTTGTAACTGCCGAGGTATCATGACTAACGAATAATAGTACTCCAGTTTTTTTAAACTCTCGTAAAAACCGCATACATTTTTGAGTAAATAAAGCATCACCAACAGCTAAAGCTTCATCAATAATAAGCATATCTGCATTGACATGGGCGATAACAGCAAAGGCTAAACGAACATACATACCACTTGAGTATGTTTTTACTACTTGATTTATAAATTCACCTATATCTGCAAATTGAATAATATTTTCATATTGTTCATCAATTTCATCATTTGACATCCCATATAAAGATGCACATAGATATACATTATCCTTACCAGTAAATTCAGGATTAAATCCTGCCCCAAGCTCAAGTAAAGCGGCAACCCTTCCGTTGACTTTTATTTCACCAGTAGTGGGTGTCAACGTATCACAAATTATTTGTAATAAAGTAGATTTACCAGCACCATTGCGGCCAATAATACCTAAAGACTCTCCACGAGAAACGCTAAATGATATATTTTTTAATGCCCAGAATTCTTTATAGAGTTTTTTACGCCTTAAGAACATTTGTAATAACCGATGAGAAGGTTTCTTGTACATCTCAAAACATTTACTCACATTATCCACTGATAATATTGTTTCATTACAATACATCGCTAAAACCTTTTCTCAATTTTTGAAACCACAAAAAACCCAATAAATAAATAAATGCTGAAGAAAAAAAATAGATTGCGTAACCATTTAAAGTTATAGAGTTATTATAAATGGCAATATCTCTAAACATTTCAATGACATTTGTTATTGGATTTAAGTACATATAAACTTGATATTTTTCTGGTAATGCCGATATAGGATAAAAAATTGGAGTCAGAAACATCATTGCAGTAACAAGCAATGCCACGAGTTGGTTTGTATCTTTTAAATAAACCCCCGTAGCAGATATAATATATGACAAACCACAACATAAAAAACAGAATGGTATAACGATGGCAGGCGTAAAAATCACAGATAATGCAGGTAAACCAATCAACAATGTATAAAATATAAACCAGATTATAAATGATAATATAAAGTTAAATAACGCTGATAACGTTATTACCCATGGTAATATTTCAACAGGAAAAATAACTTTTGTGACGTAATTAGAGTGCGAAACCAACAATTCAGGCGATCTCGATAATATATCAGAAAAGAAATTAAACAATATCAACCCAGAAAATAGCAACATTGAGAATTGATATTTATCACCTCCAATACCCCACTTAGCCTTAAAGACAACACTAAAAATAAAAGTATAAATCGCAAGCATTACTATTGGTGTTAATATGGACCAAAATACACCCAACAGAGAACCTTGATATCTTTGCAAGATATCACGCCTAGTTAAAGATATAATCAAACGTTTATTTTTATACAGTATTGATATTGATGATATTAAATTTTTATCAACTTTATACATATTGCATCCTGCTAATCATTTTTAATAATTTTGCATTTTTATCTTTTTCAGATAATAAAGGCACTTCCTCTTTAATCGGCCACTCAATACCAATATCAGGATCATTCCACAGGATTGAAACTTCACTGGTTGGGTTATAATAATCCGTACACTTATACACAAACTCAGCTTCATCACTAGTTACCAAGAAACCATGGGCAAAACCTTCTGGCACCCATAATTGACGCTTATTTTCTTCAGAAAGAGTGACACCAACCCATTGGCCAAATGTTGCTGAACTCTTACGGATATCCACAGCCACATCAAAAACTTCACCAGAAATCACACGAACTAGTTTACCTTGCGTGTTTTCAGTTTGGTAATGCAAGCCTCTTAAGATCCCTTTCTTCGATTTAGAATGATTGTCCTGCACGAATAAAGTTGGTTTACCTGTGACCTCTTTTTCAAATAATTTTTGATTCCATGTTTCCATAAAGAAACCTCGTTCATCACCAAACACGGCTGGTTCAATGATTTTCACATCAGGAATTTTTGTTTCAATAATTTTCATAATAAACTCAATCTGTTATATATTTGTATACGCTTTAATATTCTGTAGCGCAGCCTTCCAATCACTTGCATTAACCCCAAATTTGTCTTTGATTAATGTTGTAGATAATTTTGAATTAGCTGGCCGCTTAGCGGGAGTTGGGTAATCTGCCGTTGTAATTGAGTTAACAACAGGTGACTGTTTTAGTACCGTTTGTTGAACAGCCTCATCAAAAATAGCTTGAGCAAACTGGCTCCAGCTGACATGAGGGAAACCAGAATAATGATAAATACCATATTTATCGTTATCACCATTACTGAGCGTTTTTGCAACAGTAACCAATGCCGATGCGATATCACCTGCATAAGTTGGACCACCAAATTGATCCCCCACAATGCCTAAGGTATCGTGGGTTTTGGCTAGACGCAGCATGATTTTGACAAAGTTATTACCATGCTCACCAAATACCCATGCAGTTCGCAGAATAATATGCCGGGAACACGCCTCAATAACGGCTTTCTCACCGGCTAATTTACTTTCACCGTATATTCCCTGTGGTGAGGTTAGATCGGCCTCGGTATACATACCCTCTTTATCGCCGGAAAATACATAATCCGTTGAGATATGTAAAATCACTGCATTTACACTTTGTGCAGCTTCTGCTAAATACTTTGCACCATCACGATTAATAGCGTAAGCAAGATCAGACTCATCTTCGGCTCGGTCAACTGCGGTGTATGCGGCAGCATTAATGATGATGGTTGGTTTAAACTCATTCACTACTGCTTGGACAGCAGATTGATCAGTGATGTCTAAGCCTTTTGAATCTAACGCTAAAAACTGTGCATCAGTATAATTTCTTAACTGTTCCGTTAGGCAATGACCAACCTGTCCTTTACTTCCGGTTATTAATACGCGCATATCTTTATGCCTTCGCTTTTGATTCTTCAATTAAACGTTTTAGGTATTGCCCATATTCGTTTTTCATCATAGGATTAGCAAGTGCAAGAACCTGTTCATCACTTAACCAATTATTACGCCACGATATCTCTTCAAGGCAAGCAACCTTTAATCCTTGAACATTTTCAATAGTCTGCACAAAAGATGAAGCTTCATGCAAGCTTTCATGAGTACCAGTATCAAGCCAGGCAAAACCGCGTCCTAGCAATTCAACATTCAAAGAATTATCATCAAGATACATTTGATTAATGCTAGTAATTTCTAGTTCACCTCGGTGAGAAGGCTTTACTTTTTTAGCAAAATCAACAACGCGATTGTCATAAAAATATAACCCAGTGACCGCATAGTTAGATTTTGGCTTAGCTGGCTTTTCTTCAATCGAAAGCGCTCTCATATTCTTATCAAAATCAATGACACCAAAACGTTCAGGGTCTTTTACCTGATAACCAAAGACTGTTGCTCCTTTTGTTCGACTAGCTGAATTTTTTAAAGTCTGACTAAAGGATTGTCCATAGAAAATATTGTCTCCCAAAACCAGGCAACAAGAATCCCCATCAATGAATTTTTCACCGATAATAAACGCTTGAGCTAACCCATCTGGACTTGGCTGAATCGCATATTCAAAATTAACACCAATATCGTTACCATCACCCAATAATCGTTTAAAACTGTCAATATCTTCTGGAGTAGTAATAATCAAAATATCTTTGATTCCAGCTAACATTAATGTCGATATTGGATAATAAACCATTGGTTTGTCATATACTGGTAATAGTTGCTTTGAAACACCACGAGTAATCGGGTATAAACGCGTTCCCGAGCCACCAGCTAAGATAATGCCTTTCATTTATTCTCCTCACTTGTACTTGCTGTGCCTAGACGCTCAAAATTATATGAACCATCAAGAACACGGCTCCACCATTTTTTATTATTTAGGTACCACTCGACTGTTTTACGAAGCCCAGATTCAAATGTTTCTGCAGGCGCCCAGCCAAGCTCACGTTCAATTTTTGACGCGTCAATTGCGTAGCGCACATCATGCCCTGGGCGATCTGTTACATAAGTAATAAGATCTTCGTATTTAGTCACATTTGCAGGCTTATTTGCAACTAGTTCTTCAAGCAACGAACAGATGGTTGTTACTACTTCAATATTTGCTTTTTCATTATGCCCGCCAATATTGTAAGTCTCACCAATTTCACCTTTAGTTACAACGGTATAAAGTGCACTAGCATGATCTTCAACATACAGCCAATCACGAATTTGCATGCCATTGCCATAAACTGGCAGGGGTTTTCCATCTAATGCGTTTAAAATTATCAGCGGTATCAATTTTTCTGGGAAATGGAAAGGACCATAATTATTTGAACAGTTCGTTATTAACGTTGGCAGCCCGTAAGTACGCTGCCACGCTCGAACTAAATGGTCACTGGATGCTTTTGAAGCTGAATAAGGGCTTGATGGCTCATAAGATGTCGTTTCAGTAAAAAGATCATCAGTGCCTTCCAGATCACCATAAACTTCATCCGTTGAAATATGATGAAAACGAAATGCTTCTTTACGAGATGCTTTTAGCTGGTTCCAATATTGACGAGACGCTTCGAGCAGGGTGTAAGTACCTACTATATTCGTCTCGATAAACGCAGCGGGGCCATCAATTGAGCGATCAACGTGGGATTCAGCAGCTAAATGCATCACAGCATCGGGTTGATGTTTTTTAAATACACCATCTAACTCGGTACGATTACAAATATCGACTTGTTCAAATGAATAACGTTCACTCGCTTCGATTTCAGATAGGGATTCTAAGTTTCCTGCATAGGTCAATTTATCAACATTGATAACACTATCTTTTGTGTTGCTAATGATATTGCGGATAACCGCTGAGCCAATAAAACCAGCTCCTCCTGTCACTAAAATTTTCATTTTATCTTCTTTTAAATAATGGTGAGTTTAATTCTTATGTACGGCTAACCTCAAAACTGATTTTAGTTATAAATAAACCACAAATAAGTTAACATTAATGCATCTTCTAAACGCGAATTAAATCCTTAAAGTGACTAAGAACAGTCATTTCAAGCACGCTACCGCCCACAGGTTCAACGCTCCCAAAGGCAAGTTACTTATTGCGAAAAAACACTCAAATCTATCTATTTTGGGTTAATGCATCTATTTACAAGGCACAAATATAAAGCGAAAAACAGCTTTATATTTGAAAATAGTGGTTGACGAGCGCGGCGTATTATAAATGAATGAGTTAAAAATGCGATCTTTTGACATAAAAGAACGGGGACAGTCGTTGAAAGAATATTACGGATTAAAAACCTTGTTAATGGTGCTAAGGTAACAGATGGATTACAATAGGTTAAAAAACTCGGGGACTGCCTGCTTAATTTAGCCAAAAAAAGGAACTGTCATGAGCCTACAATGGTTTGTTGTATATTGTAAAAGCCGGGAAGAGTTACGTGCGCAAAGGAATTTAGAAAATCAGGGCGTTTATTCTTTTTTTCCTAAAATATGCAAAGAAAAAATTTTACGCAGTAAAAAAAAGGTTGTAGAGGAGCCTCTATTTCCCAGTTATCTGTTTGTTAATATTTCTAAAAATGATGAAAAATTTAGCGCTATTCGCTCGACCCGTGGTATTAATAATTTTGTAAAATTTGGTCTTAGCATTGCAACCATTCCAGATCAGCAGATCAAAAAAATTGAGCAGTTATGCCACGTTAATAATAAACTCGCAGTTAATAGTGAAGACGTCTATCAAAATGGAGACAAAATAGAAATTTTAAGCGGCCCCTTTAAAGGCTTAACGGCTATTTTTAATATCGAAGATGGGTTAGAACGTTCGATGTTATTGCTTAAGATTTTAAATCAGGATAATAATATTTCATTCAAAAATTCAGCTCTAAAAAAAGTGGAAAGCTAACCTATGTTTTTACTGCATCAATTTCAAAACGAACGTGCTGCACAAGCATTTTCTGATTATTTAAGTGCTATTGGTATTAAAAACAACCTTCATCATGACGACTTTAGCTATCAATTATTGATTGAACAAAAAGAGCAGCAGACGCAGGCTGAAATTGAGCTGGATCTGTTTTTACAGCATCCCAATGATCCTAAATATATGTCGGCAAGCTGGCAAACCGGTGAGGTAAGCAGTGAAAATAACTATTTCGCTTTTGCTGACTCGAATTTAGTCAGCAATTTTATCCATCATGCGGGGTTAGTGACTCATAGTATTTTTGCTGTCTGTTTAGTTATTTACCTGCTGATAGCATCTGGGGTGTTTCAACCAATCCCTTCTGTATTGTCTTTTTTTAGTCAGCAACCCTTTGATTATTTACAGAGTTGGCGTTTTATTACCCCAGCGTTATTACATTTCAGCGCACTGCACATTATTTTTAATTTACTGTGGTGGTGGCAATTAGCCGGTCTTGTTGAAAAACAGCAGGGTAAAATGCACTTGCTGGTGCTTTTCCTGTTTTCAGGAATCGCTGCTAATCTGGCGCAATATTTTTTAGTCAGCCCTTATTTTGGCGGATTAAGCGGTGTTGTTTATGGGTTAGTGGGTTATTGCTGGTTATTTGGCAAGCTCAATAAAAGCAGTCAAGTAATGTTGCCCGATGCTTATTTTGTCTTTTTACTCGCCTGGCTGGTTTTAGGTTTTGTGGATCTGTTACCGGTAAATATTGCTAACTATGCGCATCTGGTGGGGTTATTAGCGGGTTTATTAATGGCGGTTCTGACCAGTAAACTAAGGTTACATGTTTAACCTACGGGGCTACCACAGAGGTCGCAGAGGCGCTACGCGCTACACAGAGGAATGACTAAAATAGTGGTTACTAAGTTTTTTGGGGTTTCCTTCTTAACTCGGTGCTCTCGGTGTCCTCGGTGTCCTCGGTGGTGCATCTTTCGGTATAAGCAACTGCAGAGCAATAACGCAGGGTAAGGTTATCAGTGTCATATATGTTGGCATTCAGAAACAACAGTGACCTTTGCCACCACTTATGGTTATAATCCTATATCACTAACTATCTTGTTATAGAAAGGCTTTAATCGTTAATGGATATTACTATCACTCCTCTGGCATCTTCAACTCTTTGGTCAGCCGATATAACACCCACAACCTGCTCAGAAAATCTGCTTGATTGGCTTTTAGATCAGAACTCTTTAACGCGTAAGCTACAAGCTTTATCAGCAGACTTTAAGGTAAAGGTCAGGCAGCAAGTGACTTTAAGCCACAGTAAAGATTTACTTTCTCCCTATTTTTCTGAAGAAAATAAGGTCTTAGTGCGTGAAGTACTTTTAGTTTGTGATAATAAACCGGTGGTATTTGCTCAAACTGAAATCCCGTTTAGTACCTTAACTGATCAGCAGGCAAAACTGGCGGAAATTGGCACAGATTCATTAGGCACATTTTTATTTCAAGATCCGAGCATGAGACGCGATAAAATTGAAGTTGCACAGTTCCCGGTGTATTCTGCTGTGCATCAACTGTGCATTGATCTTAATCAAGAGGTTGATTTCCCCCTGTGGGGAAGACGTTCTCTTTTTTATGTTAATAACAAACCGTTATTGGTCAGTGAAGTCTTTTTACCTGCTTCAGGCATCTATTTACCATGAATTTTTTTTGCAAAGAAAAACGCCAGGCCTACGTAGAATTAATGCGTATTAACAAACCCATTGGCACCCTTTTATTACTCTGGCCAACCCTCTGGGCATTGTGGATAGCCGCTCAGGGATTTCCTGATCTGGGTGTGTTAATCGTATTTTCAGCTGGTGTTTTTTTAATGCGCAGCGCAGGGTGTGTGATTAATGATTTTGCAGATCGTAACATTGATGGTTTTGTCGAGCGTACCAAACACCGCCCATTACCCTCCGGTCGCGCCACCAGCACAGAAGCGATTATTCTTTTTTTCATACTTGCCATCGTTTCTTTCTTATTGGTGCTGACCCAAAACAGTTTAACCATTCAGTTGTCCTTTGCGGGTTTACTACTGGCCTTTGCCTACCCTTTTATGAAGCGTTTTACGCAGTTACCGCAACTTGTATTAGGTCTCGCTTTTAGTTGGTCTATCCCCATGGCATTTGCGGCACAGGCGAACGCATTACCTGCTGTGGTTTGGATTATCTTTGCGGTTAATATTATTTGGACTATCGCTTACGATACCCTTTATGCCATGGTGGACAGGGAAGATGATCTTAAAATAGGCGTGAAATCCACTGCTATTTTATTTGCCAGCAATGACAAGATAATTATTGCTTTATTACAACTGACTAGCCTGATTTTATTAAGCCTATTAGGCTGGTTGGAAGATTTAAATTGGATCTACTTTATTGCCCTGCTGGTAGTTGGCGGTTTATTTTTAAGGCAACAACTGCAGATAAAAAACCGCGAAAAAACTGCTTGTTTTAAAGCTTTTCTAGACAATAATTATGTTGGATTCGTTATTTTTGCTGGCTTGTTTTTGGGTTATTTATAGTTTCTGGATTATCTATAATAGATCAACAGCAGAATCGCGCCTTTAGGCAGGCTAAATAATAAGCGCCGAGCCTGAAGGCTCAGTTCCGTGATATTAGCAGAGGTTTATGGGATAGGATAAAAAATGGAGCCTAAATAAAAGGCTCCATTTTTTTTATTGATTTTTTTATTGATTATTAAAGCGTAAAAAAAGGTTGGATTTTTTTCAGTGTCGCGTCGCCAATCCCTCTTACTTTCACTAACTCGTTTAGATCAGCAAAATCACCGTTCATTGTTCTGTAGTCGATAATGGCCTGTGCTTTTTTTTCACCGATACCTTTGACGATCGTAAGTTGCTGGCTCGTTGCTTGGTTGATATTTATTTTTTCAACAACTTGGGATGTCATTTGTATGCTTTGCTCAACTTTCTCCGCAGCCCAAACTTGCTGACTAAAAGGCAGAAAAAGCAGTGCAAAAATAGCTAATAAACGGTAGGTTAGTTTGTATTTCATAAAAATCCTTTTTTGTGGTTTAGGTAACCAATAACACTAGACTATTATTTTTCCTTATTTTTATTTTTTATGATGTTAACTTTAGTCATTTTACTTTTTAGATTTGTTGTTCGCGATAATAACCCTATTAATAACAACCTATTAAAATTTTTGAAAGTATTTAACAGGTTGAAAAAAACAGTTGAAGCACCAATATTTAAGCAAACAATGTGACTGAAGCTTAACTAATTAACAGCCGGGTCCGCATTCCATACATTCATTAAGCATTTCCGAGCCAAGTCTCAGTTTAGCATTCAAATCGCGTAGTGCGGTACGCACCCCCTCTTCGATTACCGGATGATAAAAAGGCATATCCAGCATCTGGGAAATAGTCATTCTGTTCTGATGCGCCCAGGCTAACAGATGTGCCAGATGTTCAGCCTGCGGGCCAATCATTTCTGCACCTAAAAAACGCCCGGTACCATGCGCACCATAAATATTTAATAAACCTTGGTTTTTAAGGATCACACGGCTACGCCCCTGACTTTCAAAAGAAACACTTCCCGTTTCAAAACAGTCGCAGCCGGTGTATTTCTCAGTGACTTGTTGATGGGTTAAGCCCACCATTGCCAGCTGAGGTTCGGTAAATACCGCAGCAATCGATGAGCGGCGTAATCCCACGCGAATATTGGGATAAACAGCGGCGTTACTGCCTGCTATTTTACCTTGATCTGCCGCTTCATGAAGCAGCGGGAGTTGGTTGCTGGCGTCCCCTGCAATAAAAATAGAGGGTACCGATGTCTGCATAGTAAAGCGATCGGCAATCGGCACACCACGTCCATCTTTTTCAATCTCAATATTTTCAAGCCCCAGGTTATCTACATTGGCACGGCGCCCCGTTGCTGCTAAAACATATTCAACTTCAGTGACCTGCTCGATACCCTGTTTATCTAAGTAGGTGATTTCAACATTTTCACCTTTGCGCACCATATTTTTAACATTGGCATCAGCATCTAAATAGAATTCATCAGAAAATGTTTTTTGGGCATAAGCCATTACCTGTGGATCGGTAAACGGGCCTACCTGGCCGCCCATGCCAAACATTAGAACTTCAACACCGAGACGATGTAATGATTGACCCAGCTCCAAACCAATCACACCAGGACCAAAAACAGCGATTGATTTTGGTAAATCAGTCCAATTAAACAGATCATCATTAATAATTAACTTGTCGCCAAGTTCATTCCAAACGCCAGGATAACTTGGACGGGAGCCCGTTGCTATAACCATTCTATCGGCTGTTACAATGGTATGATCGCCAATTTGCAGCTCCGTTGTGCTGATAAATTTAGCGTTACCTATTACTTTATCCGGCGCGGGCAGGCTATCAACCGCTTCAACAACAAAACTCACAAAACGATCCCGCTCATCACGGATCCGCTGCATTACTTTTTTGCCGTCAACTCGTATTTTTCCATCAATAAAAACACCAAAGGGTTCGGTATGCGAAGCACTATGCGCCGCTTCTGCCGCGGCAATTAACAATTTACTGGGCATACAACCAACACGCGCACAGGTGGTACCAAATTGTGCGCCTTCGATTAATATGACTGAATCGGTTTTTTCTTTAGCAGACCGGTATGCAGCAAGTCCCGCTGTACCACCACCAATAACTGCAACTTCTACTTTTAACTTTTTCATAAAACTCCTAGCTTAAATTGATTACACAATCTGGTGAAATTTTGGTAAAAAAAAAGCGCAGCTTCCTGTTGAAAGTGCGCTTTTTATATGAGCTTAAATGCGGCTCTTTAAAGAGGTATTAACCTTTAACGTAAGCGATTACCGCTTCGCTATCACCAATGTGTTTACCATCAACGAATAGCTGCGGGAAAGTTGATTCTCCGCTTACCGCTCGAAGGCTGACACTGGTTGCATCTTTACCTAAAACGATCTCTTCAAAAGCGATATTGTTATCTTTTAGTGCAGCTTTTGCTGTTGCACAGAAAGGACAACCTGGTTTAGTAAATAAGGTTACCGCAGCAGGTGCTTTTGCTTTAGGATTGATGTAATTAAGCATAGTATCCGCATCAGAAACTTCAAATGGGTCGCCAGGCTGATTAGGTTCGATAAACATTTTTTCAATCACGCCATCTTTTACAAGCATACTGTAACGCCAGCTGCGTTTACCAAAACCTAGGTCGCTTTTATCTACCAGCATACCCATACCTTCAGCAAATGTACCGTTACCATCTGGTACAACAGTAATATTTTCAGCTTCCTGATCAGCAATCCAAGAATTCATTACAAAAGTATCATTAACGCTTGAACATATAATTTCATCAACGCCATTTTCTTTAAATACGCCAGCTAATTCGTTGTAGCGCGGCAGATGCATTGAAGAACAGGTTGGCGTAAACGCACCTGGTAAAGCAAATACAACGACTGTTTTACCAGCGAATAATTCGTCAGTAGAAACATTTACCCATTGATCGCCTTGACGAGTTGGGAAAGTAACATTCGGTATTTTTTGACCTTCGATATTATCTAACATGTGTAACTCCTTTTTTTATATTCGTTTATTAATATTACATAGTTTGCGTTTATTAATATTACATAGTTTGAAGAAATTTCAAACAAGTTAGCAAAGTTTGTGTTTGCTTAACCCTGTTTTGATGAGACTATTATGAACAAAAACCATGAATAGGTAAAATCGTTTATAATTATAGATGCAATAGCTAAAAGCTATTGCAATATTTTCCTACCAAAAGAGAGGAAATACTCATATTGCCGGAACTGGGCCTTTAGGCTGGGCACTTGTTATTTTTATGCTCGAAGGCTTAAAGGTGAGATTCCAAAACCGCTAACCGCCACTTTCGAATAGTCGCCGGCACTATCCCGAAAGACAGAGCTTAATCGAATAGAGCACGCAAACTGGCAATCCCTTTGTCCGCCAGCTGCTTTTTCTGCTGATCTGTTTTTTTCGATGGCCCACTTTCCCAATCTAAATCATCCTGCGGTAATTCAAATAAAAAACGGCTTGGTGTGGGTTTAATGGTTTCTCCATATTGAGTCCGCTCTTTGGCTAGAGTGAAAGTTAACTCTTTTTTTGCCCGGGTTATTCCTACATAAGTCAGGCGTCTTTCTTCTTCAACATTGTCTTCCTCAATACTGATTTGATGCGGCAAAATCCCCTCCTCCATGCCAATCATATACACATAGGGAAACTCCAGGCCTTTGGATGCATGCAGGGTCATTAACTGCACCTGATCTAACTCCTCCTCAGCTTCATTACGCGACAGCATATCGCGCAGTGTTAAACGGGCAACAACCTGCTCCAGAGTCATTTCCTCATCAAGATCATCCCCTTTAAGCATTTCCGTAACCCATTTAAATAATGTCGACACATTTTTCATGCCCATTTCAGCGGCTTTAGGGCTGGGGCTGCTTTCATATAACCAGTCTTCATAACCGATATCACGAATTAAATCACGGACAACATCAATCGCCGGATCACGTTTAAGGCGGTCATTAAGATCCACCAACCAGCGCGTGAAAGCCCGCAGTGACTGTAACCCTTTACCAGTTAACGTCTGCTCTAAACCCATTTCAAAACTGCAGGTAAACAAACGACTGTGGCGCATATTGGCGTAACTGCCCAATTTTTCCAGAGAGGTCGGGCCAATACCGCGGCGCGGTGTATTCACAATACGCAAAAAAGCATTATCATCTTCATGATTCACCAATAATTTAAGGTAAGCCATAATGTCTTTCACTTCACTGCGCGCAAAAAAAGAGGTTCCCCCGCTAATACGATAGGGAATGCGGTTTGCCATCATGACCTTTTCTAATAAACGGCTTTGATGATTGCCCCGATAGAGCACCGCATAATCTTTAAAGGAGCACCCATTCATAAACTTATGTCCAGAAAGCTCCATCACCACCCGCTCCGCCTCATGTTGTTCATTATTTGCGAACAGGACTTTTAAGGCATCACCATAGCCTAATTCACTGAATAAACGTTTTTCAAATTCATGCGGGTTATTGGCAATTAAGACATTAGCTGATTTTAATACACGCTGACTGGAGCGATAATTCTGCTCGAGTTTTACCACTTTTAACTGCGGAAAATCTTTTTGTAACAGCAGTAAATTTTCCGGACGAGCACCACGCCATGAATAGATAGACTGGTCATCATCACCCACTACGGTAAAGCGAGCACGCTCTCCCACTAAGGCTTTAATTAATTCATACTGGCTGGTATTAGTATCCTGATATTCATCCACCAGCAGATAGCGAATTCTTTTCTGCCAGCGTAAACGCACTTCTTCTTTGTGCGTTAACAACAGCGTAGGCAAGACGATCAAATCGTCAAAATCCAAGGCGTTATAGGCTTTTAACTGGCGCTGATAAAGGTCATAACAATGGGCAAATATGACCTCCCGTTCACCTTTCGCCTGCTTTATCGCCTGCGGGGGTAATACTAAGGCATTTTTCCAATTGGAAATTTGCGACATTAAGGCTTTAAGCAAATCCTTATCTTCTTTTAGCTGCTTTTCAGTGAGCTCCTTTAATAATGCCAGAGTATCCTGACCATCGAACAAGGTAAAACCGGTTTTCATGCCCAGCGTTTTTACTTCACGTTTGATAATATCCAAGCCTAATGAGTGAAAGGTTGAGACGATTAAACCGCGCGCCTCTTTACGACCCAGCGTTTGACTAACCCGCTCTTTCATCTCGCGAGCCGCTTTATTGGTAAAGGTCACTGCGGCAATATTTTTGGCCAGATAATCACAATTTTGGATCAGGTGAGCAATTTTATTGGTGATCACACGCGTTTTACCGCTACCCGCGCCCGCTAAAACAAGGCAGGGGCCTGAGATCATTTTAACGGCGGCATCTTGTCCGGGATTAAGCTTCATGGTTTTTCCTACCTGCAAAATAACTGGGGTAAACGGCTGCTGATTTTACGTCAGTTTGAGTTGAATACCAATCAACAATATAGTTTCTGATCCTCTTCATCAGTGCCCGCGTATAGACAAAGCTACAACCCGCTGAGTCATATCAGAATTTAATGTAATTTAAATATTGCTTAATGTCACAAATAAACGATAATGAACGTTCATTCATTATTGGTGTATTATGAGCGATAAACGCAAAAAAATCTTAAACGCTGCTGAAATTTTACTGGCTGAACGCGGTTTCTACGGACTTTCGATGAAAGCGCTGGCGGATTCTGCCGGTGTTGCGGCGGGCACTATCTATCGTTATTTTGAAAATAAAGAGGATATGATTAATCAGCTGCATCAACATGTTAAAGAAGAGATCGCGGCCGTTAGCTTCAAAGGGCTGCATAAAGGGCTCAGTGAAAAAGAAAAATATGCATTGTGCTGGCGTAATACTTATCAGTCGGTATTAACCAACCCGAACCGCTTAATTGCCGTGTCTATGTTATTTCTTAGACCCTGTGTAAAAGGGCAAGAGATGCTCTCCTGTAACGATGCTCTCTTTGCTCCGCTATTTAATATTTATGAGCAGGGTATTCGTGAGCATATATTCCATGACTTCCCTGTGCAGGCTTTAATTTCATTAAGCTTTGAATCGTCCATTAATCTGGCAAAAAAAGTGATGAATCACAGTATTGATCAACCTGACGAACAACTTATTACGCAAATAATAGACGCCTCCTGGCAGGCAATTTTAAAACCCACAACTTAATTATTTTTTAAAGGTATTAATATGAAAAAATGGATCGCATCAGCCATCATCTTAGCCCTGCTTGTTTTCGGCTCCGTGATTGGCTTTAATATGTTTAAAGCCATGAAAACTAAAGAGTATCTGGCTAACCGTCCGATTCCGGAATTTCCAGTTACCAGCACCACGGTTACATTGGAAGACTGGACTCCACATCTGCGCGCCATTGGTTTTATTGAGCCTATTCAAGGGGTTAATATTGCTAATGAAGTGACAGGTAAAGTGGTTAAGATAGAATTTGAGTCTGGTCAGAAACTGCAAGCGAATGACCCCCTTGTATACCTTGATTCGGCAGTTGAAGAGGCTAATTTAAGAGCCGCTCAAGGGCGCCTATCAGCCGTTCAGCGTAATTATACGCGGGTTAACTCGTTATTTTCCAAAGGATCGGTTTCCCAGGGACAGGTCGATGATGCAGAAGCTGACCTATTAGCCCTACAGGGACAAATAGAAAGTTATCAGGCAACCATTAGCCGCCGTATTATTCGTGCCCCCTTTGATGGTATTACCGGCCTGCGTAATGTATTTATTGGTGATTATTTAAGTGCGGGTACCGATCTAGTGCGTTTAGAAGATGTCAGTAAAATGCGCCTCCGTTTTACTGTGCCGCAAAATGATCTGAATAAAATTTATATCGGTCAGCCCATGGATATTTTTGTTGATGCTGAGCCGGAAATTGCTTTTACCGGTACCATTTCTGCTATCGAACCTGCGGTAAACTATCAAAGCGGCCTGATTCAAGTGCAGGCAGAGATACCCAATACGGCGCAACAATTACGCTCGGGTATGTTTGCCAAGGCCAATATTATTTTACCTACCGTGCCAAAACAAATTGTTATTCCGGAAACCGCTATTAATTATACCCTTTACGGTAAAACCGTTTATCTGATCACCGAGCAGCAGGATAAATCGGGTAAAAGCTTTTTGCAGGCAGACCAACGCATAGTCAAACTCGGTAAAAGTAAAGATGGTTCAATCCGTATACTCGATGGTATTAAAAAGGGTGATCTAGTAGTAACAAGTGGCCAGGTACGATTAAGTAATACGGCACGTGTGACTATCATAGAATCAGACATTTTAAATATACCTGCTGAAATTCCGGCACTATAGGGGCTATGATGAAATTTACTGATATTTTTATTCGCCGTCCAGTACTGGCAATTTCGATCAGCTTGTTACTTGTTTTGTTAGGTCTGCAAGCCTTAAATAAAATGCAGGTGCGTGAATACCCAACCATGACCAATACGGTCGTCAATGTTTCAACCAGTTATTATGGTGCAAATGCCGACCTTATTCAGGGGTTTATTACCCAACCTATTGAGCAGGCGATTGCACAAGCCAATAATATTGATTTTATCACCTCGCAAAGTTATATGGGTAATTCAAAGATTTCAGTGTTTATGAACTTAAATACTGACCCCAGTGGCGCGGTAGCTGATATTCTTGCTAAGGTCAATAGTGTGCGCTCGCAGTTACCAAGCGAAGCGGAAGATCCAAGTATTGATATGAGCACTGGCTCAAGCACATCGGTTATCTACATCTCGTTTTCCAGTGAGCAGCTTAACTCAAGTGAAATCACAGATTACCTTGAACGTATTATTAAACCGCAGTTATTTAGTATCAATGGGGTCGCAAAAGTTAACCTCTATGGCGGCACAAAATTTGCGCTACGTATCTGGTTGGATCCTGAACGCATGGCAGGTTTTGGTTTAACAACAGCGGATGTTGTACAAATACTGCAGGCTAATAATATTCAATCGGCAGCAGGACAAACGAACAGTTATTACACTCTGCTTAACAGTAATGTAGGAACCCAGGTAGAAACCGGTGCTGAACTGGAAAACTTAGTTATTGCCACCAGTGGTGATGGTAAGGTCATTCGTCTGCAGGATATTGCCCGAGTATCTTTAGAAAAAAGCCACGATGTCTACCGTGCTATGGCCAATGGTGAAGATGCTGTAGTGGTGGCAATTGATGCAGCACCCACTGCCAACCCCCTTGATATTACCGCCGGGGTCCGAGATATGCTACCGGCTCTGGCGAAAAACAACCCCAGTTCAATCAACATGAAGGTGTTATACGACTCAACTATCGCCATTGAAGAATCTATCTCTGAAGTGATTAAAACCATTGCTGAAGCGGGTTTTATCGTATTACTGGTGATGATTCTGTTTTTAGGTTCATGGCGAGCTGTTATTATTCCTATTATTACTATCCCACTGTCTTTAATTGGTGTGGTGGTCGTGATGCAGCTGTTTGGTTTTACCCTTAATTTAATGACCCTGCTCGCCATGGTATTAGCGATAGGACTAGTAGTTGATGACGCTATTGTAGTAGTGGAAAATATTGACCGTCATATCAAAGCGGGAGAAGATCCGTTTCGGGCCGCGATTCTCGGCACACGTGAAATTGCAGTGCCAGTTATCTCCATGACTATTACGCTGGCAGCGGTATATGCCCCGATCGCGCTGATGGGAGGTATAACCGGTTCACTGTTCACTGAGTTTGCATTAACCCTGGCGGGGGCGGTATTTGTCTCTGGTATTGTGGCACTGACTTTATCACCTATGATGTGCAGTAAATTGCTTAAAAACAACCAAAAGCCAAACCGTTTTGAGCGTAATGTAGAGTCAGTTTTATCCTCTATCACTAGGGGTTATGGGCGTTTATTGGATAAACTAATGACCCGACGTCCTGCGGTTATTCTGTATGCCTGTCTGGTGTTTATCTCTTTGCCTTTTTTGTTTAACTCTATTCCTTCTGAACTTGCGCCAAAAGAAGATAAAGGTGCATTAATGGTAATGGCAAAAGCGCCTGCCAATGCCAACCTTGATTACATCGAAAACAGCATGCGTATTATCACCGGCGAATTAGCTAAACAGCCCGAAGTAACAAGCAGTTTAGCGATGTCCGGTATTCCTAATTCCAATCAGGCATTTGGTATTGCGATAATGAAACCTTGGAGTCAAAGAGATAAAAGTCCTAAAGAGCTTTCTGCCTCTTTAATGCCGAAGTTTAACAGCGTAGCGGCGGTTGCAACAACCGCATTCCAAATGCCGGAATTACCCGGCTCATCGGGTGGATTACCGGTGCAGTTTGTGATCACCACGGGCAATCAATTTGAAAGCTTAGTCAGTATTGCAAGCGATGTACTGGCAGCAACGCAGGCAAGTTCTAACTTTGTTTATTCAACCTTAGATTTGGCCTTTGATTCAGCGACAATGAACATCCAAATTGACCGTGATAAAGCCGGTGCTTATGGTGTCACCATGAAGGATATTGGTTTTACATTAGGCACATTATTAAGTGATGGTTATTTAAACCGCATTGATCTTAACGGTCGCAGTTACGAAGTGATTGCACAGGTAGAACGGAAATATCGTTTATCACCGCAAAAATTGGGTAACTTTTATGTGCGGGCAAAAAATGGGGATATGATCCCGCTCAGCAGCCTGATTACTATTGATGTGACCGCTGAACCGCGTTCTTTAGCGCACTTTAACCAGCTTAATAGTGCCACCGTTGGCGCAGTATTATCCCCGGGCGTTGCTATGGGTGATGCGATTGATTTCTTTGAAGGCATTGCAGAGACCAAATTACCTCAGGGTTACAGCCATGATTATCTTGGTGAAGCGCGTCAATTTGTGACTGAAGGCAGTGCCTTATACATGACCTTTGTTCTGGCGATATTGATTATTTTCTTGGTACTTGCCAGTCAATTTGAAAGTATACGTGATCCTCTGGTTATCTTATTGACCGTACCTCTTGCTATTAGTGGCGCATTAGTGGCGCTTGCCTGGGGAGCTGCAACCATGAACATTTATACCCAGGTTGGTTTGATAACACTAGTGGGGTTAATTACTAAACACGGTATTTTGATTGCCGAAGTGGCCAAAGAAGAGCAGTTACATCACGGCTTAAATCGTATTGATGCTGTTAAAAAAGCCGCGACGGTGCGTTTGCGTCCAATATTAATGACCACAGCGGCGATGGTAGCGGGTTTAATACCTTTACTCTTTGCAACGGGTGCCGGTGCGGTCAGCCGTTTTGGTATAGGTATTGTTATTGTAGCGGGCTTATCCATTGGTACTTTATTTACCCTGTTTATTTTACCTGTTATTTACTCTTTTATCGCCAGCAAGCATCAACCCCGTCAAGAGTTTGATGAAACGCTTGAACATAAAGTGAAAGACCATGAGCACTAGGCTATAAAGTTATAAAGCCATAAAGCCATAAAGCCATAAAGCTATAAAGCTATAAAGCCAGATTGGCATTAATAAAAAGGCCTGACATTTACTGTCAGGCCTTTTTTTTATTTTATAAAAGTCACCACAGAGGAAAGAATAAGATATTACTCTCTAAACTGGTCCTTCAGGCTCGGCTTATTGTTTTTGTGCTGAAAGCTTGAAGGCGGGATGCCAAAAAGCAAGGTCTGAACACACTCCCGGAACTGGGCCTTTAGGCTTGGCTTGTTGCTTTGAAAGCAGCATATTGGTAATTGTTAGCAGGATGTTTTTACAAAACATTGCCCGGGTTCACTGCACACACTCCCAGAACTGGGCCTTCAGGCTCGGCTGTCGGTGTTGTTTTCCCTCAGTGTGTGAATCCTCTGTGCCTCGGTGGTAAAAAGCTTAAAAAAAGGCCTGACATTTTTCTTGTCAGGCCTTTTTTATTTTATTGGATTTGAAATTGATAGCTGCTGCGTGATTGATAAGTTTATTCAACTCTCAGGATGTATTTTGTCCATTCCACCTTCAAGCCATCAAGCCTTCTAGCACTGTGCATTGAGGGCTCTGCGCAACCTTAGTTTGCTATTCTTGACTGCCATAACCCTTAGGGTTTTGTGACTGCCAACGCCAACTGTCCTCGGACATCTCTTTTAATGTTCGGCTCGCTTTCCAGTTTAGCTCGCGGTTGGCTTTGGAAGTATCTGCCCAGCATTCGGCAATGTCACCCGGTCGACGCGCACAGACAGTATAAGGAACTTCTTTGCCACTCGCTTTAGCAAAGGCATCAACCATCTCTAATACACTGCTGCCTTGGCCTGTACCCAGATTATAGATATGCAGACCGGGTTTAAGTCCGACCGCTTTAAGGGCGGCAACATGTCCGTCGGCCAAGTCCATTACATGGATATAATCACGTACACCGGTACCGTCGGGGGTATTATAATCATTACCAAATACAGATAATTTTTCGCGTCTTCCTACCGCAACCTGAGCAATAAAAGGCATTAGATTATTCGGAATACCCTGTGGATCCTCGCCGATAGTACCGGAAATATGGGCGCCAACGGGATTGAAATAACGTAATAATGTGATACTTAATTCCGGCTGTGCCGCTTGTAAATCCCGCAAACACTCTTCAACAATATATTTACTGCGACCATAGGGATTAGTGGTTGCACCCGTTGGTGTCGATTCAGTAATAGGCATTTTCAGCGGGGAGCCGTAGACCGTGGCCGATGAGCTGAATAACAGGCTTTTTACCCCTGCATTTTTCATAACTTCTGCGAGCAGTAGGGAGCCGTGCACATTGTTATCATAATATTCCAGGGGCTTTGCAACGGATTCGCCAACGGATTTTAAACCGGCAAAGTGAATCACAGCGGCAATTTCATGCTCTGCAAATATTTTTTCTAAAATATGACGATCGCGCACATCACCCTGATAAAAAACCGGTGTAGCGCCAGTTAAATGATGGATTCTTGATAATACGATTTCACTGCTGTTGGATAAATTGTCCAGAATAATGGGTGTCATGCCCGCAGCCATCAGTTGAATACAAGTATGGCTCCCGATATAACCCATTCCACCCGTAATAAGAATTTTCATTTTTAACTCCCTTAATATTGATATAATGATCTTAGCAGCAAAAAATAGAGACTATCGGTGATTAAGATAGATCTATTAAAAAAAACCGCAGTCTATTGGCAATAGAATGCGGTTTTTTTGCTTTTCCGGCAGAGATAAAATCAAATGCCGTATTGTTCCCGATAGGTGTTAACCGCAGCAAGATCCTTCTGCATTTCAGGCTTTGCTTCCAGATAAGTAATTAAGTCACTAAGCTTAACAATAGAAATAACTTTAGCACCGTAGTCGCGCTCTACTTCCTGAATAGCAGACAGTTCAGCGCGGCCCTTTTCCTGTCGATCCAATGCAATTAAAACACCCGCTAATTGGGCATGATGCGCTTGGATAATATCCATTGACTCACGAATTGCAGTGCCTGCGGTGATCACATCATCAACCAGCATTATTTTACCCTGCAGCTTTGATCCGACTAAACTCCCCCCTTCGCCGTGGGTTTTAGCTTCTTTGCGGTTAAAGCAGTAGGGGATATCTAAATCGTAATCGTTAGACAATGCAACCGCTGTTGTGGTTGCAATAGGAATACCTTTATAGGCAGGACCAAAAAGCAAGTCATACTCAATGCCTGAGTCCATTAAAGCGGCCGCATAAAAGCGCCCTAAACGGGCTAAATCACGTCCACTATTAAACAACCCGGCATTAAAAAAATAAGGGCTGGTACGGCCCGATTTCAGGGTAAACTGGCCAAACTTTAAAACCTGTTTTTCTAAGGCAAATTCAATAAATTCTTTTTGATAATCTTTCATTTTTTTTATTCCGCGTTGAGTGCTTTTTTCTGTTCCACAACAAGAGCTTCAATTCCGCCCTTGGCAAGACTTAACATGCTAAGCAGCTGTTCATGACTAAATGCGCCATCTTCAGCTGTTGCTTGAATCTCAATTAAACCACCGCTTTCGGTCATCACCACATTCGTGTCTGTTTCCGCGTTGGAATCTTCCGCATAATCTAAATCACATACCGGTGTGCCTTGGTAGATACCGACAGAAACCGCAGCAATCATCTGCTTCAGCGGACTTTTTTTCAGTTTACCCTTCTTTACCATCCAATTAAGTGCGTCAGCTAAGGCAATACAGCCGCCTGTAATGGCAGCGGTGCGGGTGCCACCATCGGCTTGAATCACATCACAATCAACGGTGATCATATTTTCACCCAGCGCATTGAGATCAACAGCGGCGCGCAGTGAACGTGCAATAAGGCGCTGGATTTCAAGCGTCCGTCCGCCCTGCTTGCCTTTTGCGGCTTCACGCATATTACGGATATGTGTCGCACGCGGCAACATAGCGTATTCAGCGGTCACCCAACCTTTGCCTTTACCTTTTAAAAAACGCGGCACAGAACCGGAAACAGAGGCATTACAAAGTACTTTAGTATTACCCATTTCAATTAATACCGAGCCTTCAGCATAGTCAGTATAATGACGGGTTATTTTGATTTCGCGGTTTTGTTCGGGAGTACGGTTACTAGGGCGCATAAATTAATAAGCCTTCTTTAAAAATGAAGGTTTATTATAAGAGTAAAGTTAATACAGGTCACGTTATACCCACATTACTTAAAGCTGCAGCTTCAGGTAATGTGGGTATAAGAGCGAAATTGAGATGATTAATGCTTCGGTAAACTGTCTATATTTGTAATTTTAACTTCATTGTGAAGCTGTAAAATAGCTTCTTTTAAAAATTTTGTCCCTTGAACTTGGATAACCACCGGCTGAGAATTTTCACCCTTTACCAAAACAGTTTGGAAAAAGGCTTTAACATCGGTTAAGGAGACTGCCGATAAACTGTCAATATAAGCTTGCTCAGTATCTATTTCCGGTTTCAGACTTAACCATTGATGACTCAAATAAGAAAACTCATCGCTAAGCGAAGTAGGTTGCGCTAAATAATTGGCAATCTGTGCTTTTTTAATGACGGCAAACTCTTTTTTGCTGGTTTTATCTAACTGCTTATTAAAATTTTCCAGGAAAACAGCAAAACGTTGATATAACTTAGCGTTGCTGAGCGTCGGGCTTTGGGTGAAAAGTCCAAAGGCAGCATAATCATCAACAGGAAAACTTGCGCTAAAAGGAGAGTAACTTAACTGTTCCTCTGTCCGAATTTGATTATAAAATGCCGGCTTTAGCAATTGATTTAATAACTCCGCCGTGGCTAACGCGGCATCCCCTTTAAGGTCAGAAAGATAAATAGTCGCTAAGGCATCATCATCCATCTTTGAACTGATTTGATAGTTTAATGCCCCTTCATTTAAGTCCGCCTGTAAACGTTTAATAGTATAAAAAGGCTGCTGCTCAATAGTCACAATACTGGCTAATGCACTGTCTAAATCGACAACTTGCTCACGACTTAAATTGCCTAAGGCTAACAGCCGTAAAGACGATTGCGATAATATTTTTTCAATAAATTGATTAATATCTAATAAATTAATCCCGTCAATTTCAGCCAGCAGAGCCGCATCGGACCATGCCGGTTGACGCACTAATTGTCGGAAACCCTCAAAGGCAAAATCCAACGGTTTCATTGCCACTTTATTATTTAACTGCCGCTGCACTTCCTGCTTGGCAAGGTTAAGTGTTTGCTCACTAAATTGTGCGTTTTTAATCTCGTTTAATACGGTCAGTAATAATTTATCCTGTTTATCACTGTACCCTGAGGTGCTGATTAACAACCCGTTTGAATGACTTAAAGCAAAGTTCAAACCAGCTTCACCGGCAACAAAATGCAGCGCTGCAAATTGTTTGCTGAACATTTCCAGCAATAGGCTCATGGTTATCCGGGATTCAGGATTTTGATCGCTAATGTCACTGTTTAAATGCAGCTTCATACTGGCTTTGGGTTCCTTAAAATAAGCACTTTGCTTAAACCAAACAGAATGCCCCTCTTTATTAACCAGCTGCTGCGCTTTCGCTGAATACTGCCTATCCACTAAGTTGAAATTTTCAGGTAACCACGGATTACCCGCGGGCAGGGTTAATTTAATGTTCTGTGCTTGTCTCAACCAAGTTTGCTGGTTTTTTTGACTGATAATATCGCGCGTATATTTTCCCTGGTAATAAGGGATCTGCGTTCCCCCTTCCAGATCTGGAATCATTTTAAAAATACGGCTGTTTTCTGGTGTTAAATAGGTTAATAATTGGGATATAAATTTTGCATTAAAACCATCTAAACGGTAAGGGTGAAACAGAAGATCTTTATACGGGTAGTTCTGCATATTAGCGGACAAACCCATCACATAGCTAAAACCGGAATTTTTGGTTAAAAACTTAAAATCTCTGTCTAAGCCGCTTTTTTGTTCGCGATACTGCAGTTGACTAATACCCTGTTTTTTAATTAACTCAATATAAGCAAATAAACTGGCTAAAATCTTATCCTGCTCCTTTAAGCCTGCATTGGTCATTACAAACTGCATTGAAAATTGTGAATAGTTTTCACTAAAAGAGCCATAAAAACCCGCCATCACAGATTCTACTAAGCCTGCTTTTTGCAGCTGATTAGATAATCCGCCCTCATGATCTGAGCCTAATAAGCGGCTGATATAACCACCAGGTTGGTACATATATTCATCTTGGACGCTCGGTATTAAAAAATTAACCTGCAATAATTTAATATTGGCCGTGGGTTTTATTGCAACACTGATAGCTAACTCTTTTGCAGTTAACATTGGGCTCACAATCACCGGTTTAGTGGCTTTTTTATTGGGAATCTGGCTAAGATATAACTCTGCCATTTGCTGTAAATCAACAATTGAGCGCGGACTGGTTAATGCCACCTTCATTAAATTAGCCGAATAATAGGTCTCAAAAAAATTGACCAATTCATCCTGTAATTTACTGCCAGGTTTATCTTTTAAGGTGGTTAAATTACCTGTACTAAAACGCGCTGTAGGGTGATCCGGATTTAAAGTATAATGCTGCAGCGCGTAAAATTTACGCATATCGTTATCAAAATAGGTTTTATGCTCAGCGTAGACAGTATTTCTTTCTTTGTCCGCATAACGCTTATCCAGCAATGGGGCGCGCATCACGTCCCCTAATCTGTCTAACGCTTCAGCAAAGTGGCTATCATTGACTTCAAACCCATAGACAGTACTCTCCTGAGCAGTATAGGCATTAGTATAACCACCATGTTGAGTCATAAATTTACTATATTCGTTAATGGTTGGGTAACGCTCTGAGCCTAAAAATAACATATGCTCCAGATAATGGGCGAGACCCAGTTGCTGATCAGGATTATTCATACTGCCAATCGGCAAAGATAACGATGCGGCACTGTTTTCTAAATCCGGATCGGATACCAGCAGAACTTCCAGCTGATTCGCCAAACGGATCACCTGATATTCACGTGAATCATTTGGGCTTTGTATTATTGCTGTTTCGAGTATTTCAAGTGAAGAGGCAGCCTGCTTTGAATCAGCGCTTACCAGCGAAGAAAAACTCAATGTGAAACAAAAAACGAAAACGGTTAGTCGATGACTATATGACATTATTTATTCTCTTCAATATGATAAATTACAAAAAAAACGGAAACTACGCAGACCAAATCAGGGGAGCTGCTATAAGACAATCCACTATGCAATAAGTTTAACTGAAAAGAAAGTTCTCTCGGGTTAAAGAAAAATGTTCAAAAAAATCCAGAAAAATAAATAGGGACTAAATCTGCAGCCAAAAGGTTACTGGGCCATCGTTAGTTGAACTGACCTGCATATCAGCAGCAAACTCTCCCGTTTCAACCTTAATACCCATCTCTGAACAGTTTTTATTAAACAGTTTGTAAAGGCGTTTGGCCTCGATCGGCTCCGCGCCCTTTGAAAAACCTGGACGATTGCCCTTATTCGTTTGTGCCGCCAGAGTAAATTGTGAAATAACTAAAATTTTCCCTCCTGCTTGCTGCACATTAAGATTCATTTTATCGTCGCCGTCGGCAAATATTCGATAAGCGAGTACCCGTTGTGCCAGACGTTTGCATTTAGCTTCATCATCCTCTTTTTCAACGCCTAATAAAACCAGTAACCCAGGCCCTATTTGACCAATATTTTCTCCGGCAACGGTAACTCTGGCGTCACTAACACGCTGTATAAGGGCTATCATATGTCCGCTCCCAAATATTCTTTAGTCACATTGTTGTCTTCCTGCTGCTTTAAAAACTCTTCTAATGTCGCAGTGACTTCAGCACCGATTAAAACAATTAACCAACTGTAATAGATCCACACAAAGAGAATTGGGATCACTGCCAGCGCACCGTATATTATCTGCTGCGAGGGGAAATTAGTAATATATAAGCGGAAAAGATCGGTGCCGAAGAAAAACAGAATAGCCGCAATCAAACCACCTATTAATGCATAACGAAAACTGACTCGCTGATGAGGCACAAGCGTATAAACACCGGCAAAGGTTAACCAGGTTAAAATAAAAGGCATTAAGCTCAATAGTCGTTGGCCAAATGACAGAGAGCCATGTTCTTGAAAAACACTAAAAAGGTAAGAGCTTAATGCCAGACTCGCGCCGATAATCACCGGACCCAAGCTTAAAATAGTCCAATAAATAGTAAAGGACTGGATTCGGGAACGTTTATTAGTGCAACGCCAGATGCGGTTAATGGTTTGATCTATCGTAGATATCAATAATAATGCAATCGCTATCAATGAGCCAATCCCCATCATGCTCATTTTTTTAGTATTTTCAATAAAGCCGCTGATATGCTCCTGAATCGTATCTCCAGATGTGGGCAGCAGATTGTTATAAATAAGATCTTCTAACATTCCCTTCAGATCAGAAAAAACTGGAAAAGCCGCTAACATATAGAAAATAACGGCCAGTAAGGGCACGATAGATAATAAAGTCACATAGGCCAGATGCCCCGCCGGCACCTTAATATTATCCTGTTCACTCCGCCGCCATACAAAGAGCAAGTATTGGTAGGTAACTTTAACTTTGTCCATCACAATTTTTCTACCAAATTTCATCACTATTATCCTTAGAGTCTTACACCTTACTACCTACTGCTGACGACTGACCGCTAATGACTGATAGCTGTTAGCTGTTAGCTGTTAGCCTTACCCATTTAACCCTAAATCATAAATAAAAAAAAGGTCTTACCGAAGTAAGACCTTTTATCTGTATTGCTTTTAGTTATCTAGCCTTTAGTAGGGCGCGATGCACGTTTACGTTCGTTCTCTGAAAGTAGTTTCTTACGGATACGAATGCTTTTTGGTGTTACTTCAACTAATTCATCCACATCAATAAACTCAAGCGCTTGTTCAAGCGTTAAAATAATTTCAGGTGAAAGTGTTTGTGCTTCATCTGTACCAGAAGAACGAACGTTAGTTAATGATTTACCACGTACACAGTTAACTGTTAAATCGTTAGCACGGTTATGAATACCAATGATTTGACCTTCGTATACTTCTGTAGCATGTCCTAGGAATAGACGACCACGATCTTGTAAGAAGAACAGAGAGTAAGTAACCGCTTTACCTGTTTGATTACAAATTAAAACACCATTTTGGCGTTGACCAATAGTGCCACCTTTATGGGGACCGTAGTGATCAAATGAATGGTAAAGTAAACCAGAACCCGACGTTAATGTCATGAATTCAGTTTGGAAACCGATTAAACCACGGCTTGGAATAACAAAGTCTAAACGTACACGACCTTTTCCGTCTGGCATCATGTTAGTCAATTCAGCTTTACGAACGCCCAACTGCTCCATAACCGAACCTTGACTTTGTTCTTCAACGTCAACGGTTAATGTTTCATAGGGTTCTTGCAATTGACCGTCTACAAGACGCTCGATAACTTCAGGGCGAGATACCGCAAGTTCGTAACCTTCACGACGCATGTTCTCAATTAGAATACCTAAATGCAGTTCACCACGACCAGATACTTTGAATTTATCCGGATCAGCGGTTTCTTCAACCTTAAGCGCTACGTTATGTACTAGCTCTTTGTGTAAACGGTCTAAAATATTACGTGAAGTAACAAATTTACCTTCTTTACCACAGAAAGGTGAATTGTTTACCTGGAAGGTCATCGTTACCGTTGGTTCATCAACAGTTAATGGAGGCAGAGCTTCAACATTGTTTTGCGCACAAACAGTATCGGAAATCTTAAGTTCACCCAGGCCACTGATTGCAACAATATCACCGGCTTCAGCCACTTCCACATCGTTACGTTCAAGTCCTAAATAACCTAATACCTGACCCACTTTAGCGTTACGTTTTTTACCATCAGCGCCAATAACTGTCACTTGCTGGTTAACTTTAACACTACCGCGTGTAATACGGCCCACTCCGATAACACCTACATAAGAGTTGTGATCAAGTTGAGAGATTTGCATTTGGAAGTCACCATCACGATCTGCATCCGGTGCTTCAACACTGTCAACAATAGTTTGGAATAAAGGTTCCATAGTATCGCTTTCAGTTTCCATATCTTTACTTGCCCAACCGTTTATCGCTGATGCATAAACAATTTGGAAATCTAACTGTTCGTCAGTTGCACCAAGATTATCAAACAGGTCGAATACTTGATCGATAACCCATTCAGGACGTGCGCCTGCTTTATCTACTTTATTGACAACAACTATTGGTTTAAGACCGTGTGCAAATGCTTTTTGAGTTACAAAACGCGTTTGTGGCATCGGACCGTCAACCGCATCTACGATTAGACAAACACTGTCTACCATAGATAAAATACGCTCTACTTCACCACCGAAATCGGCGTGTCCAGGTGTATCTACGATATTGATATGGTAATCATTCCACACAATCGCAGTGTTTTTTGCAAGGATAGTAATACCACGTTCTTTCTCTAAATCATTCGAGTCCATAACGCGCTCTTCAGCACCACCGCGTGAATCTAGCGTTCCAGATTGCTCTAGTAATTTATCAACAAGGGTGGTTTTACCATGGTCAACGTGAGCAATAATGGCAATATTTCTTAATTTTTCTAACAACATGACGAGCCTCAAAAGTAACAATTTATGAAAAAGTAACAATGTATGAAAAAATACCAATTAGGTAAAGTCAGCGAAATTTTACACTGTATTTACTTAATTGGTATTATTAGCGCACATTGTAACCATTATTCGAAAAATAGAAAGTTTTAACTCGGTCACAATTTATGAAACCGTCCTGTATGATAGCTTTTCTTATCATTTACAACCAACGAGAGCAGTAACGCACCAAGCTGGAGCAGGGGCGCACCATAATAGAGCATTTATTAGGCGATATTTTACTCGTCAAAAAAAAAAGCTCAGATATAATGGATAGCAGTCAGGTCGGCACAATTTTAGCCGTTTGAGTAATTAAATAAATTTGTTATGGTTGTCCACCACTTAAATGTCAATTGAGGTTCTAAACATGTCTACAAAAACAGTACAAGATGTTCTTGATTTTATTAAAGAGCAAGAGGTAAAATTCGTAGATTTACGCTTTACCGATACACACGGTAAAGAGCAACACGTCTCTATTCCGCATCACCAAGCAAACGAAGACTTTTTCGAAGACGGTAAAATGTTTGATGGCTCTTCAATTGCAGGATGGAAAGGCATTCAAGATTCGGACATGGTATTAATGCCGGATCCAACCACTGCTGTTCTTGACCCCTTTACGGATGATGCAACGCTTAACCTGCGTTGTGATGTGTTAGAGCCTAAAACAATGCTTGGTTACGATCGTGACCCGCGATCTGTTGCTAAACGCGCCGAAGCATACCTGCGTTCAACGGGCATTGCTGACACTATTTTATTTGGTCCAGAGCCCGAGTTTTTCCTATTTGACGATGTTAAATACGGTAATACTATGCAAGGTGCATTCTTTTCCATTGATGCTAAAGAAGCGGCGTGGAACTCAGGTACCTCCTATGAAGAAGGCAATACAGGCCACCGTCCTGGTATCAAAGGTGGTTATTTCCCTGTCGCCCCCGTAGATTCCGCACAAAACATCCGTAGTGCTATGTGTCTTATCATGGAAGAGATGGGCCTTATTGTTGAAGCACATCATCATGAAGTCGCAACTGCCGGCCAAAATGAAATCGCTTGTCGTTTTAATACTATGGTTAAAAAAGCCGATGAACTACAAATTTACAAATACGTAGTACATAACGTTGCTCATGCCTACGGTCAAACCGCAACCTTCATGCCTAAACCGCTTGTTGGTGATAACGGCTCAGGTAATCACTGTCACCAGTCCCTAGGCAAAGACGGTGTTAACCTGTTCTCCGGCGACCAGTACGGCGGGCTTTCTCAGCTAGCGCTTTATTATATTGGTGGCCTTATCAAACATGCTAAAGCACTTAATGCCTTTACTAACGCGTCAACTAACTCATATAAACGTCTAGTGCCACATTTTGAAGCACCGGTTATGTTAGCGTACTCTGCCGGTAATCGCAGCGCATCTATCCGTATTCCAATCGTACCGTCACCAAAAGCGGCACGTGTTGAACTACGTTTCCCGGACCCAACGATGAACCCTTATTTAGGTTTTTCTGCGATGCTAATGGCGGGTCTTGACGGTATTAAAAACAAGATCCACCCTGGCGAGCCTCTTGATAAAGATTTATACGATCTGCCTAAAGAAGAAGCGGATGCAATACCACAAGTTGCTGTTTCTTTTGAAGAAGCACTTGCTGAACTCGATGCTGACCGTGACTTTTTAACCGCAGGAGATGTTTTCTCGAATGACTCGATTGATGCCTACATCGCCCTTAAAACAGCTGAATGTGAAGCTGTTTCTCGTGCAACGCATCCAAAAGAGTTCGAATTATACTACAGCGTATAAGCAAAGAACTTAGTTAGGTTATGAACACCTGCTCACACTAATTCCGCTTAATTAACGGAATTGTCATCAGCTCAAAGGATCAACTAGTTTGATCCTTTTATTTTTATTTTTATTTTTATTTAAGTAATCACTGCAAATCCAATAACCCGATACCCCTTCCATAAGAAAAACGATTTCCTCAAAAAAACACTCTTTTTTCTACTGCAGAAAAAATAAAATACTGGCACAATTATTGCTTAATATCTTTCTATTATCTTTTAAATTTAAAAATAACCAAGCTGATCCCATCCAGCCTCTATTTTATAAGTCAAGGAGCCCCACATGAGTGGAAACCAAAATCGCCTTAAAGCAATTGAGAAAATTACTAATCGTGCACCCAATATGGTCGACAAACCTGAGCCATTAAGTAAAATTTGGGCAGAAGACGTTTTTAATCTTCATAAAATGGAAGAAGCATTACCAAAAAATGCTTTTAAAGCGATTAAAAAAACGGTTCAAACTGGCTGTGCTTTAGAGCCGGCAACGGCTGATGTTGTTGCTGCAGCGATGAAGGATTGGGCGCTTAGTAAAGGCGTTAAATTCTACTCACATATCTTTTACCCTATGACTAACATTACCGCAGAAAAGCATGATGGTTTTATTATTACCAATTCTGATGGTGGTGCAATTACTGAATTTACCGGTAGCCTGTTAATCAAAGGGGAGCCAGATGGTTCCTCTTTCCCTAACGGTAGCTTGCGTATGACTAATGCTGCCCGTGGTTATACCGCTTGGGATCCGACCAGCCCTGCCTACGTTATGCATACGGCTAATGGCTCGACTTTAATGATCCCAAGTGTGTTTATGTCCTGGACGGGTGAAGCATTAGATAAAAAAATTCCACTACTACGCTCAATTTCAGCAATGGACGAAGCCGGGCAAAAAGTACTTAAATTAATGGGTGAGACTGATACCGCACCACTTAATTCAAGCTGCGGCGCTGAGCAAGAGTACTTCCTCGTTGATGAAAACTTTGCCAATGCACGCCCCGATTTGTTACTTGCAGGCAGAACCTTATTCGGTGCTCCTCCCGCTAAAGGTCAACAATTTGATGATCACTACTTTGGTGCAATCCCTGAACGCGTTCAAGTGTTTATGCAGGATTTTGAAAACAAACTTTACAAGTTAGGTATCCCGGCTAAAACTCACCACAACGAAGTGGCTCCGGGTCAATTTGAAATTGCACCTTATTATGAAGCGGCTAATGTCGCCGCCGATCATCAGCAACTTTTGATGACGGTGATGAAGAGCACTGCAAAAGAGCATGGCTTTCTATGTTTATTACATGAAAAACCCTTTGCTGGTATTAATGGCTCGGGTAAACATGTTAACTGGTCGGTGGGCAACAGCACCCAGGGTAACCTGCTAGATCCAGGCAGCACACCACATGATAATCTTAATTTCTTACTTTTCTGCGGTGCCGTTATTCGCGGTGTGCATAAATATGGCCCGTTATTACGCGCTGTTATTGCATCAGCTTCTAACGACCACCGGCTTGGTGCTAACGAAGCACCACCGGCTATTCTTTCTGTTTATTTAGGCGAGCAGTTAGAAGGGCTATTTAATGACATTAAAAATGGCAAGCTGTTAACTTGTGCTGATGCCGGTTTAATGGATTCTGGTTTATCGCAAATCCTGCACTTTGAACGAGATCCGGGTGACCGTAACAGAACCTCTCCCTTTGCATTTACAGGTAACCGTTTTGAGTTCCGCGCTGTTGGCTCATCACAATCAGTATCTGGTCCATTGGTTGCTATGAATACAATGCTTGCTGATTCATTAAACTGGATTGCTGAAAAGTTAGAAGTGGCTTTAGCAGAATCTGAGAACCAAAATATTGCCGTTATATCTGTATTAAAAGAACTAATGGAACTGCATGGCAATATTGTATTTGGTGGTGACGGTTACTCGAAAGAATGGCACACAATGGCGGTTGAAGAGCGTGGTTTACAAAATATTCCAACAACAGCCGATGCCTTACCTGCATTTCGTGAAGAGTCAATCGTTAAACTTTTTGAAAGCACTGGGGTATTCTCACCCATTGAATTAGAAAGCCGCTATCAAGTTTATGCTGAGCAATACATTCTTTCGATTGAGGTAGAAGCTAAATTAGTGATTGATATGGCAACGACCACTATTTATCCTGCTGCTATGAGTTACTTATCACAGCTTGGTCTAACGACTTCGACAATGATTGGACTCGATATCGCGCTTGATACTTCGCTCACATCTGAAATCGCAGTTGAGACCAATGCGCTTATGACAGCTGTCACTAAACTTAAACAAGCAGTCGCAACACATGACTTTGTCGATGTAGAGGCGCATATGCATTTCTGTGCTGATGTTATTCGTGGCTTAATGGATCAAACACGCGAGCACGCTGATGCGCTTGAAACACTTGTTGCCGATGAATTATGGCCGTTGCCTAAGTATCAGGAAATGTTATTTATCAAATAATATTTTATTTAGGATTAGTAGGCTCATAAATAAACACTAATAAAAAGGCTCACTTTTTATGTATAAAAAATGAGCCCTTTTATTTTGAGTGATATAACTTGCAGTAATAATAGTTTTTTATTGCCTAACAGAAACCGCTAACCCACAATGAAGATTATATTTTAATATGGCGGTATCTATGTATGAATTTCTCTTTAGTAAGTTCGGTATCTGTCATCTGTCTTTGTGTCGTTTTTTCATCACTGACAGTGGCAAAAACAAAAATATATTACTGGCTTGATGAGAACGGCCAACGCCATTATTCCGATACTGCGGAACTTGGCACAACAGAAATAAATGTTGTTAATCAAAATGTCATCACATCGGATAATATACGGTCAGCAACAACGCCAGAAAAAACTGCAGCCGTCAAAGAAGAACCCAAAATTATCTATCAGGCCAATATTATTTCTCCTGAAAATGACAGTCCACTGCGCAGTAATGATGGTTCAATTAATATTCAGGTTAAAATAACCCCTGAAAGCAAAGCCACACAGAAACTACAACTCTTTTTAGACGGTAAAGCACTGGGTAATCCGCAAATGTCATCAACAATACGGGTGGAAAACATTGATAGAGGCACCCATCAGATACAAGTTCAATTATCAGATGAAAGTGGCAAGGTTCTTGCGAGAACACAGGTAGTTACCGTGCATTTACAACGGGTATCCAGCATATCCGCTCCATAATAAGGCTTAAATGTTAAATAATCATTCAAACTCACTTGCAGTTGCCATACTTGAAGAAGCGAATACTGCCTTTGTTATTATTAACGCAAAATTAAAACTGATCTATGCAAATCCAGCGAGTGAGGTTTTATTGTCACAAAGCAAACAACGTCTTTACCAGCAAAGTTTGCAGCAACTGGCAAATCATTATCACTTTGATCCCACCTATATTGAAGCTGTTTTTACCAAACAAAATGCGTTCACTGACAGTGAAACGACCTTAATGGTTGATGGTCATCCTCTTTTAATGGCATTAAGTGCCACCTATTTAGAGTTTGAAAATCAGAATTATGTGATCATTGAGATGCACTGTATTGGACAGCAGCGTAAAATAAGCCAATTTCATTATCAAGATCATCAACAAAAAGTCGCAAAAGAACTTGTTCGCGGACTTGCTCATGAAATAAAAAATCCACTCGGAGGCCTACGCGGTGCGGCACAATTATTAGAAAGTGAACTGGCAGATCCTGAACTTAAAGAGTTTACCCAAATAATTATTGAACAAGCGGATCGTCTAAGCGCATTAGTTAATCGTTTATTAGGCCCGCAAACCTTGGGAGAGCGCTCCTATCATAATTTACATTCTGTGCTTGAAAAAGTGCGGAAATTAGTCTGTTTGGGGCTTCCTGAGCATATCCACATCAAAATTGATTATGATCCGAGCATTCCAGATTTTGAAATGCAGCCGGATCAACTGCAGCAAGCATTCTTAAATATTCTTCAAAATGCAGTGCAATCACTGAGTACTCAGCCGGAGAAAAACTTAGAAATAATTATCAAAACGCGTACTGCCCACCAAGTTATTATTCATGGTGTATTACAACGCTTAGCGGCTGAAATTTCAATTATTGATAATGGCCCAGGTGTCCCTGAGCATTTAAAAGATACCTTATTTTACCCTATGGTAACGGGTCGCTGTGATGGTACGGGATTGGGGCTATCTATTGCTCAGGAGCTTATTAACCAAGAGAGAGGACGTATCGAATGCGACAGTATGGAAGGTCATACTGAGTTTCTTATCTATCTGCCTTTAACAATTTAATAAAACATAAAATCAATACTCCCCTATTTAACACTTATGAAAAGGAAAAAACAGATGCCTTCAGCTTGGATTGTGGATGATGACCACGCTATTCGTTGGGTTTTAGAACGTACTCTAAAAGCTGAAAAGATTGACTATGCCAGTTTCCCCGATGGGGAATGTTTATGGCAACAGTTACAAATAGAGCAGCCTGAGGTCATTATTTCCGACATACGGATGCCGGGTATAGATGGACTTGCTTTAATGGAACGTATTCATGGACGCTTTCCATTAATTCCAATTATTATAATGACCGCACACAGTGATTTAGACAGTGCAGTTAATGCCTACCAAAGTGGCGCCTTTGATTACCTACCAAAACCCTTTGATATTCATGAAGCCACGGCTTTAATTCAACGCGCAATTAACCATAGCATTGAATTAAAAAACAAAAAAAAGGTCCCGGAATTACTTATTGCTACACCGGAAATTATTGGTGAAGCACCGGCAATGCAGGAGGTGTTCCGCATTATTGGGCGTTTATCTCATTCAAGTATGAGTGTATTAATCAATGGTCAATCCGGTACCGGTAAAGAGTTGGTTGCGAAGGCTTTACATAAACACAGCCCACGCAAAGATAAGACCTTTATCGCCCTGAATATGGCCGCTATTCCCAAAGAGTTGATCGAAGCTGAACTCTTTGGTCATGAAAAAGGGGCGTTTACCGGTGCGGCTGCAAATCGTCAAGGCCGGTTTGAGCAAGCTAATGGCGGGACTCTTTTTTTAGATGAAATTGGTGATATGCCATTAGATGTGCAAACCCGTTTATTACGAGTGCTCGCGGATGGTAAATTTTACCGGGTGGGCGGCCATCAAGGGATCGAAGTCGATGTGCGCATTATTGCAGCTACTCACCAAAATTTAGAAAAAAGTGTGCAATCAGGTAGTTTCCGGGAAGATCTTTTCCACCGTTTAAATGTCATTCGTATCCAACTCCCCGCTTTAAAAGAGCGTTGTGAAGATATTAGTTTATTGGCACAACATTTTTTAAATAATATTGGCAAAGAGTTAAATGTCAAAAGCAAGCAATTTACAAAGGAGACAAAAGAGTATTTAACGCAACTGCCTTGGCCGGGAAACGTACGTCAACTGGAAAACGTTTGCCGCTGGGTGACGGTAATGACCAGCGGGCAGGAAGTCCATATTTACGATTTACCACCGGAATTAACCGCCCAAGAAACACAAGCTACTGATGATGAAAATCCGCATTGGCAGAAACAGTTACGCGAATGGACCTTAGCTGAATTAAAACAGGGCAAAGAGAATATACTTGCCAATGCCCTGCCGGAATTCGAAAAAATAATGTTGCAGGCTGCATTGCAGTACACTCAAGGCAAACGACAGGAAGCCGCAACACTGCTTGGTTGGGGTAGAAATACGCTGACCCGTAAATTAAAAGAGTTTGATATCTCCTAAAGCTGTCGGTTATCAGCTGTCGGCTAACGGCTGCGAGCCTTCGATCTGAAAGCTGAAAGCTGAAAGCTGAAAGCTGAAAGCTGAAAGCTGAAAGCTGAAAGCTGAAAGCTGAAAGCTGAAAGCTGAAAGCTGAAAGCTGAAAGCTGAAAGCTGAAAGCTGAAAGCTGAAAGCTGAAAGCTGAAAGCTGAAAGCTGAAAGCTGAAAGCTGAAAGCTGAAAGCTGAAAGCTGAAAGCTGAAAGCTGAAAGCTGAAAGCTGAAAGCTGAAAGCTGAAAGCAAAAAAAAGGCTGTAACTTTATACAAAGTTACAGCCTTTTATCTTTTAGAGCTTCAAGCCTCCAGACCTTCCAGCCTTCAGACCTTAGAGCTGTCTGCTTCTTATTTAAATGTTTTTAAGTTTCTTTCAAATTCTTCAAACTTATCTGTTACCGCTTTTTCCGGCGGAGCAGTGACTAAACTGGTGATAACAATTGCCGCAGAAGCAAAAATTATTCCCGGTACAATCTCATACACTTCAAAAATACCACCTGTTAACTGCTTCCAGACAACAATAGTGATACCACCGACAAGAAGACCTGCTAAAGCACCCTTTCCGTTCATTCGTTTCCAGTATATGCTTAATATTAATACCGGACCAAATGCAGCACCGAAACCAGCCCAGGCATAGGAAACTAAGCTAAGTACCGAACTATCAGGATCCATTGCGAAATACAAGGCTAATAGTGCTAATAGAATTACACCGATACGTCCAACCATCAACACTTCTTTTGACGAAGCTTGAGGGCGGAGAAGTTGCTTGTAAAAGTCTTCTGCTAATGCTGAAGAGGAGACTAATAACTGCGAATCAGCGGTGCTCATAATAGCGGCAAGAATAGCGGCTAACAAAATACCGGCAGGGATCGGATGAAAGACAGCATTAACTAACACCATAAAGATCTTTTCGCCATCAGCGACTTGCATGCCCACCTGATTTTGCACAAAGACCAGACCAACAATACCCACCATAACCGAACCAAAGATAGAGATAATAGTCCAGCTCACCGCGATACGGCGTGCTTTAGTTAAATCTTTATTTGTGCGTGTTGCTAGAAAACGCGCAAGAATATGCGGTTGGCCAAAATAACCCAGACCCCAGGCGACTAATGAGATAATCGCAATCCAGGATAACGGCTCACCATCCATACCATTCCATAGGGTAAGTAGTTCCGGATTAATATTTTCTAGATTAGTGCTTAGCTGATCGAATCCGCCCTGCATTGCGACGATAGGTACAATCACTAGTGCTGCTGACATTAATAAGCCCTGCACTAAATCTGTCCATGAGACGGCCAAAAACCCGCCAAATAGAGTATAAGAAACAATACAGATAGCACCGATAATTACTGCATAGATATAATCTAGACCAAAGACAGTTTCAAATAATTTACCACCGGCAACCAAACCTGAGCTGGTATAAAAGAGGAAGAACATCAGGATGAAAAAAGCGGAAAGGGTTTGCAGCAATTTCGTTTTGTCATTGAAACGACGGGCAATAAATTCCGGCAAAGTTAATGCATCATCGGCCGTAATACTATAAGTACGCAGACGTTTTGCAGTGATCAGCCAGTTAGCCCAGCTACCAATTAACAGTCCACCAGCGAGCCATAAAGACTCCATGCCCGCTGCATAAGCGTAACCAGGCAAACCCAGTAATAACCAGCCACTCATATCCGAAGCACCGGCAGATAATGCTGCAGGCCATGGACCTAATGTACGTCCGCCTAAAAAATAATCCGACGTATCGCTGGTGCGTTTATATGCGTAATAACCGATGAGTAACATCACCACCAGATACACTAGAAATGTCGATACTATGGCAAAAGTGTTGTCAGCCATGAAACTCCCATTAATATTAAAGTTAAAGTTAAAAAATAAACTGCACTATAACAAGATAAAATATTTTATTCTTTAAATTTTTTACATAACAAACAATAGGTTACTTTATGAACAACCGGTTGTTTTATAAGCAACAAGTCATTTTATAAACAATGGGTTATTTTATAAACAGCTTTTTATTCCGCTAATAGTTTTTTTATCAGCAAAGCACCGTCATCATCTTGCGACAGTTTGCCTGAAATTTCAAACTGCTCAATATTGCTTTCCATCCACCGTAAATAATCAAACTGCACAGCAAAGGATCCGGCTTGTTTTTTTTCTTCAGCTAAACCTTGCAGCTGTTTATTCTGTAGTAAAACGAAATCGGTCACTGCTGCATTTAAATTATTTATCACTAAAGGAATTGTCGAATTATCACTGCGGATATTGACATTTTTGACAATAAGCTCCTTTAATAGAAGGTTGGTAATCGGAAATAGCAGTTTATTTTTTTTAACCGCGCCAGAATCCTTAAACACAGCGGGGATAACGACATTCATATTTTTAATGGCCAACTTTTGCACCGTTAACTGTTGAACTGATAGAAAAGGTGAAGATAACGGCTTTATTAAAAATAAGGCCTCTGCTTGAAGTTGTAACTGCCCGGAGAATATTTGGCTGGTTAACTTTGTTATGCTGGCTTTATTATTATTAAGCTCAGCGACAAGCTCTGTATTTTGCAGTGCAACCTCCTCCGGCCCGAAAGCGAGATTGAGTGACCCTGCTTTAAAACTGAGATTCGCTTGTAAATTTTTTAAATTAAAAGACGCAGTCAATTGAAGATTTTTAACAGTAAGTGTTTTACTGGCTGTAGGCTGTGCAGTAAACTCTCTTGCCAGCAGCTTTAAGTTACCAGAAAAAGGCATTTTTACGAGCTTGTGATCGGCTATAATCTGCAGATTATCTGACGTAAAATCAGCACCATCAAGCACCACTCTTTGCCCTGCGTGAGTAAATTCTATCTTTAAATCGTTAACCGAAAATCTGCTGATAGTCAGCCGCTGCCAGGCTAGTTTTTTCTGGATTTGTACCTCCGCCGTTTGCTGAACACTGTTGCTATTCTCCACAATTTTAACATCGGCAGTATTAATAAAAGCAGCAGTATCACCTGAAATGCGCACTCCGGTTAATTGTACTTCGCCAAGTTTTAACTGCCTTTGCCAGAGATTAAGCTTAGTGAGGTTAACCTTCACTTTATCGACATAAAATACTTGCCGGTTAGCGATTGTCAAAGACAGGCCAGAAAGTGAAACTGAGTAATCAGAAAATAGGTGACTATCAACTGACTCAAAATTAACCTGATAGCCGCTTAACTGTTCTATCTGTTTGCTGATAAACCCCCGATGCGCATTGATATCAAAAAAACGGATAAAAAGGAGTAATAAAAAACCTAATAAACCCAGTATAAAAGCGCCAGTGACAAAACAACGTTTCATCTCCTTCTCCTAACGACATATTGCAGCAAGTACTTTTTTTTACCCGCTAATTTTTCAAGACTGCCGCTATGGCTAGGCATGAACATAACGATCCTTATCCCCTAACCAACGCTGGATAAGTTCTGGAATTAACTCAGGGAAAGAATGCATCAGCTGAAAGGCCAATTGCTGCGCTTGCGGTAATAAACTTTGATCGCGCAGCAAATCAGCTATTTTAAATTCAGCAACGCCCGTCTGTCTGGTGCCTAACACTTCACCAGGACCGCGAATAGCCAGATCCTGTTCGGCAATATAAAAACCATCATTGCTTTCACGCAACACCTGCAAACGTCTTTGGGCGGTTTTCGACAGTGGATTTTTATATAGCAAAACACAATGGCTGGCCACTTCACCTCGTCCTACTCGACCACGCAACTGGTGCAATTGCGCCAGTCCAAGTCGTTCCGGATTTTCAATAATCATCAGGCTGGCATTAGGCACATCCACACCCACCTCAATGACTGTTGTTGCAACTAATAAATCCAGCTGCCCCTCTTTAAAAGCGTCCATAACAGACTGCTTTTCGTTAGCCTTCATACGTCCGTGAACAAGGCCGATACGAAGATCTGGAAGCGCCAACTGCATCTCATTAGCGGTATTTTCTGCTGTCTGGCATTCCAATACTTCCGATTCTTCAATCAAAGTGCATACCCAATAGGCCTGCCGCCCCTCATTTTTACATGCCTGGTAAACCCGCTGAATAACCTCGTCACGACGCTTATCAACCAGTGCAACGGTTTTAATGGCCGTTCTTCCCGGTGGCAGTTCATCAATGACCGAGACATTAAGATCCGCATAAGCTGTCATCGCCAGCGTTCTTGGTATAGGGGTTGCCGTCATGGTTAACTGATGCGGAGCAAAATCACCTGAGCGCCCTTTTTCACGTAATGCTAAACGCTGGTGTACGCCAAAGCGATGCTGCTCGTCCACAATAATAAGAGCCAAATTATTAAACTGGACACTTTCCTGAAACAGCGCATGCGTCCCTACCACCATCTTCGATAAACCCAAGCTGATATTTTCTAACTGAGAACGCTTTTCTTTGACGCGCATTTTTCCAGAAAGCATACCGACAGACACATCAAGTGCGGCAAACCATTTTTGAAAATTAAGCAGATGCTGCTCTGCTAAAAGTTCAGTGGGGGCCATTAATGCCACCTGATAACCTGCCTCAATAACACTTAATGCCGCGATCGCTGCCACTAAGGTTTTCCCGGATCCGACATCCCCCTGCACCAAACGCATCATCGGTATTGTTTGCTTTAGATCCTGTTGAATCTCCCAGTTCACTCTATGTTGTGCATTAGTGAGAGAAAAAGGCAGACTTTGTAATAACCTATCCTGCAGTAAACCGCTTTCTTTGACCGCAATGGCTTGATGTTGCTGTGCATTTACCCGTAAAGACAGCATACTGATTTGTTGTGCTGATAATTCTTCAATAATTAAACGTTGCTGCGCAGGGTGGGTTTTGTTTTCTAATTGTTCGATGCTGGCATCGGGTGGCGGGCGATGTATATAAAAAAGTGCATCTGATAAACTGATCGGGTGAGCCAGCAGATGAGTTGGCAATAATTCATCAATCTGATGTTGCTCTAGGTGAAGTAACGCTTGCTCGGTTAAACTACGCAGACTGTTTTGTTTTAAACCTTCTGTTGACGGGTAGATCGGCGTTAACGTCTCCTCAACATGGCTTTGCTGCATTGCATTAAGCAGGCGGTAATCGGGATGAGTAACTTCAAACCCGTGGTAACCGCGACGAAACTCACCAAAACATTTGATTAATGCCCCTTTTACAAAGCTATTTTGCTGTGCTGTATTAAAATGGAAGAAGTTAAGGGTTACGCTACCACTGCCGTCGCTTATTTTACATTTTAGAATGCGTCTCTTGCCGGACTGTAGATCGCAGCTTAATACTTTGCCCTGCACACTGACCTGCATACTGTCTTTTAAATCTGCGATGGCATAAATTCGGGTTCTATCTTGATAATGCAAAGGCAGATGAAAGAGCAAATCAGCAACACTGTGCAGACCAATCTTAGCCAGCCTTTGCGAGGCTTTAATGCCGACCCCTTTAAGCGCCGTTAAGGGCATTTTATCTAATTTCATTTTAAACCCCAAACAGTTAAACTCGACAATAATTAGAACTTGCATCTATTATGCTTTAAGTTGCACTAATTAGTTCTTTTAGCATAATTTATCAAGGAAATGGCTATGTATCTATTATTTTTAGTTTTTGTTTTGTTATTTAGCGCGGCCACACGGGCAGAAGAATCTGCCGTTGATCAGCGTATCGAGCAGGAGAACAAACTCCAGAAGGACCGCTTTTCTATTATCCCCTATAAACCCAATTACCTTTTGCCTTTTACTTTTAATAATAATATTCAATCTTACGATGCTGATAAGGGTGTTGCCGCATCGGACCGATTACAACCCGTTGAGATAAAATTTCAACTTAGTTTTAAAACACCTGTCTTAGTGGATATTGCCGACTTACCCCTCACGCTTTATTTTGGTTATACCCAAGTCTCTTTCTGGCAGGCTTATAATAGCGGTAATTCATCCCCGTTTCGCGAAACTAATTATGAACCGGAGATGTTTCTACGGTGGGTACATGACACAAAACTAGGAGGAGATTGGCATTTTAAATTAGCAACACTGAACTTAGCCCATCAATCCAATGGGAAAACAGAGCCGGGATCCCGCAGCTGGAATCGTATCGAAAGCAATATTGTCTTGGAAAATGGGAATATCACTCTGGCGTTTAATCCCTGGTTTCGTTTACCAGAAGATGCAAAAAATGATAATAATCCAGATTTATTGGATTATTATGGCCACGGAAAAATTTATGCTCTTTATCAAATAAATAAGCATAACTTTTCAATTACCAGCCGCAATAATATTGAAAGTGGCTTTAGCAAAGGGTCACTGGAGCTCAATTGGAGTGTCCCTCTTCACGGTAGTATTCGCGGTTATTTTCAGGTTTTCTCAGGCTATGGCAACAGCCTGATAGAGTATAATCAATATACCAATACAGTAGGGTTAGGTATCTCATTAACCGACTGGTTATAGGCCACTGAGCGTATTACACTAACTTCCTGAACAAACAGCAGACGTTTCTATATCCTAGATATACGACGTTACAATAGGGGTAGGCATCTCATTGACTGACTGGTTATAAGCCACTGAGCGTATTGCACTGACTTCATGAACAAACAGCAGACGTTTCTATATTCTAAATATACAACGTCACAATAGGGTTAGGCATCTCATTAACCGAGTGGATATAAGTCACTTAGCTGATTAAGTATATCCGCACTGAGTTTATGAATAAATAACGTATGCTTGCCATCATCGATATCTGCGCCGTTACGATAAGAGCATCCCATCGATTGGTTATACGTCACCTAGCTGATTAACCATTTCCGCACTAACTTCCTGAATAAACAGCAGACGCTTTCTCTCTTCTAAATCTGCGTCATTTTCATTCAGTGATGACCAGTCGGGATGGTTGCGCGATTTACGTAACCATTTAGACCAGTTTTTTGGCAATTCATTTTTTTGCTTATCCTGGCTCACTTGATAATCAATTTTATCAACACTCGCATGACCTCGACGCTGCAACAGTGTCAGCAGTTTGATCTGCCTTAACCACAATACCTGCAACGTAGTTTCATTTAAGCAGATATAACGGCAGCCTTTGATTTTGGCTTGTATCTCATCATAATAACGTTGCTTCACACCCCATAACACACCTGCGACTCCGCCAGCAACAGTACCAAATCCGAAGGTCATACCGGCAGCACCTAAATCAATCGCGACTCCCACACCCGCCCCTTTCGCTATATTACCCGCCAGCTTGATCCCAAACTCCTGCAGGTTATCTGCTGAAAAAAGATCCAACTGCCAGCCATCTTGTTCAACGGGTAATTCGCTCTTTTCTACATCCCCTTTACGAAATTGATAAAGCTTTAACAATCGTCGAGCACATTTGCTTTCAGCATTGCGCACAGCTTGTTTAAGCTTAATGGTTGCCTGTTCAATTTCCTGCTCTGTATTGACTGCTTTGTAACGCACACAAGCAGAGTCAATAAACAGGTTAGCGACAATCACACTTGCTGCATTAAAACGTTCAGACCACTGAATACGGCGCTGATTTATAAACGCCTGCAACAGCGCTTCTTTATCCGTCAGCAAAGTTTGCATTTTCTGGTAAATTTTAATTTCATCGGAAAATTTAAAGTGAACATTATCAAAACTCACAAAAGCATGAAAGTTTAAACGTGCCAGTTGCTTTTTCCACTGTTCAAGATTTGTCGCGCCGGCCTCTGTAAAATTAAGTACCGGAATAACAGGTTTCGCCGCATAGCTTAGAATCTGTAATTCATCCCGATATTTACCTAAAATAGGCTCGCGTAAATCAACCACGTAAAAAATAAGATCGTTACTTAACAAGGTGCGCAGTACTTTCGCTTCCTGCTCAAGTTCAGGGTATTCAGACTGCCTAGCAAGAAAGTGGTGCAGGCGCTCAATCCCATCGACGGACTGGTCAGTAAAATAACCGCTTAAAATATGATGCAGGCGCATCGAGTCTTCCAGTCCGGGCGTATCAAACAAGGCGAGGCTATTAGTATCATCTATTAATAATGCTCCGCCTTCAATATGCCGAGTGGTGCCAGCTTGATCGGCCACTTCGCCAAACTCCGGATCACGTAATAAAGTACGCATTAAGGAGGTTTTTCCAGCATTTGCATGGCCTACTACCGCCACCGACAAACCTTTTTTATTCATCTAACCCTCCGGTTTGGAACTGAATAATATTCTCTAATGGGATATTAGCTTGTGCTGCAAGCTGATACCAATCACTGCGCCGCTTGCTTATATGGGATGAGACCATCAGGCCTTCATCTATCAGTAATAAGTAAAACGATGTTGAGGTTAAATGAGTTAATGATTTAATAAAGGTCAATAAACCACGATCCGGTAGGCGCGCCAGAGTGACGTATAATACGACCGCTTTTTGCTGAATGGTTTTAATCTCATTTAATAAGTGCTGCTGAGCTTGAAAATCACAAACATTTTTTAATAGCGCCAACTGCTCAGGAGAAGAGTGCTTAACGTGTTTCTGGCATTCAATAAATTGTCTTTCCGATAGCTCGACTGCCACCGGATAAAAACAGGATGGCAGTTCATGACATGGAGTTTGCAAGTGCGGGGGGTGAGCGGCTTCAATTTGAGATAAATCAGGATCTTTAATACCCAGCGATGTGACATTAGGTTTTAACTGTTGCCGTAATTGCACGTAATAAGGGCCACTTAAGGTTAAATGGAATCGCTCTTTGTTTTTAGTCAATAAAAAGCGCATCAATAACAACAACAAGAAGCGCGGCAATATACCGTAAATTAATAAGCTGCTGATTAATAGACTAGACCAAACCAGACGGCTGTTTTGCGCATCAGCAAGTACATTAACCGCCCCTAAATGGCTTTGCTGTATCAGCTGTGTGTTAGGCACTGTCACTCCCAATAGATTGGGAATATAAGCGAGCACTTCCGTTAACCACTGAAAGCTTTGCGCCGACAAGATACTGGTCTCCCAAATAAAGTCGACCTGATGGGTCGCCAGCATAATAACCAGCATGATGGTTGCACCAAAAAAATAACTTAACCACAACAGATGAGTGACATAAGATAACTGATAACGTCCTAAATCACCGGACAAAATAATTTTAAAATAACATTTAAATAGCGGCCAAAAATATGGATGCAGTGTTGCTTGCGGATTAAAACGTTTTTCAGCGGTTTTGAATAAAAAAAGACTAAAATGAGCCAGCCAGCCAGCGCTTAATAGATTGCTTTGTAAAAACAGGAATAACCAGATACACAATGCGAGCAGATTGGGAATAAAAAACAGTCCAAACGCCCAAAAAAAGTTTATCTGCGTACCCTGCTCACTAAAAAGTTGCCCTACGCTGCCTGCTCCCAGCACTAATAAAAGCACAGATAACAAAGCAAACAGGTTATTAGTTAAGGCCTTAAAATGGGTAAAGAGCGTGGAGATTTGCAGCGCCTGATCCAGCTGTTTTGCACGATCCAGCAGCAGCAGCTCAAAGCTTGCCTCAGCCTTGTTTAAAATGGGCGCGGATAAAGCGGGGTAATCACTTTCAACAGTGCGTACACCTTCAGCTAATAAACGTTGCTGAAATAGACTCAATGAAACTTCTCCCGAACTTATTTAGTTTTCAGACTCTTTACAGATGAACGAACCGCCAGCCACCAATCATCAGAAGCATCAATTTGCCCCTTATCATCCAGAGGAGGATAAGGGAGATTTCTCTCTTTGCACAATTGAGTGAAAATAGGATGCCCGCCTTCAAATAAAATGCGATGCGCTTCCTCCTCGGGTAAACGGCATTCCCCATTATACATACCGGCCAGTTCACGCTGGCGTTGTGCTTCATACAATATAAGCGCAGAGGCAACCGATACATTTAATGACTGGCACATCCCAACCATTGGAATAATCACATCCTGATCTGCTAATGCCAGGGCTTCAGGACTAATGCCATGCTTTTCCTGGCCCATTAAAATGGCTGTAGGTTTGGTATAATCCACCTCGCGAAAGTCAATCGCACTATCGGAGAGATTAGTCGCAATAATCTGCATGCCCTGAGCACGTAATGCTTTTACCGCATCCTCTAGGGTTTCATGTGAATGCAGATTGACCCAATTCTGACTGCCCGTTGCCGTATTGCCTGAAATCTGTGTTGTTTTATTTTCCCAAGTGGCATGCACATCACTCACGCCGACAGCGTCCGCAGTACGCACAATAGCCGCTAAGTTATGCGCTTTATGCACTTGCTCCAAAAATACGGTCAGATCCGGTTGGCGATAATTTAACATGTTCGTAATACGGGCAAGACGTTCGGGTGACATAATCGTTCTCAAAAATAAGGGGTTATATTTAGAAGGCTATTATACATGATATTAGCAGGACACAAAGACAGTCAAACAGCGCATCTTAGATAAACGACGCCTCCAACCTGTATCAATATTTGTAAATAGTGATATTAAGTAGATTTTAGCGTCTTCGCTTTGTTGATCTTAACAGGAAAAAATAATGATAAGAGACCGAATAAGTATTTCCCTTCTGATCATTCCCATATACAAAAAGAATAAGTACAAGAAACGCCACTGAAACTTTTCCGGGGTGCACTTTATTGCCCGTTTTCTGGTACAGTTCAATAATAATGTCAGCATATCGTTAAGATTTTAACGAAGAAGGTTTTTACCATGAATTTTAGGGATTTAGAGTACTTAATAGCACTTGAAGAATTAAAACATTTTCGCAAAGCTGCTGAAAAATGCTTTGTAAGTCAACCGACGCTGAGCGGTCAAATACGTAAACTAGAAGATGAACTGGGTATACAATTAATGGAACGCTCTCCCCGCAAAGTCCTTTTCACTCCTGCCGGATTGGATATTGTCGCTAAAGCTAAAACCATTTTATTAGAAGTAAAATCATTAAAAGAGATAGCTAAAAGTTACAACGAACCGATGCAGGGCACATTACATATCGGGCTTATTCCAACTGTAGCCCCTTATCTGTTACCTTTGATAGTTGCAGTAATAAAAGCGAATTTTCCCGATTTATCTCTATATCTCTATGAAAAGCAAACTAATCTGTTATTAAAACAGCTTGAGGAGGGAGAACTCGATTGCCTGATTCTGGCACTGTTACCCGGCATGGAATCCTTTACTCAATATCACCTCTATCAAGAGCCCTTGGAACTGGCTATCACAGACGTGCACCCATGGGCAAAGCAACCGGAAATAGAGCTTAACGGGCTTCGTGGTGAACATGTTTTAATGCTGGAAGATGGACATTGCTTAAGGGATCAAACCAAGGGATTTTGTTTTGCAGCGGGCGCCTTAGAAGATGGCAGTTTTCAAGCGACCAGTCTAGAGACGCTGCGCCATATGATAAGTGCTGAAAACGGCATGACGTTATTACCACAATTGGCCATTCCTGTTAATCGGCACGAGGGAGGGATCCAATACATCCCTTTCAAAAATCCAAAGCCCACCCGTGAAATAAGTTTATTATGCCGCAAAAATAGTGTTCGCAAGATCTGTTTTGAGCAATTAGCAAAACTAATCAGCACAACAGTACAGGCTAAATTAAAGGAATATGGGTAACAGGGGACGGCTATCAGCTATAGGCTGACGGCTGTAGGCTGAATTTCAGATACAAAAAAGCCGAACAATTGTTCGGCTTTTTTAATGTCACTTTAAACTAAGATTTACTCTTCGTCTTCAGCAACTACTGGGCGGTCTACTAAAGTGATGTAAGCCATAGGAGCTTTGTCACCAGTACGGAAGCCACATTTAATGATGCTAGTGTAACCACCTGGGCGTGTCGCGTAACGCGGACCCAATTCATTAAATAATTTTGCAACTGTTGCATCATCACGAAGACGAGCAAATGCTAAACGACGATTAGCAACGCTATCGGTTTTAGCAAGTGTAATTAATGGTTCAATTACACGACGCAATTCTTTTGCTTTAGGCACAGTCGTTTTAATAACTTCGTGCATAGCAATAGAGATTGCCATATTACGAAACATAGCCTGACGGTGGCTACTGTTTCGGTTAAGTTGACGTCCACTTTGACGATGGCGCATAACCTAATCCTTATTTTTCATGATTCGGATGACTGATTAATCTTCGCTGAGGCTTGCTGGTGGCCAATTTTCCAGGCGCATACCCAGAGAAAGTCCACGTGATGCAAGAACATCTTTGATTTCAGTAAGTGACTTCTTACCTAAATTAGGCGTTTTAAGAAGCTCTACTTCTGTTCTTTGTACCAAGTCACCGATATAGTGAATCGTTTCTGCTTTCAAACAGTTAGCAGAACGAACAGTTAATTCTAGATCATCTACTGGGCGTAAGAGAATAGGATCAAACTCAGGTTTTTCTTCCTTAGCGACTGGCTCACTGACTTTACGTAAATCAACGAATGCGTCTAATTGTTCAGCCAAAATAGTGGCTGCACGACGAATCGCTTCTTCCGGATCAAGTGTCCCATCGGTTTCCATATCGATAACAAGTTTGTCTAAATCGGTACGCTGTTCAACACGAGCAGATTCAACACTATAAGCGATACGCTCAACAGGGCTGAAAGTCGCGTCTACTAGTAAACGACCAATTGGACGCTCATCTTCTTCAGTATGAATACGTGATGAAGCTGGAACATAACCGCGACCTGATTCAATTTTAATACGCATGCTGATTTCAGCATTGCCTGTTAAATGACAGATCACATGTTCTGGGTTGACTATCTCTACATCACTACCATGAGTGATGTCACCTGCAGTTACAGGACCGGCCCCAGATTTAGTTAGGCTGACTAGAACATTGTCTTTACCTTCAAGTTTAACCGCTAGACCTTTAAGGTTAAGAAGTATCTCAAGGATATCTTCCTGCACGCCCTCTTTAGTGCTGTACTCATGTTGTACACCATCAATTTCGACTTCTGTTACCGCTGTGCCGGGCATAGAGGATAACAGAATACGACGTAGCGCATTACCTAAAGTATGACCAAAACCGCGTTCTAACGGTCCTAAAGTCACTTTTGCTCTAGTTGCATTTATTTGTTCGATACCAACTAAATTTGGTTTTAGAAATTCAATTACAGAACCCTGCATTTGTGCCCTCTCTTATCGGTTAACTTTACTTAGAGTAAAGTTCAATGATTAACTGTTCGTTAATCTCAGCAGATAAATCTGAACGTTCAGGTTGACGAGTAAATATGCCTTCCATCTTCGTTGCATCAACAGAAACCCAAGTTGGGACTTCACGTTGACCGGCGATTTCAAGTGCTGCGCCAATGCGTGATTGCTTTTTAGCTTTTTCACGAATTGCGATAACATCACTTGCTTTAACGTTAAAAGAAGGAATATTTACAACTTTACCGTTGACCAATACAGCTTTATGGCTGACTAGTTGACGAGACTCGGCGCGTGTTGCACCAAAACCCATACGATAAACAACATTGTCTAAACGACCTTCAAGTAATTGAAGCAGGTTTTCACCCGTATTGCCTTGTAAACGTGCAGATTCTTTGTAGTAGTTACGGAATTGCTTTTCAAGCACACCGTACATACGACGTACTTTTTGTTTTTCGCGTAATTGCAAACCGTAATCCGACAGACGCGGTTTACGTGCACCGTGAACACCGGGTGCATTATCGATTTTACACTTAGATTCAATCGCACGGACGCCAGATTTTAAGAAAAGATCTGTTCCTTCGCGACGGCTAAGCTTTAGCTTAGGACCTAAATATCTTGCCATTGTTCTTTCTCCAGTTACCTTTAAACGTCGTAATTATACGCGGCGTTTTTTAGGCGGACGACAACCATTGTGTGGGATCGGTGTAACATCAGTAATGTTAGTTACACGGAAGCCCGCCGCATTTAGTGCGCGAATCGAAGATTCACGACCAGGTCCGGGTCCATTTACAAAAACTTCTACGTTTTTAAGACCATACTCTTTAGCCGCTTCAGCAGCACGTTCAGCAGCAATCTGTGCAGCGAACGGAGTAGATTTACGAGAACCACGGAAACCAGAACCACCGGCAGTTGCCCAAGAAAGCGCATTACCTTGACGGTCTGTAATAGTTACGATTGTGTTGTTGAAAGAAGCATGGATATGAGCCATACCATCAGCAACTTGCTTTTTAACGCGCTTGCGAGCACGAGTTGGAGTTTTAGCCATTATCTCTCACCCTATTTCTTGATTGCTTTGCGCGGACCTTTACGAGTACGAGCATTCGTTTTAGAACGCTGTCCACGTACAGGCAAGCTGCGACGATGACGAAGTCCACGGTAACAGCCAAGGTCCATTAGACGCTTGATGTTCATAGATACTTCACGACGTAAATCACCTTCAACGGTGAACGTAGCTACTTCTGTACGAAGCGCTTCGATTTGTGTCTCATCCAGATCTTTAAGCTTTGTTGATTCAGCAATACCAGACGCTGCACAGATTATCTGTGAGCGAGTTTTACCGATACCAAAAATTGCAGTTAATGCAATCACAGCATGCTTATGATCAGGAACGTTAATGCCAGCGATACGGGCCACTATGCACTCCTTAAAAGTTAACGATTCATTTGTGAAAAGCCCGGTAGGATACTCGACAAATGATAATTTAGCAAACAAAACAAAGCTTAGGCAACATAGTCACCTAAGCTTTTGATATCCAAAATCTGTTTTAGCCTTGGCGCTGTTTATGCTTTGGCTCTACACAGATAACACGCACCACACCGTGGCGCTTGATAACTTTGCAGTTACGACAGATTTTTTTAACGGATGCACGAACTTTCATTGCAACACTCCGTAGTTAGTATAACTTGAGAATCGGTTTATTTACCGTAATCCTTCAAGTTAGCTTTTTTCAAGACAGAGTCATATTGATTGGACATCAAATGAGTCTGAACCTGTGCCATAAAGTCCATGATAACAACCACAATAATTAATAACGAAGTACCACCGAAGTAGAACTGAGTATTCATTGCTACCATCATAAACTCGGGAATCAAACAGATAAAGGTAATATATAACGCACCAGCTAGTGTTAAACGGGTCATTACTTTATCAATGTAACGCGATGTTTGTTCTCCGGGACGTATACCTGGAATAAAGGCACCGCTTTTCTTCAAATTATCTGCTGTTTCACGTGGATTAAACGTCAATGCAGTATAAAAGAAGCAAAAGAAGATAATAGCGGCTGCATATAACATCATATGCAACGGTTGCCCTGGCTGTAAGGCCAATGAAACATCCGTTAACCAACCTAAACCTTCAGTCTGACCGAACCACTGCGCGATTGTACCTGGGAATAAAATAACACTTGAAGCAAAAATTGCAGGAATAACACCAGCCATATTTAATTTTAATGGCAGATGCGTACTTTGAGCAGCAAAAACTTTTCGCCCCTGTTGACGTTTAGCGTAGTTAACAACGATTCGTCGTTGACCACGTTCAATAAACACAACAAATGCGGTTGTCGCAAAAACGATAACAATTAATGCTAATAACACTAGAAGGTGAATCTCACCTTGTCGTGCTTGCTCTACTGTTTGCCCAATTGCTTGAGGCAGACCAGCAATAATACCTACAAAGATAATGATAGAAATACCATTACCAATACCACGTTCTGTTATTTGTTCACCTAACCACATAAGGAACATAGTTCCTGTCACTAGACTCACAACTGCCGTGATGTAAAAGCTCGGGCCTGCATTTTCAACAAGTCCGGGCATCATCGATGGCAAACCAGTCGCAATACCAATCGCTTGGAATGTACCTAATACCAAAGTACCGTAACGCGTGTATTGATTTATCTTACGACGACCTGATTCACCCTCTTTTTTTAGCTCAGCTAAAGGAGGATGAACAACGGTCATCAATTGGATAATAATAGAAGCCGAAATATACGGCATAATACCCAATGCGAAGATAGATGCACGCGCAAGCGCACCACCAGAGAACATGTTAAACATCTCTATGATAGTGCCCTTTTGCTGTTGGAACAGATCAGCCAGGACAGCGGCGTCAATACCAGGAATTGGAACAAAAGAACCTGCACGGAACACTAAAATAGCACCCAAAACAAACAAAAGTCGTGTTTTAAGCTCACTCAATTTACTGCCCTGTGCCGCTTTAGGATCTAATCCTGGTTTCTTAGCCATTGCCTATTATTCCTCGATTTTTCCGCCTGCAGCTTCAATTGCAGCACGAGCACCTTTAGTAACACGAAGGCCTTGTACTGTAACTGAACGAGAGATCTCACCAGAAAGAACTACTTTTGCAAACTTAACAGTGTTTACAAGTAGACCAGCCTGTTTCAACGTTTCTATAGTTACTACATCACCATCAACTTTAGCGATTTCGTTCAGACGAACTTCTCCGCTAACAAGAGATTTACGTGATGTGAAACCAAATTTTGGTAAACGCTGTTTCAAAGGCATTTGACCGCCTTCAAAACCTGGACGTATAGAACCGCCTGAACGAGACTTTTGACCCTTGTGACCACGGCCAGCAGTTTTTCCAAGTCCAGAGCCGATACCACGACCTACACGTTTAGCAGCGTGTTTAGCGCCTGCTGCTGGAGATAGAGTATTTAATTTCATAATTACCCCTCAACCTTAACCATATAATGAACTTTATTAACCATACCACGTACTGCTGGAGTATCTTCCAGCTCGACAGTATGATTGATGCGACGCAGGCCTAAACCTGTGATTGTTGCACGGTGCTTTGGTAAACGGCCAATTGCACTTTTAACTTGAGTTACTTTAATAGTAGCCATGCTTAATTACCCCAGTAATTCATTAACACTTAGGCCACGCTTAGCTGCAATCTGCTCTGGAGAATTCATGTTCTCTAGGGCATCAAGCGTTGCGCGAACAACGTTAATTGGGTTAGTTGAGCCGTAAGCTTTAGATAGTACGTTTTGTACACCTACAACTTCTAATACGGCACGCATTGCACCACCTGCGATAATACCAGTACCTTCAGAGGCTGGTTGCATATATACCTTAGAACCTGAATGACGGCCCTTGATAGGATGCTGCAGAGTGTTACCTTTTAATTGGACATCGCGGATATTGCGACGTGCTTTTTCCATAGCTTTTTGAATAGCTGCAGGAACTTCACGTGCTTTACCATAACCGAAACCAACACGACCATTACCATCACCAACAACAGTTAGTGCTGTGAAGCTAAAGATGCGACCACCTTTAACTACTTTTGCAACACGGTTTACTGCGATTAGCTTTTCGTTCAGGTCACCGGTTTGAGATTCTACTTTTGCCATCATCTTTTCCCTTAGAACTGGAGTCCAGCTTCACGAGCTGCTTCAGCTAGTGCTGCTACACGACCGTGGTATTGGAAACCGCTACGGTCAAAAGAAATTTTAGAAATTCCTTTTTCTACCGCACGTTCTGCAACTAATTTACCAATTAGTTGAGCAGCTTCTTTATTACCACCGTTACTGATTTGTGCACGCACTTCTTTTTCTAATGTAGAAGCGCTTGCTACGACTTGTGCGTCCGCTGTAATTACCTGCGCGTAAGTATGGCGAGGTGTACGGTTAATCACAAGACGAGTTGCACCAAGCTCTTGTAACTTCTTACGTGTGCGAGTAGCACGACGTAGACGAGATGCTTTCTTATCCATAATTCTACCTTACTTTTTCTTCGCTTCTTTACGACGCACGATTTCATTAGCGTAACGAACACCTTTACCTTTGTAAGGCTCTGGTGGACGGAATGCACGAATCTTCGCAGCTGCTTGACCAACAACTTGTTTATCAGCACCTTCAAGGATAATTTCTGTTTGGCTTTTAGCCACTGCAGTAATACCTTCAGGTAGTTGATAAGCAACCGGGTGAGAGAAACCTAATGTTAGATTTACTATTGTTCCGGCAACTTGCGCACGGTAACCAACGCCTTGAAGAAGAAGTGTCTTCTTAAAGCCTTCAGTTACACCTAAAACCATGTTATTAACGTTAGCACGAGCAGTACCTGCTTGTGCCCAACCGTCTTTAAAACCTTCTGCTGGTGCGAATCTAATCACACCCTCTTCAAGCTTAATAACAACAGCATCATTAAGAAGACAAACTAATTCGCCTTTGTTGCCTTTAACAGCAACGTTTTGACCATTTACTACAACTTCAACGCCAGAAGGTACAGTAATCGGTGCCTTAGCTATACGAGACATAAACTACTTCCTTATGATACGTAACAGATGATCTCACCACCAATGCTTGCTTTACGCGCAGCACGGTCGGTCATAACACCATGTGAAGTTGAAATAATGGCGATACCTAAACCAGCCATAACTTTTGGTAGATCATTTGCACCTTTATAGATACGCAGACCTGGACGGCTAACTCGTTTAATAGTATCGATAACTTTTTTGCCTTCAAAGTACTTTAAAGTAACTTCTAATTCAGGCTTTGTGTCACCAGCAACAACGAACTCTGTAACGTAACCTTCTGCTTTAAGCACAGCTGCAATTGCAACTTTTTGCTTAGAAGAAGGCATCTTTACAGACACTTTGCTTGCTGCTTGACCGTTACGAATACGCGTAAGCATATCCGAAATAGGATCTTGCATGCTCATAACTTTCTACTCCGTGATTGATTGATTACCAGCTGGCTTTCTTAAGGCCAGGGATTTCTCCACGCATCATATGCTCACGAACCTTGATACGGCTCATGCCAAATTTACGAAGAAAACCATGTGGACGACCAGTAACGCTACAACGATTACGTTTGCGTACTGGGCTTGAATCACGAGGTAGCGTTTGAAGCTTTAACATTGCACTCCAACGGTCTTCATCAGTTGCATTTACATCGTTAATAGTTGTTTTTAAAGTTGCGCGCTGTTCTGCAAACTTAACAACTAGCTTCGCACGTTTTACTTCACGCGCTTTCATTGATTGTTTAGCCATTGCTTATCACCTTACTTACGGAATGGGAAGTTAAAGGCAGACAGCAATGCTCGCCCTTCTTCATCAGTCTTAGCTGAAGTAGTAATTGTGATATCTAAACCACGTACTTTATCAACTTTATCGTAATCGATTTCAGGGAAAATGATTTGCTCACGTACACCCATACTGTAGTTACCACGACCATCGAATGACTTAGCATTCAGGCCACGGAAATCACGTACACGTGGAATAGCGATTGTTACCAAACGCTCAAAAAATTCCCACATACGTGATCCACGTAGAGTTACTTTACAACCAATCGGGTAGCCTTCACGAATTTTGAAGCCAGCCACAGAGCGGCGTGCTTTAGTAATTAGTGGCTTTTGACCTGAGATAGCTGCCATATCTGACGCTGCGTTCTCTAGGACTTTTTTATCAGCCAGTGCTTCACCAACACCCATGTTCAGGGTGATTTTCTCTATTCGAGGGACTTGCATGACAGACGTATAGCCGAATTGCGTTTGCAAATCAGACACCACGTTGTCTTTATAGAAATCATGCAGTTTCGCCATCGTAAACTCCAGTTACTTCACAAGTTCATTATTAGATTTGAAAAAACGCACTTTTTTGCCGTCTTCAAGTCTAAATCCAACACGATCCGCTTTACCCGTTGCCGAGTTAAGGATCGCAACATTTGATATTTGCATTGGTGCTGACTGTTCAATAATACCACCAGCTACATCCGCTTGCGGATTTGGCTTTTGGTGTTTCTTAACAGTGTTTACACCTTCAATAATTATTTTACCGTTAGATAAAACTGTTTTAATTGTTCCAGTTTTACCTTTATCTTTTCCAGTAATCACAATTACTTGATCATCACGTTTAATTTTAACTGCCATTTTCGGTTCCTTACAGTACTTCTGGCGCCAGTGAAACAATCTTCATAAATTTTTCATTACGAAGTTCACGAGTTACAGGGCCAAAGATACGTGTGCCGATAGGCTGGTTATTTGCGTTCAACATAACCGCTGCATTACGATCAAATCGAATGACAGCACCATCGGGACGACGTACACCTTTTCTGGTACGCACAACCACAGCCGAATGAACATCACCTTTTTTAACTTTACCACGAGGAATTGCTTCCTTCACAGTAACTTTGATGATATCACCTATTGCTGCATAACGGCGGTGCGAGCCACCAAGGACCTTAATACACATTACGCGTCGGGCGCCTGAGTTATCGGCGACATCCAGCACACTTTGCATTTGGATCATTACAGTGCTCCGCTATTTTACTATGATTACTCATTAAGAGTTGTTTACCCGCTTTTTCAGGGTGAGGCATAATACCACAACTTTATGAGAAAGATAGTCTAAAAAAACGGCACCTTTATAAAAGATGCCGTTTATACATATATAAATAAGGTTTAATATTAAACTTTATTTACGATTTCTACCAATGTCCAAGACTTAGTCTTAGAAAGTGGACGGCATTCACTGATTAAAACAGTGTCACCTTCACTACATTGATTAGTTTCATCATGCACATGTAGCTTAGTCGTACGTCTCATGAACTTACCGTATAACGGGTGTTTCACTTTACGTTCGATAGCAACAACGATAGATTTATCCATCTTTGCACTGATCACTTTTCCTTGAAGAGTACGAGTTCTAGATTCGCTCATTACGCACCTGCCTTCTGATTTAATACTGTCTTAACACGGGCGATGTCACGGCGTACTTGTTTAACCAAGTGTGCCTGTGCTAACTGATCTGTGTTTAACTTCATACGTAAGTCAAATTGCTCACGTAATAGTCTTAGAAGTTCAGCATTAAGCTCTTCAACGCTTTTTTCTTTAAGTTCGTTAGCTTTCATTACATCACCTTACGAGTTACGAAAGTGGTTGCCAAAGGAAGTTTAGCTGCTGCTAGAGCAAATGCTTCGCGAGCTAATTTCTCAGGAACACCTTCCATTTCATAAAGGACTTTACCCGGTTGAGTTTGAGCAACATAGTACTCAACATTACCTTTACCTTTACCTTGACGAACTTCTAACGGTTTGCCGGTAATGGGTTTATCAGGAAATACTCGGATCCAGATTTTACCTTGACGTTTGACGTGACGAGTCATAGCACGACGTGCTGCTTCGATTTGACGAGCAGTAATTCGACCACGACCAACAGCTTTTAGTCCAAATTCGCCAAAGCTTACTTCCGTACCTTTCGAAAGACCACGGTTGCGGCCCTTGAACATTTTACGGAACTTCATACGTTTTGGTTGCATCATTAGCGTATCTCCTACTTACCGCGGCTTTTGCGCTTTGGTTTAGATGGCTGTTGCTCTTCTACTTGCAGTGGTAAACCACCGAGAACTTCACCTTTGAAAATCCAAACCTTAACACCAATAATACCGTAAACAGTATGCGCTTCTGAAGTTGAGTAATCGATATCAGCACGAAGAGTATGTAGAGGTACACGACCTTCACGATACCATTCAGAGCGTGCGATTTCTGCACCACCTAAACGACCACCAACTTGAACTTTAATGCCTTTAGCGCCAAGACGCATAGCATTTTGTACTGCACGCTTCATTGCACGACGGAACATTACACGACGTTCTAACTGAGAAGAGATTGAATCTGCTACTAGTTTTGCGTCAAGTTCAGGTTTACGAACCTCTGAAATGTTGATTTGAGCAGGAACGCCGGCCATTTTAGCAATAGCTGTGCGTAGCTTCTCAACATCTTCACCTTTTTTACCAATTACAACACCTGGACGTGCAGTGTGAATAGTCACACGAACACTTTTAGCTGGGCGTTCAATTGTAATCTTAGACAAAGAAGCATTTTTCAGTTTCTCTGTTAAGAATTTTCGGATTTCAAAGTCACTAAATAAGTTAGCTGCGAAATCTTTCTTGCCTGCATACCAAGTAGAGCTAAATGCTTTAGTGATACCTAGGCGAATACCGTTAGGATGAACTTTCTGTCCCATTGTTTAACCCCTGTCTGATACCACGACTGTGATATGGCAAGAACGCTTCATTATGCGATCGGCACGGCCTTTCGCACGCGGCATGATGCGCTTCATTGTTGGACCTTCGTCAACACAAATTTTTGTGATAACTAGTTCATCAATATCAGCGCCTTCATTATGCTCGGCGTTTGCAATTGCAGAATCTACAACTTTTTTAATTAATACAGCGGCTTTCTTAGGGCTGTATGATAAAAGTTCTAGTGCTTTTTCTACTGGAAGACCACGTACTTGATCTGCCACCAGGCGCGCTTTCTGAGCCGAAGAACGAGCATATAGATGTTTAGCTAAAGCTTCCATAATATCTCCTATTTCTTCTTCGTTTTCTTATCCGAGGTGTGGCCTCGGTAAGTACGCGTTGGTGCAAATTCACCCAGTTTTTGACCAACCATTTCGTCAGTTACAAATACTGGTACGTGTTGACGCCCGTTATGGACAGCGATGGTCAAACCAATCATATCTGGAATGATCATTGAACGGCGAGACCAAGTCTTAATCGGCTTCTTCTCTCCGCTTTCCATCGCTTTCTCTACCTTCTTCAGCAAGTGCAGGTCAATGAAGGGACCTTTCTTGAGAGAACGTGGCATGGCGATACCTCTGCTTATTTCTTATTACGACGACGAACAATGTACTGATCAGTACCTTTGTTCTTACGAGTTTTGTAGCCTTTAGTTGGCATACCCCAAGGCGAAACAGGGTGACGACCACCACTTGATTTACCTTCACCACCACCATGTGGGTGATCTACTGGGTTCATTACAACACCACGAACGGTAGGACGAACACCACGCCAACGCGTAGCACCTGCTTTACCTAATTGGCGTAGCATATGTTCTGCATTACCAACTTCACCGATTGTCGCACGACACTCAGTAGGGATCTTACGCATTTCACCACTACGTAAACGTAGAGTTACATAAGCACCATCACGAGCTACAATTTGGCTGTATGCGCCAGCTGAACGAGCAATTTGAGCTCCTTTAGCAGGTTTCATCTCAACCGCGTGTACAGTTGTACCCACAGGGATATTACGCATCGGTAAGCAGTTGCCTACTTTGATTGATGCATCTTCACCAGATATGATTTGATCACCAGCAACCAAGCCCTTTGGAGCAAGGATATAGCGACGTTCACCATCAGAGTAAAGTACTAGTGCAATATTTGCGCTACGGTTTGGATCATATTCCAAACGCTCTACTTTTGCCGGGATACCATCTTTATTACGTTTAAAATCAACAATACGGTAGTGTTGTTTATGACCACCACCGATGTGACGAACCGTAATACGACCACCATTATTACGACCACCAGATTTAGATTTAGACTCTAAAAGTGCCGCGAATGGTTTACCTTTATGCAGATCGTTGTTTACCACTTTTACTAAGTGGCGACGACCTGGAGAGGTAGGCTTACATTTTACAATAGCCATCTATAATTCCTCTATTCAGCGCCAGCGAAATCGATGTCTGCACCTTCAACTAGGCTAACGTATGCTTTTTTCCAGTCGCTACGGCGACCGACACGTTGACCTGTACGCTTGGTTTTACCCTTTACGTTCAGTGTGCGAACACCAGTAACTTCGACTTCAAACAGTTTCTGAACTGCCGCTTTGATCTCTGCTTTAGTTGCAGTACCTGCAACCTTGAATACCATAGTATTATGGTTCTCAGCAGATAAAGTTCCCTTTTCAGAGATATGCGGGGCTAGTATAACTTGCAGTAAACGTGCTTCACTGATCATGTTAGGCTCTCCTCAATCTTTTTCACTGCAGCTGCAGTTACTAAAACTTTATCAAATGCGATTAGGCTTACTGGATCAATACCTTGAACATCACGAACATCTACTTTGTAAAGGTTACGCGCTGCTAAGAATAGATTTTCATCTAATTCTTCAGTAATGATTAGAACATCTTTCAGATCCAGTTCTTTTAATTTAGCTTTTAGCTCTTGAGTTTTCGGAGCTTCAACACTAAATTTTTCTACAACGATTAGACGATCCTGACGAACTAACTCAGAAAGGATACTTTTCACTGCGCCACGATACATTTTTTTGTTTACTTTTTGGCTGTGGTCCTGAGGACGTGCAGCAAAAGTAACACCACCACCAACCCAGATAGGGCTGCGGATTGTACCAGAACGAGCGCGACCAGTCCCCTTTTGACGCCATGGTTTTTTACCACCACCACTAACATCACTACGGGTTTTCTGAGCACGAGTACCTTGACGAGCACCAGCTGCATATGCAACGACTACCTGATGAACTAGGGCTTCGTTGAATTCACGTCCAAAGGTAGTTTCAGAAACTTCAAGAGCACTTTGTGCATCTTTCAATACCAATTCCATTATCAACTCCTCGGCTATGCTTTAACAGCAGGTTTAATGATTACGTCGCCATTCTTCGCACCAGCTACTGCACCTTTAACGAGCAGTAAATTGCGTTCAATGTCTACGCGAACAACTTCAAGGTTTTGAGTCGTAACACGCTCAGCACCCATATGACCAGCCATCTTCTTGCCTTTAAATACGCGACCCGGAGTTTGACATTGGCCAATTGAACCTGGAGCACGATGGCTAACAGAGTTACCGTGAGTCGCGTCTTGCATAGAGAAATTCCAACGCTTAATAGCACCTTGGAAACCTTTACCTTTAGACTGACCAGTAACATCTACTTTATTAATTTCGTTGAAAAGCTCAACGCTTAGCTCAGCACCTACTTTGATATCTGCACCTTCGTTGTCAGCAAGAGTAAACTCCCACAGACCACGGCCAGCTTCTACACCTGCTTTCGCAAAGTGACCAGCTTCTGGCTTGTTTACACGGCTAGCTTTTTTCGAGCCAGCTGTTACTTGAAGAGCTTGGTAGCCATCAGTATCAAGCGTTTTCACTTGAGTAACACGATTAGGTGAACATTCAAGAACTGTAACTGGGATAGAAACACCATCTTCAGTGAAGACGCGAGTCATACCAACTTTACGACCTATGAGACCGATTGTCATTGTGTCAACTCCTTTCTAGCCCAAACTAATCTGAACATCAACGCCTGCAGCTAAATCTAGCTTCATCAGTGCGTCAACAGTCTTTTCAGTTGGTTCTACGATATCAATCAAGCGCTTGTGAGTGCGAATCTCATATTGGTCACGAGCATCTTTGTTTACATGCGGTGATACCAATATAGTGAAACGCTCTTTACGAGTAGGTAGTGGGATAGGACCACGTACCTGAGCACCTGTGCGCTTTGCAGTTTCAACGATCTCCGCCGTTGATTGATCGATCAGTTTATGATCAAAAGCTTTAAGGCGGATACGGATTCTTTGGTTCTGCATGGACCAAAACTCCAATAGTTAAAAATACAACATACAAACAAACACCTAGTAACCTATATTTAATAGATCCCAAGTGCTCGTTCAAACTAGTAGCTCCCAAATCGGGAGTCATTTTAATAACCGATTCAAATCAGTTATGGGATTTAACCCGTCTACCATATTGGTAGGTGCGAGCATAATACAGTATTGGGGAATGAAAACAAGGTTTTATTGGTAGTTTTTTAAACAAATATCAAAAGAATCTTGCTGTTACCTTGGCTGGATATCGCTTATTCTTCATCCGATTAACAACAGAGCCACTCTTAGCTTGACAGTGACAGTCCCTGTCTGGGTATATACTAACGATCAAATACACACTGTCACACACACATGGGGAGTTTTTCGTGCCGGCACTTTTATCTTTGCTTGACCATCTTAAAAATCATGCGACAATTCAAAATCATCGCCAATTATTGCGTCTGCAGGGCGACTTGAATTGGTGCTTTACCCTAACCCAAAAAATGATTGCTGAGCTGCAACTCCCCTATTTTTGGTGCGGCCCCAGCCCGATTACCAATAACTCTATTTCATACAAAGAAATTTTAGGGCAAGAAACATCATTACTTGTTATTAATGCTCACCCGGCTTTTGACGGCAATCAATTTGCTGCCGCTGAAGGTACCTTACGAGGAGGTGGATTATTAATTCTCTTAACACCGACAGATATTTCCTGTGATGATCTGTTTTACCAATATATAAGCGCACAATTACAACATTTTAACTTTCTCACCCTGAAGCAGGGTCTTCCCTTACCCAACTTTACTCTCCCCCCTGCTAACAACTGCCCTGTTATCAATAAACAACCCGCGCTTAACCTCAGCGGACAACATAATGCAATTCAGGAAATCATTAAAACAGTGACGGGTCACCGCCGGAGACCACTGGTGTTAACAGCTGATAGAGGAAGGGGGAAATCAGCCGCTCTGGGGATCGCTGCCGCGCAACTATTAAGTGAATCCAGAGTTAAAAAAATTCTGGTCTGCGCGCCAAATAAGCAAGCGACCGCCACGCTGTTCAGACATGCAAACTTAATCTTAAAACCAGCGCATGGACAAAGTGGCACCACAACAATAGACCAAGGCACTATTGAGTTTATTGCAGCAGATACCCTGCTTGATGAATATCCTCAATGTGATCTGTTAATTATTGATGAGGCGGCCGCAATACCCGTGCCCACATTAGAATCTTTAGTGATTCATTACTCGCGACTTGTTTTTGCCACTACGCTCCATGGTTATGAAGGCTCTGGAAGAGGATTTGCACTGCGTTTTCAAAAACGCTTAACGGAATTGGCTCCTCAATGGCGAAAGCTCCATCTGGACCAACCTATTCGCTGGGCAAAAAATGATCCTCTTGAAGCTTTTACGCTGAGCAGTATTTGCTTAACGGAAGCCGTTGCACAACAGCCTGTTTATAAAGCACAACAGGCGCTTAGCTTTGAAAAACTGACTCCGGCAGAGTTATTAGCCGATAAAACATTATTACAAGCACTTTTTTCTTTATTGGTCTTGGCACACTATCAGACCAAACCATCGGATCTTGAAAAATTACTTAATGACAGTTCAGTACATATTTTTATTGCCAGGCAACAAGGGCAAATACTCGGGGTTGCACTTATAAAGGAAGAAGGTAATTTTGACCACAATCTCTGCGAGCAAATATGGCGGGGATCGCGCCGCGTGCCTGGACACCTAATAGCTCAATCTTTAACTTTTCATAGCCGATTTCAGCTAGCGGCATCGAATTCTTATGCCAGAATACAACGGATAGCGATTCACCCTGACTGTCAGAATCGCGGTATAGGCAAACAATTTATAAACCACTTAATTGGTTGGGCGAAAAAACAGGCCTTTGATCATCTGTGTGTCAGTTATGGCGTGACAGCTGATTTATTATCTTTCTGGCAAAAGCGCCACTTTGTCCCCTTACGTATCGGTCTTAGTCAGGATGCAAGCAGCGGCACACATTCTCTGATAATGAATTTACCTCTTTCTAAAAGAGCGCATCTCTTACATCAATTAATTGTTCAACAATTCAGGCAACAACTGCCCACCCAATTAAGTCGACACCTGCAGCATTTAGATACGGAGGTGGTTTTAAAATTATTATTAAACAGCAGTAAAGTGCAATCTGACCAGCCAAGCTTACTCAGTTATACGCAGGGCCATTTACCCTATGAGTTTATTGAACACGATCTGATAGATTTAATGTTAAACTGCGATTTAACCGGTTTAAGCAAAGCACAACAATGTCTGGCTATCCAGAAAATCTTACAAAATAATAGTTGGGCAGAGATTTGCAGAAAAAATAATTTAACAGGCAAAAAACAAGCCCAATATATTCTAAAAGAAACCATCAAACAGTTAACCACTAACGTTACCAAAAGAGGAAATCAATGAGATTAGATAAATACATTTGTGAGTCTACCACTATGACCAGAAGCCAGGCTAAAAAGGTCATTATCCAGGGACGTATAACAAGCGACGGCACTGTCATGCGTAATACGGGTTATAAAGTATTAGAGAATACACCAATCTGTTTTGATGGTAACTTAATTAATGTCCGTGGCACACGTTATATTATGCTTAACAAACCGAAAGATTTTATCTGCTCAACTGTTGATGAACAGTTCCCCAGTATTATTAATTTAATAAAAGTTGATAAACCTGATCAGCTCTGTATTGCAGGTCGACTCGACGCCGATACAACGGGTTTAGCACTGATTACCGATGATGGGCAATGGTCTCACAAAATCACCAGCCCGCGCAGAAATTGCAGTAAACGCTATCGCGCCACACTTGCCCAACCCGTTGAACAAAATGCAGTTACTTTGTTTAAAGAAGGAATACAACTGAAAAGTGAAAATGTCCCCTGCTTACCTGCAACATTAGAAATTTTAACGGACAATGAAGTTTTACTGACCATTCATGAAGGTAAATACCATCAGGTAAAACGCATGTTTGCCGCTATTGGTAATCTGGTAGTCGAACTGCACCGCGAGCAGATTGGTGAAATTAAGTTAGATACAGATCTTAAATTAGGCGAATGGCGTTATTTAACCACCGATGAAGTTAACTCGGTTAAATAAACGAATAGCATTCTTTGATTAGGAACGATAATAGTATTGTCGTTCCTGCAACGAAAACTAATCAATCGCTAGGAAAAAAGATGAACTATCAAGCAGCAGTTTTTGACCGGGAACCGTTTATATTGTCATTCCAACGGCTCAAACTGATCAATCACTAGGAAAAAAGATGAACTATCAAGCAGCAGTTTTTGACCGGGAACCGTTTATATTGTCATTCCAACTGCTCAAACTAGTCAATCACTAGGAAAAAAGATGAACTATCAAGCAGCAGTTTTTGACCGGGAACCGTTTATATTGTCATTCCAACTGCTTAAACTAATCAATCACTAGGAAAAAAGATGAACTATCAAGCAGCAGTCTTTGACCGGGAACCGTTTATATTGTCATTCCAACTGCTTAAACTAATCAATCACTAGGAAAAAAGATGAATTATCAAGCAGCAGTTTTTGATATGGACGGTTTATTATTGGATACCGAAAGAGTATGCCAAAAGGCATTTCAGGATGCCTGCCGTCACTTGTCGTTACCCATATTAAATGAGACTTATTTAAAAATAATCGGCACTAACGCCTTAAGTATCAAAAAGATTATTACCGCAGGTTATGGCCCTGAGCTTGATTATGAGAGTTTGCGCGTTGAGTGGATGAAACGTTACCATGCGGTGGTTGATTTCCAGGCCATTCCCGTTAAGGAGGGGGTCATTGCTTTACTCGACTGGTTACAAGAGCAGTCCATTCCGATGGCGGTTGCCACCTCAAGCGAGAAGGACGTCGCATTAACTAAATTAAAATTATCTGGGTTAGAGGGGTATTTTCAGCAGTTAAGCACCGGATGTGAAGTCACTCACAGTAAACCTCACCCGGAGATATTTTTACTGGCGGCAAAACGCTTAAATACCGATCCCACGGCTTGTTTGGCTTTTGAAGACTCAAATCATGGTGTTCGGGCAGCCGTGAATGCTGGCATGCATGTTTTTCAGGTGCCGGATCTGGTTACTCCCTGCCCAGAAACGCTGGCTTTAGGGCATCAAGTTAAGCCTTCATTAAGTGATGTTTTGTCCCGTCTGCAAAATGCTCAGCAAGAAAATCAATAAGCAAACGAATTTTTGGGGATAAATAACGATTTTGCGGGTAAACCGCCCATATCCCCTCCTCAGCAACCCGGACATTGTTTAATAAAGAAATTAATTTGCCTGAATTAATATGCTCCTGCAGATAATAATCAGGCAGCTGAATAATACCAATATTTTTCAGCGCAGCATCCACTAGCCCAAAGCCACTATTACAACGCAGATTCCCCCGCACACGAATATTTTTTTCTTTGCCCTGTTCAGTAAAATGCCAATAATCACGCGTGCCTAATAAACAATTGTGCTGCACTAATTCAGATAATGAGTGTGGTTCACCAAATTTTTTAAGGTACTCAGGTGATGCGCACACAAAATTTTCACGTGCCGCTAATTTTTTGGCGACTAAACTCGAATCCGGTAAGTCACCGAGGCGAATGGCTAAATCAAATCCGCCATCAACTAAATCAACGCGCTGATTAGTCAGCTCGCAGGTCACTTGGATCCTCTCATAACGGCACAAAAAATCGTTAATTAACGGCAGAATTTTTTGTTCTCCATAAGTAATAGGGGCTGAGAGTTTAATATGCCCCTGTGGTTTAGCCTGTAAACTGCTAATTGCCTGCTCCGCAGCTGCCAACCCCTCTAATACATTATGGCAATGCTGATAGAAAATCTGCCCCTCTTGCGTCACTGAAACATGACGTGTAGTGCGGTAGAGCAGCCTGACATTCAACCTTTTTTCTAATGCGTTAATTTGTCTGCTGACCTGCGCGGTCGAAATCTTCAATTTTTTACCCGCCAGGGTAAAGCTGTGCATCTCTGCGACCGCAACAAACTCATTAATACCCTGCCATTGCATATTGTTACCACACAGTAAAAGTTATTTTAATTTTAACTATATTATCATTCAAACAGTAATAGTTATAATAGGGGGAAGTTAAATAAAACAGTAACACTCAGACCAAGTTAAGCAGCAGATTCGTATGCTAAGATAATATACCTACTGAAACACACCAAAAATCACCGGAGCTCATATGACAGAGAAATATATTAAATCCAAAGCAGCAATAGCATGGGGACCTAATCAGCCATTAAGCATTGAAGAAATTGATGTCATGCTCCCTAAAAAAGGGGAAGTATTAGTGAAAATTATTGCTTCCGGTGTTTGTCATACGGATGCATTTACCTTATCAGGCGAAGATCCAGAAGGTATATTTCCTTGTGTATTAGGCCATGAAGGTGGCGGTATTGTTGAACAGATTGGCGAAGGAGTGACCAGTGTAAAACTCGGCGACCATGTTATTCCGTTATACACACCGGAATGTGGTGAGTGTAAGTTCTGTCTTTCTGGAAAAACCAACCTTTGTCAGAAAATTCGTGAAACTCAGGGTAAAGGTTTAATGCCCGACGGCACCACTCGCTTTTATAAAGATGGTCAACCTATCTACCATTACATGGGCTGTTCAACTTTCTCAGAATATACAGTATTGCCTGAAATCTCCTTGGCTAAGGTTAATAAAGCCGCACCGCTTGAAGAGGTCTGTTTACTCGGTTGCGGAGTGACAACCGGCATGGGCGCTGTTATGAATACGGCCAAAGTAGAGGAAGGCGCAACCGTTGCCATCTTTGGCTTAGGCGGCATTGGCCTTTCAGCTGTGATCGGTGCAACCATGGCAAAAGCAAGCCGAATCATCGCCATCGATATTAATGAAAGTAAATTTGAGCTGGCAAAAAAATTGGGTGCAACGGATTGTATTAATCCGAAAGATTTCGATAAAGCCATTCAAGATGTGATTGTTGAAATGACTGACGGCGGTGTGGATTATTCCTTTGAATGTATCGGCAATGTGGATGTGATGCGTAGCGCACTGGAATGCTGCCATAAAGGCTGGGGTGAATCGATTATTATTGGTGTTGCCGGTGCAGGGAAAGAAATATCAACCCGTCCATTCCAATTGGTGACCGGGCGAGTATGGAAAGGCAGTGCATTTGGTGGTGTCAAAGGACGTACTGAATTGCCTGATTATGTTGAGCGCTATTTACAGGGGGAATTTAAATTATCGGATTTTATTACTCACACTATGCCATTAGAAGATGTCAATGAAGCCTTTGAGCTGATGCATAAAGGTGAAAGTATCCGCAGCGTTATTCACTTTGCTAAATAATCTCATTTCGGAATAAGCAACACAACTGAGGTTAAATAACCATCCTGATATTAATCGTTTCTAAATTTTTAGAAACGGTTTTTTAACAATCTGGGAAAATCATGAGCATAGAAAATATTAGCACCAATAAAGTATTTGATGGCTGGCATAAACAATATAACCATCAATCACAGACACTTAATTGTAAAATGCGTTTTGCGATTTATTTACCACCGCAAGCCGCTAATGGAAAAAAAGTACCCGTTATGTACTGGTTATCCGGCTTAACCTGCACCGATGAAAATTTTATGCAAAAAGCAAGCGCACTTAAGTTGGCTGCCGAATTGGGGATCGCTATTGTAGCCCCCGATACCAGTCCGCGCGGAGAAGGTGTCGCAGATGATCCAGAACAAGCTTATGATCTTGGTTTAGGGGCGGGCTTTTATGTTAATGCCACGCAGGCGCCATGGAATAAACATTATCAGATGTATGATTATGTGGTCAATGAGTTACCGGGGATCATCGAAAATCATTTTCCGGTCAATAAACAGCGGGTTATTAGCGGTCATTCAATGGGCGGACATGGCGCATTAATGATTGCACTGCGTAATCCTAGTCTCTATCAATCGGCGACTGCCTTTAGTCCCGTTAGTAACCCAGTCAATTGCCCTTGGGGGAAAAAAGCATTTAGCGCGTATCTTGGTGCCGATTCAAAAAAATGGTTACAATACGATACCTGTGAATTAATCGCTTTAGCGCAACAAAAAATCCCGATGTTAGTTGATCAGGGTGAGAATGATAATTTTTTAGAAGAGCAGCTAAAACCCCATAGTTTAGTGGTAGCCGCCAGCAGCAATCATTATCCATTGAGTTTAAATATGCGCCAGGGTTACGACCATAGTTATTATTTTATTGCCAGTTTCATTGAGACACATCTTTATTTTCACGCGGCTAATTTAGGCTTAACTGAATAAAATCATGTTAACGGCAAACAGCTTATACCAAAAGAATTAATGAAGTGATCAATGATTGCGAAGGAAAAATAAGCACTAATAAGGCGTGAGTTGCATTCGATCGTTACTCTTCTTCACAAAATGGTATGGAACAATTTTGAACAGCTTTAGCTGGCCACAAAGTGGAGAAGAACAGGATGCTCTGAATACACAAAATAGTAGGGAACGATTTTGAACAGCTTCAGCTGGCGACGAAGTGGTGAAGAACGGGATGTTCTGAATAAAACCCACAACGCAGTTAGGGATGATTTTAACCAGCAAGGCTGATTATCTTTTTAGTTCTTTTGGTATTATTGAGGAGCCCTTATTGTAATTCGGGCCCTGGTTTATAACTCGCATATTTCTAAAGGTAGATTATCGGGATCGCTAAAGAAGGTATATTTTTTATTGGTATAGGGGTCAATACGGACAGGCTCCACAGCAACAGCAAAGGACTGCAAATGCTTACAAGTCAGATCCATTGATTCGACCACAAAGGCAAGATGTCTTAATCCTAACGCTTCAGGGTGACTCGCTCTGGGTGCAAAATCCGGAAAAGAAAATAACTCCACCTGAGTGCCGTCGGGTAACTGCAAATCAAGCTTATAAGAATCACGCTCTTCTCTGTAATTCTCATCAATAATCTTTAATCCAAGAACAGCAGTATAGAAATATTTCGATTTTTCATAATCAGAGCAGATAATCGCCGTATGATGTGTTCCTTGTAACATTTTTTATTCCTCTGTTTTTCCAATATATTGACTAATACCCAAATCACCTAGAGGCAGCTTCAAGTAGTTTGGGGATAGAGTCTAAAACCGCGGGCTTGATAGTTGGCCAATGCGCGTGGATGATCAAGTGAACAAGTATGCAGCCAAACACGTTTAGCCTGGCATAACTGCCAGGCGTGTTTAATCGCCGTTGATAATAGATAACCACCAAAACCTTGACCGATAAACTTGGGGGCCAGCCCAAAATAGAGGATCTCAACATCACCGCTATCTGCTATTTCAAGTTCAAAATAACCCGCAATTGCCCCCCGATAATAAGCAACCCAAGTTCTGAGTTGCTCCCGTTCAACATGGGCTTCCCATTGCATCTGGGAATCATTGAGCTTATCAACCCATTGCCAACTTTCACCGATCAAACTATAGAGATATTTGTTAAAACGAAACTCTTTAATTTCAGCCTCAATAATCATTAAACCTTCAACCGGTGGTTTTTCAACCAGCTGTTCAGGGGCGTTCATTTCTAAATAAAAGAAGGTTACATCATGCAAGGCTATTATTCCTGTTTCTAGTATTACTGTCATAGAGTTAAGTGAAACGCAGTCTATGCGCTTATTTATCCGATCTTTCTTTTTCAGTTTGCAGCAAGTCATTCGCCTCGACAGAATCGGGGGACTCGACAGAATCACTGCAGCAACTGCCAAAATGCACTTTCTCTATCCAGGCATTTAACTCATCTTCAGTCGGTTTTTGATTTTCCATTTAACACCCAGCCATTTAAACTTTATATCGCAATTTAGATTAACAATAACAGCCTCCTTTAAAAAGGATTTTCAGCTACAAGCCAATACTCTGCAAAATATCCAAAAAAACGCCTTCTCTATTTTTACTGGTCAATTGCGGATGCAAGCGACATAAGCGGATTGCCTGACCAAACTTATCTTTGCCGATCACACTTAATACCCGGGTAAATAATTGCTCATCAAGATGAAAGGTTTTAATGGCATAGATAATCGCACTGTCCAAATTAACATAAGTTGTACCATCAAAATCAAAAGCTTCATTTTCTTGTTCAAGATAAAGCTTGTCGTTATTTACCCGCAGTTCCCACCCTTGGTAATTAAGACGTGTCTGAATCATTTCAAACATAAACCAGGCACTGCGTTTAAATCCTTCAAAAGCACTGCCTTCAAGTTCAGATTCTGCCAGCTCCTGCTTAGTCCAATTCGAACCTATGCCCAGTGTTTTTTGATGTTTGACCGTTAATGCTTTTTTAATCGCATCCCGGTAGGCAAATAATGAACTGAATGCGGTACGTTGAACAATAGAGGCACACTCATTACAGCTCGGCACACAAATTGGCGCGTGGGTGATTAAACTCTCTTCGCTGCTGTATTTAGGAAAGTTAATGACTTTGTCTTTCGGCTCGCCGCAAAACCAGCATTGGTTACGATTATTAAAGGGGATTTCAATCGAAGGATATCTATTCATGCTTTTCCATTTCTGCCATACAAAAAACAATAATAGCAAACCTGTTAAGGAAGTGATCAACTATTATGCTGGAAAATGACGACCCGCAAGGGAATGACGAGTCTTTTATTTACTTTGTTCAACCTGTTTCGTAGACTATTCTACCCATATCTTTTGGCAAATAAGTTCGGCTAATTGATGGCTTGCAAGGTTACGTTCAACAACCGAGGGTGCTAACTTGCCTTTTTCCACCACACTTAACCAATCATCGATCATACCCGTAAAGCCTTTGCCGGTTAACATAGGCGTCCAGTCAGGAAGAGCAATAACGGACTCTTGATTATCTTGCCAGCATTTACCCGAAACAAAGGAATCAAACTCAAAAGCACAATTTTCATAACTCGCTGAAATGCGCTCTTTAGTCGCACCATAAAGACGGTTCATTGAGGCATGCAATAGGGTCTTCTGTTGTTGCCACTGAATATCTACACGGGATAACCGCTGACCTTGAGACTGCCAGGTAAGGTAGACATCATCCAAGTTATTTTTAGCATCAAGGTTGATACTGTCCAGTGGATGAATAAAGTCGTCAAAAATAAAGGTGCGAATATCACCTGGTTGATTAAATCTATTTTTTTCCCAACGTAATGATAATAAAGATGAATGCTCTTTGGTATTTTGAATATTCGGCAGATACTGATTATACAAAGGAATAAAACGACGATTAAAGCCCAGATATAAAGGTTGTCGATGCTTTGCAGCCAACTCATAAAGTCTTTCACAATCAAAGGCATTATCGGCCAGAGGTTTATCAACAAAGGTTGGAATACCCTGCTGTAAAAAAAAGGTCGCAATTTGCAGATGGGAAACCGTGCTGCTATGAATCATTACTGCATCGATCCCGGCTTTAATTAAGTCTTTATAATCTGAATATAACCTATCAATACGATACAACTTAGACAGTCTTTTTAAGGTGTTTTTATCGCGCGTGCAGAGAAGCACCTCAAGCCCTGGAATTTGAGTAATTACGGGTAAATGCGCTTTTTGCGCAATATCACCCAGTCCAATAATAGCAAGTTTCATTCCATCTCCCGGTGATCGTTTTAATATAAAGCAAAGTATTCGTTATTTAAAATAATTTATCTTAAGCCAATACGCAAAAAAAAAGTATTGATCTAAGATCAATACTTTTTCCTATTACAAGCAATTAGTTAGAGAGTATGACTTACCAACCCTTAACAACACCATCTTTGAAAATTTTCATTGCAGCGTCATAAACTGTTTCTGTCTGGTACGCTTTAAGAAAGTTTTGGACATTTTCAGCATCGACATTATCTTCACGTGCAACGAGCAAGTTTACATAAAGAGAGTCTTTACCTTCAACAAAAAGACCATCTTTCTCGGGTGACAAGTCAATACTGCTTGCATAAGTTGTATTAATAATAGCCAGGCTCACATCTTCCAAAGAGCGTGGCAGCTGCGCGGCTTCCAGCTCAACAATCTCTAAATTCTTTGGGCTGCTAGCAATATCAAGTACGGTGGCACCAAGACCTGCGCCTTCTTTTAATACCAGTAGGCCCTGGCGCTCAAGCAGCATCAATGAACGCCCTAAGTTGCTTGGGTCGCTTGGTACGGCAATAAGGTCACCCTCTTTTAATTCGTCAAGTGATTTAATTTTGCTTGAGTAGCCGGCAATAGGGTAAACAAAGGTATTACCTGCCACGGCAAATTTATAACCACGATCTTTGATTTGCTGATCCAGATAAGGTTTATGCTGGAAAGCATTAACATCAATAGAGCCTTCTGCAAGTGCTGCATTGGGGGTAATGTAATCAGAAAAAGTAATTAACTCTACTTCCAGACCGTATTTTTCTTTTGCAACTTTTGCAGCGACTTCAGCTACTTGCGCCTCGGCCCCGGCCATAACACCGACTTTGATTTTATTATTATCAACAGCAGCGTCTTTATCACCACAACCGCTTAGGATCAGTGTGGAAGCAAGGCCTACAACGGCAAAAATATTTTTCAGGTTAAAGCTCATGATATATCTCCTTTCAAGGTATTCCTTGATTTTTTAAATGTTAATGTAAGTTGTTATTAGCGATGATCCACAGACTTAACTAAGTGATCACCAATTGATTGAATAAGTTGTACGATAAAAACTAAAATAACCACTGTAATCATCATCACGGTAGCATCAAAGCGTTGGTAGCCATAACGAATGCCAACGTCTCCAAGGCCACCGCCACCCACAGTACCGGCCATTGCCGAATAACCCACTAGGGTCACAAGCGTAATAGTAACCGCATTGATAATTCCGGGTAGTGCTTCCGGTAAAAGTACTTTAGTAATAATTTGTTGCGGTTTTGCACCCATCGCCTGTGCAGCCTCGACCAATCCTGAGGGTACTTCTAATAACGCCCCCTCAACAAGACGTGCAATAAACGGAATAGCGCCAATAGTCAGGGGTACAATAGCCGCTGCGGTTCCTATTGTGGTCCCCACAACAAAGCGCGTAAAAGGAATAATCGCCACCAACAAAATAATAAAGGGAATAGAGCGACCAATATTGACCACAATACCCAATATTTTATTAAGCAAATCGTGTTCAAGTAATCCGTTTTTTTTGCTTAAGTGCAATACAATACCCACCGGAATGCCAACAACAAATCCTAGAAACCCGGAAGCGAACACCATCGCAACCGTTTCACCTAACGCTTCGAGTAATAATTGCAGAAGACCTTCATGCTCCCCCCACCAACTCGACATTAAATCAAATGACATAACCTAACACCTCAACTTCTACATTATGTTCTTTTAGAAAAGCAATCGCTTTTAAAGCCGCTTCTTCCGTGCCAAAAAACTCAGCTAACATCAGGCCAAATTTAACCCCGCCAACATAGTCCATATTGGAGCTGATAATACTGATATCTATATTAAACTGCCGTGCCAACTGGCTGATTACAGGGGTATCAACCGATGCGCCGGTAAACTCTAAACGCACCAATGGAAAACTGTTTTCAACTCTACTAGTCAATAAGCGAGCACTATAATCAGCTGGAATAGTAAGGTCCAGCGTAGAACGTATAAACTGACGTGCCAATTCTGTTTTAGGATGTGCGAAAATATCACCAACAAGTCCTTGTTCAACCATTTTACCATCACCAATAATAGCAACTTGTGCACAGATACCTTTGACGACGGCCATTTCATGGGTGATTAATAAAATGGTCAAATTTAATTCACGGTTAATCTTGCGCAGCAGCTCTAAAATAGATTGCGTGGTTGCAGGATCCAATGAGCTCGTCGCTTCATCACACAATAAAACCAGAGGATCGGACGCAAGTGCACGTGCTATTGCCACACGTTGTTTTTGTCCTCCACTTAAATTAGCGGGATAGGTATCCCTTTTGTCGGTTAGACCAACAAGCTCCAACAAACCATTGACTTTATCTTTAATTTTATTTTTATTAACAGCCGCTAATTCAAGGGGCAGCGCCACGTTATCAAAAACGGTTCGCGAAGATAACAGGTTAAAATGTTGAAAAATCATGCCAATTTTACGGCGCGTTAAAGTTAACTCCTGCGTTGACAGTTGAGTAAGATCAACGCCATCAAGAATGATATTGCCACTTGACGGGCGTTCTAATAAATTAACACAGCGAATTAAAGTACTCTTACCCGCACCGGAGGAGCCTATAACACCAAAAATACTGCCCTGCTCGATAGAGAGGTTAATATTACTGAGTGCATGGATTGCTCTCCCTGCTTGATAGAATACTTTATTAACTTTTTTTATCTGGATCATCAAATTTCCTGAATTTAACGGTGAGTGACCTACATTTTTCTATTTACACTATGCGGAAAGCAGATGAAAGCGAAATACCGCCGAACACTAAGCCGTATAGACGTCTAAGTCAATATTTTCTTATGATCCCTTCGATTATTATTACCATCAACAAACCAAGCGATCAGTCATTAAAACACTCTTTGCATAGCTTAAATAATCCATAGTGAAAAAAAAGGCTGTCTCACTTTGTCTTTTACAGTAAATTAGTTAACATGAAATTTTTAATTTTCTTGTTAAAACAGCGTACTAAGTACTCTACATAAATTTCCTCGCATTTTTGAGCAGTTTACTCAATAAAGACGCTTTTTAAGATCAGAAAACTTTCGAGTGAGTACCTTACATAACCTGAATTCAGGATATGTAAGGTCTTGGATACCCCAGAGCATCAAACTGAATATGTTTGAAAAACCATTTATTTCATCTGATAAAGAGGTCTCTGTCTGTGGGTCCGCTCGTTGATAATGCTAGTTTTATGTAAAAAAATGCAATAAACAGGATCCAGGTTATTGTTATTTTTTCCTGTTGCTCTAAACTTTGCGCAAAAATTCACTCGCAGAGGTTATTAAATGTCCAGCAAAGTATATATTACTGCCCAACAACTACTTGAAGACTCATTTCGTCTTGCCGCACAAGTCTATGATAGCGGTTTTCGTCCACAATTTATTGTTGGTATTTGGCGAGGAGGAGCACCTATTGGTATTGCAGTACAGGAATACTTTGATTATAAAAAAGTAGATACCGACCATATTGCAGTGCGTACCTCTTCCTATTATGGTATTGGCAAACAAAGTAAAACCATAAAAGTTCATGGCCTGCATTATATTATTGAAAATGCCAATGCTGATGATGGCTTATTAATTGTTGATGACGTATTTGACTCAGGCAGAAGTGTGGTGGCATTAGTTGAAAGACTAACAGCAGAAATGCGCTTAAATATGCCAACCGATGTACGCATTGCCACGCCCTATTACAAACCTAAAAATAAAACCGTTGCCATAGTACCTGATTATTTTATCCATGAATCAGAAGAGTGGTTAGTGTTTCCCCATGAAGTTTCAGGTTTAAGCATTGAAGAAATCGTTTCCGGTAAAAGTGATTTTGAAAATATTAAGCATTTATTCACCGAATGAATCTGATTTTCCGCTATAAATAACACTTTATTTATATAAAGTATTATTTATAGCCCTCGTAAGTAATATAACCAGCTGTTTTATCCAATAAATCTGAATATAACTCAAAGAATATTTCCGATAGCGCCGCATAATGCTTAACTAAGGTTTCACCGGTTAAAGCTAATGGTGCCATTCTTATACTGCGTAAAGACATAGACTCCAGCGCATACTGAATATTATCGACTTTTTGGTAAGACTCAAGCCACTTTTGCTGCCAAACTAATGTTGATGTTTTTTTAAAACGCTCTGGAAATGTATTTATTTCGCGGGCAGATTCCAATTCAATTTGTAACTGCGCTTGCTGGCAAAAGTCGTTTAATGATGAATGATGAAATTGAGACCAATGCTTAGCCAGAAAATGATCCCAAAACATATCTAAAGCAATCGGTGCGTAACGACGCAACTCTTTAGCAAACAAGGGTTTTGCTAATTTAACCAATTGATGCCTGTCAGTATAACTATCAACAAAACGATGCAGACGAATTCCCTGCACAATATCACTATTAAATTTTCCGCTGGGGTTTCCTTTAATAAAATCGCCCAAAAAATTCCCTACGAAGCTGGTCCCGGTATGCTCCGCAATATGTAAGTGTGCAAGAAAATTCATGTTAAAACCTATAAAGTACGACAATTAAGCCTAATTTATAGCCCCTGTTAAAGAAAGTAAAACAATAAAAAGGGGAGAATTAAGATCAGCAGAATAACCGCTGAATGACAACTAGCTCTGCCCCTTATTTAAAAATTATTAATCAGCTTTAAAGTTAAATTTTTGCCCGGCAATACTCGCTTCATACATCAAACCACCTTTAGCCAAGGTGAAGACCGCGAAACCACCGACATAATTTGCTTTGCTCTGCTGCTTGCCTAGCGCAGCTCCTGTGCCAGTACTGCCTGCTTGGGCCGACGTCCCAAAAGTCAGCGCTACCGCGCTTGCCTGAGCGCCAAATTCAAAGCTGCCGGCGGTAAAAGCATCATAGGCCCGTTTATCCTGTAAGAAAATGATTTGACTGAAGGCTTGACCGCCCAACTGAAAACCCAAACTGATTTGTATCATATTCACACTGCCCGTCGGCCGTCCGCCTGAGTAGACTTGCCCCTCACCATAGGCACCGCCAAGACCAATACCGCCTTTACCTATAGTAGGGAAAACGGCATAACCATAAGCATTATCAAAAAAATCAGCTGTGCTTGGCGAACGTTGAAACTGCTCTATTGTTGTTTGATACTGATCTGCGGCAACCTGAAAACTCAAGAGTAAACCACCGGCACAAAGTGCTAACCATTTTTTCATTTTATAGATCCTTGATTATTTGAGGATAAGTAAAGTATTAATAACAAATTTTCTAATCACTTATGCTGGTTGCAATAAATACTAGCCAGACCTAAAACAATATTTTAGTATCGATATGGGTATTGGTATGGTCATAAATATTGGCATAGGTATTGGTATCGGCATAGATATTAGTGTTGATTTTATTTGGTTCATTATCTCCCCTGCCCCTGTATATAGGTTATGGAAAACTGCGATTAACTCCCTACAGACAGAAAGAATGCAAGTCTAATATAGTTCATTCTGTTTAATTCTGCGTAGAATTTAATGCCTTCTTGTGTTGCGGATTAGCAGATATTACGATGTTTTAATGATGCAGAGTAGGCAGTTAAAAAACTATTTAACTGTTTAAAGGAAAATATTGAAGGGAATATATTTAAAAGGGTAATCGAGCCGCTGCTCAATCACACCCAAACGGAAGCTTCTAGTATAATAATCCCTGCAGTGACTGAAAACATGATAAATATTCCTGCTATTTCACGGCTAATGGTAACTATTTTCTGTTTCATAAAAACACTCTAAAAATGTGACTTGGATCTACATTATATTGTTTTTTAAATTTAAAATCAATAATTATGAGACATAAATCACACTTTACAATCATTCATACAAGCATCCTGTAGAAGAAATATCCGTCAACCAGCTGGCAAAAATGAGTGCCAAATAAGATCCCTCTACTATCATCATGATTTTCATGTGAGCTAGCGCGCAGCAGAGAGAAACCTGCTATGCTGCTTTATTTGCACATTTCAGGCGGACAGCTTAACGCTGTTAATATATACCCAAGTAGTTTGGATATATAGCCAAACGACTGGATATGCATCCTCAAATAGCTTGGCAATATAACTAAAAAAGGAAGTCTATATGAAAGCAGTTGCTTACCAAAATTCACAACCTATTACCCATCCTCAGGCTTTAATTGATGTCGACCTTCCAAAGCCGGTCGCCAGTGGCACTGATATATTAGTCAATGTTGAAGCTATTTCAGTGAATCCCGTCGATACCAAAGTTCGCAATAACGTCACTCCAACCGATCAGCAGTACAAGATATTAGGTTGGGATGCAGTTGGCACGATTGTCTCTATTGGTGAGCAGGTAACCTTATTTAAACCCGGCGATAAAGTTTGGTATGCAGGTGCAATCAACCGCCAGGGTGCAAATTGTGAATACCATCTGGTTGATCAAAGAATTGTTGCCTTGGCCCCCAAAAGTTTATCCTGCCGCGAAGCAGCCGCTATGCCGCTGACTTCAATTACAGCATGGGAAATATTATTTGATCGCTTTAATCTTAATAGTGAGAGTAAAGGAACACTATTAATTATTGGCGCAGCCGGCGGTGTGGGCTCAATCATGATTCAACTTGCAAAACAGCTCACCAATCTAACTGTTATTGCCACAGCATCAAGACCGGAAACACAAAGTTGGGTTAGGGAGTTAGGTGCCGACCATGTGATTAATCACCGTCAGGATTTAGAACAGGAACTGCTGTCAATTGGTCTGGACAATGTAAATTACATTGCCAGTCTTACCCATACGGAAGATCATTTCGCGGAAATAGCGACAATTATCGCCCCGCAGGGAAAATTAGCAGTGATCGATGATGCGGCGACCCTTGATATTATGCCGCTTAAGCGTAAGAGCGTCTCTGTTCATTGGGAACTGATGTTTACCCGCTCACTCTTTGAAACAGAGGATATGATTGAGCAGCATAAATTATTAACCCGCGTTGCCAACATGGTGGATCAGGGGAAATTAAAATCGACTGTTGCAAATGATTTTGGAACAATCAATGCCGCGAATCTTATCAAGGCGCATGCTTTATTAGAATCGGAAAAATCCAAGGGGAAAATAGTATTATATGGTTTTTAAAAAAGACTATCAGCAGGTGTTTATATTTTCACAGGTTTACCTGCGGAGACTAAGTTAATTACGCTTAAAATGCCTCTGAATTTTTTCAGAGGCTAAAAGCAATTCCCATCAGTGATTACAATGAACGTACGGCCCGTGATGCCGGATCATAAATACCCGATAAGGTTCTCATGGTAGCGGCAAGTTCACCCAGTTGATCGCTAATGCCCAGCTTGCTGATAGCATCAACAAGCCATTTTTCGCGGATCTTGCGATATTCCGCGCAAAATTCTCGCCCACTTTCTGCCACTTTATAATAAGTATCTTTCCCACGCCTTTCACTTTCAACCAGTTCTCGCTTAACAAGTTTCCTCACCGAGTAGGAGACATTATGAATATCTTCAATATTGAGAGTGAATGCAACATCCACGATCCGTTTTGGCCGGTCACGATGATGCATATTATGAAGTACCAGAATATCAAGCGGCCCCAGCTCAGGAAGCCCCGAGGCAAAACTGCACGATAGCATCCAACGTTCAAAGGCATTATTAAGCATAGTTAACGCATATTCAAACTCACTTAACGTAACGGAATCTTTCCCCATCAAATGCGATGAAGATACGATTGGAAAATATTCACTCTTTTTCATAGTTACCTCTTTTTAACTGGCGGTCATTTCCGATGGTAGCCAGGTGACAATACCCGGAAATACTGTGACTATTACTACCGCGAAAAGTAATAAGAAGAAAAACGGTAGCGCAGCCTTTGAGATAAAGATCATATCACGCCCGGTGAGGCTTTGAAGGACAAATAAGTTAAAACCGACGGGCGGAGTGATTTGTGACATTTCAACAACCAGCACAATATAAATACCGAACCACAGCGGATCAATTCCGGCCTGCAGCACCATAGGTAAAACCACTGAGGTGGTCAGGACAACAACAGAAATGCCGTCTAAGAAACAGCCCAGCACCACAAACAACAAGGTCAAAATAAACAGCAGTAGATAAGGTGAAAGCTCCATTGCAGCGATAGTTTCTGCCAGCATACGGGGTAACCCAATAAAACCCATTGCAACGGTTAAAAATGCCGCACCGGCAAGAATTAAAAGAATCATGCATGAGGTTTTTGTCGCCCCCATTAAGCTGCCAACCAGACTTTCCCGAGTCAGGGAGCGACCAGTAAAAGCAAGCAATAGTGCGCCAACGACCCCAAAAGCCGCAGCCTCAGTCGGAGTTGTTAGACCACCATAAATAGAACCCAGAACAAATAAGACCAGAAGCCCAACAGGAATAAGCTTGAGCAGGGCTTTCAACTTTACAGACCAGCTGTAGGTAACTGTGTCGCTAGGTACTTTGCTCGGATTGCGCAATGCCCAGTACATGGTATATCCCATAAACAGCATTACCAGCATCAGACCGGGCACGGCACCTGCAATAAATAAACGGCCAATAGAAACCTCTGCGGCCACACCATAAACAATCAAAATAATCGACGGTGGAATTAAAAGACCAAGTGTTCCTGAACCTGCCAGTGTTGCAATCGCCATTTTATCATCGTAGCCCTGCTTTTTGAGCTCAGGCAGTGTCATTTTACCGATTGTCGCCGCCGTTGCAGCCGATGATCCGGACACTGCGGCAAATAGACCGCAACTTAAAATATTTACATGTAACAGGCGACCGGGTACTCGCCCCAGCCAGGGTGTTAACCCTTCGAACAGGTCACTGGACAAACGGGTTCTGAATAGAATTTCCCCCATCCAGATAAACAACGGCAAAGCTGCGAGTGACCAGTCAGACACCGCGCCCCAGGTGGAGGTTGCATAAATCAAACCAAAGGCGTCGTTACCTAACAGGATCATACCTGAGATAGCCACCATCAGCAGTGACAAAGCCACCCACAGTCCGCTGGCAAGAAAACCAAACAGCACAACCAGAAGTATGCCTCCAATAATCAGTTCATTCATTGACTCTCTCCCTTTGAATCCTGATGTTTTACACCGTCAATATTAATAAAATCTTTTTCAGCCAGCGATTCCTCTTCAGAAAGTGGAATTCGTTTACCAAAGAGAAGACTACATACGGTCAGGTCAATGACCGAGATAGCAAATATAACCATGCCAATGGCAACAGGAAGTTGAACAATCCACATCGGAATGGCCACAAAACCCGATGAAACCTCCTCATAATCCCAGGATTCCCATACCATATAACAAAGCTCGTAGGCTAAATATGCGCTTAGAACAGACGCGCTGAGCAGGACAAAACGCTCACAAAAAAGTGCACTTTTCTCACCTAATCGTGAAGTAAATAAGCTCACTCGAATATGACCACCGTGCTGAAATGTATAAGCTAAGGCCATAAAACTTGAAGCTGCCAGCAAAAAACCGGCAAAGTCATCACTTGAGGGGACAACAATTCCCATCCAGCGTCCGACCACGCGAGCTAGAATCACAACACATATGGCGACGATACATACGGCGGATAAAATCCCTGCTCCGTGATACAACTTATTTAAAAAAAAACGCATGAATGGAAACTCCTGTTTTTTGTTCCGCTAGAGGATAGACCCAAATGACCTGAAGATGCAGGAATCAGCATCTTCAAGTAGTTTGGGATATATTATTTTTTGTACGCTTCTAAGATGGCTTCACCTTCACTTCCAGCTTCTTTAATCCAGTCTTTTGCCATGACATCGCCAATGTCGTTAAGAGAGCTCATCAAAGCTTTTGTCGGCGCTGCTACGTTCATCCCTTTGTCAGCAAGGATTTTGGTATTTAATGCCGTTTCTTTTTTTGCCATTTCCCAGCCGCGCAACTCTGCATCAGCGGACGCTTGTAATAGCCCCTGCTGAGTTTTTTCATCCAAACGTTTAAATGCACGGGTATTAATAATCACCATGTTTTTCGGAATCCATGCCTGCACGTCTGTATAGTGGCTGACATAATCCCAGGATTGGCTGCTGACACCTGTTGTTGGCGAGGTGATCATCATATCGATAATGCCGGTGGAGAAAGCTTGCGGAATTTCTACCGTTTGAACCGTAGTAGGTGACGCCTTCAGCAAAACAGATAATTGGGATAAGGTTGAACTGTAAGCGCGCATTTTTCCGCCTTCCAGATCTTCTACAGAGTTAATCGCTTTTTTACTATAAATGCCCTGTGGTGGCCATGGCACAGAATACAACAACATCATGTTATCTTCGGCCAGTTTGCTCTCTATCGTTGCTTTTGATACATCGTATAACTTCTTCGCCTGATCAAAATCAGTGGCTAAAAACGGCAGGTTATCAAGCTTAAACACGGGATCCTCATTACCTAAGATACCGATAAAAACTTCGCCGATAGAAATCTGGCGCGAACGTACCGCACGAACGATCTCTTTATGGTTGATTAACGAACCACCTGCATGAACGACTATCTCAAGCTCACCATCGGTTGCCGCTTTAACATCTTCAGCAAATTGACGGATGTTCTGGGTATGATGAGTTGAGTCGACGTAAGGTGTCGCCATATCCCATCGGGTGCTGGCAAAACTGGTCGAAGTGGCCGCTATCGCAAGCAGCATTGTGGTTGTTTTAAGAAATACTCTCATTGTTTTAGTTCCTTTTTTAAAACCTCAGGTTGATTAGACCTATCTGCGGTCAGATCATTAAATTAAGCCATTTTATTTTGCTGTTATTAAAAAATAACAGCTAATTAAAATAGATAACACTTACTACAACTTTCAATAATAATAACTGCACAACTTAAATTTGAGGCCTGAACTTATACGTCCCGCAACAGTTTGGCAACAAATTAAAAACAATTTGCTTACAAATCGTCTTCAATGTATCTTTGAATCACACTTTTGGAGTCATGATAAGATTCATTTCTCGGATCTGATAGGATCGTATCGCTCTCAAATAATTACCCTAACGTCAAAATAGGAAGGTAGAAATGAAACTTAATTGCGATATGGGAGAAAGTTTTGGTATCTGGGAAATGGGCTTAGATGAAGCGGTGATACCTTGGATTGATATGGCTAATATCGCCTGCGGATTCCATGCATCGGATCCGGATGTGATGGCCAAAACCGTTCAGTCAGCCGTTAAAAAAAACGTCCAGATTGGTGCCCACCCCGGGTATAACGATAAAATAGGTTTTGGACGACGCAGTATTCCCCATACCCAAAAGCAGATATCCCACTTGATCGCCTACCAGACCGGTGCCCTGCAAGCAATCTGCCAGCTCTATGGCGGTAATGTTGAATATGTCAAACCCCATGGTGCGCTGTATAACGATATGATGGTCGATCAAGATATTTTTCGCGCCGTTATTGACGGTCTGACCAAGCTGTCTCCCCGGCCGGCGCTGATGATCCTCGCCCAAACGGATAATAGCCTTTACAAGGGTATTGCTGATCAGGCGGGCGTGCGCTTAATTTTAGAAGCCTTTGCCGACAGGGCCTACACACCTGAAGGCCGACTTGCTCCGCGCTCACAAGCAGGTGCGGTATATCATTGCCCAGAGCAAATTATCAAACAGGTTATGCAATTAGCCAAAAATGGTTGTGTTACCACAATCGAGGGCGGCCAACTGCAGCTTAACGCTGATAGTGTCTGTGTTCATGGTGACAATCCGGAGTCGGTAGCAACAGTCGAGCAACTATTCAGGGCACTGAACCCATGAAATCACCTATCATCAAGCGGGTATCAGAAACCCATGCCATGATTTATATCGGGGACACTATTGCCCCGGAACGGGCATCTCTAATTGGCTCTCTGTGCGAAAAAATTCACCTCGAGGTCGCTGATGGGATTATTGAGGTGGTGCCCTCTTATACCTCGATTATGATCGAATTCAATCTTTTAAAAATATCCTATGCAACTCTGGAAGCAAGCTTAATCGAGCTGCTTGGTAGTTTTGAACAAAAATCACAAAAAAGCCAGGCAAGAATTATTGAACTGCCCGTTTATTACCACGCTGATGTGGCACCGGATTTACGGACGCTGGCTGAAGCGAAGAATTTATCTGTTCAGCAGGTTATCGATATTCATTGCCAGACCCTTTATACCGTGTGCGCGATCGGCTTCTCTCCCGGTTTCGCCTTTCTTGGCAGCGTCGATGACCGTATTGTTATGCCCCGTCACGCCAGTCCGCGCCTGAAAATACCGGCAGGCAGTGTCGGTATTGCGGACCGGCAGACAGCCGTTTATCCCGATGATTCACCGGGTGGATGGCAGATTATTGGTAACTGCCCAAGCACCTTATTTAATCCAGAAAAGGAACCGATGATGCCGTTTTCTGTCGGTGACACGGTACGTTTTAAATCCGTATCACTAGAAGAGTTTACTCGGCAAGGAGGACAAACATGTCCAGACTGGAAGTAATTCAGCCGGAAAGAGTGACGTTTTCTGTCGGTGACGCAGTACGTTTTAAGCAGGTATCACAACAAGAATTTATTCAGCAAGGAGGAAAAATATGTCCAAACTGAAAGTAATTCAACCGGGAATGTTATCTCTTATTCAGGATGTCGGCCGCTTTGGCGTGGCACAACTGGGTTTAAGTCAAGGTGGTCCGATTGATCTGCATGCCTATTGCTGGGCAAACCACTTGCTTGCTAATAGCATGCACTGTCCAGTACTTGAAATCACATTAGGTCAGGCCAGTTTTACAGCCCAGGAAGATACTATGGTAGCCCTCACGGGAGCCAATATGATGGCAACCCTTGACGGCGTTGCACACAAAAACTGGTGTAGCTTTCAAATCAAAAAAGGGCAGACACTTAAACTTGGTTTTGCTCAAACCGGGCTTAGAGCTTACCTTGCTATTGCCGGTGGTTTTGCCGCACAGAAAATATTTGGCAGCAGCGCCACTGTGATGCGTAATAAACTTGGCGGGCTGGCAAAAGACGACGATTCCCTTGCCAGAGGAAACAAAATAGCCGCAGGACAGTTATTAACCGCGGCGAGCATTAACCAGCATCGCACTGTCTGTCGATCCGTTCCAAAGCATTTTATCCCGGACTATGCCGATACTATCGAGATTGGTGTACTGCCGTCCTATCAAGTTGAGCGCTTCCCTCAATTACAGCGGGATCGATTTTTTCAAAGTAGTTTTGCCGTTAGCCCGCAAAGCGATCGGATGGGCGTGCGTTTAACAGGCGCAGCAATAAAGTGTGATACTGCCGGCATTATTTCAGAAGGCATTGCACTTGGCGCGATTCAAATTCCGCCCGACGGACAACCGATCATACTGCTCAATGATCGCCAAACTCTGGGAGGTTATCCGAAAATCGGCTGCGTATCACGCTTGGATCTACCCAAGATAGCGCAGGCCAGAGCAGGTTCAGTAATCCGCTTTTACGATGCAGATATTGAAGAAAAATCGTCACAATGGTGTGAATTTTTAGGTTTTTTCAATATGTAGTTAACCGCACACCTTATTATTTGCGCTGCACTAGCGTTTAATCAACCGGCGCGGGACAACTTCCACACTGGGATTATAAGTTCCCTGTGCAGCAAGCAAGGCCAGTTGCAGTGCTTTTTCTGCAATAACTTCTAACTGCTGCGGTAAGGACTGTACTTTGATAGGTAAAAAATCTAACAGGCGGTTATCACCAAAAGTTGCCAGTTCAGTTTTTTCCTGTAATTCGGGATGTGCTAATAAACAATCCAGTACTCCAACAAATAATGTATAAGAGGTAATTAAAATGGCATCGGGGAAACAACCCTGATCTATCCATTGCTGCGCTAAATATTGACCTTGTTCAATACTAAAATCTTCACCATAAGCGTATTGAATGTTAAGCGAGCCACTGTATTGTGCCAGTGCAGCTTTAAACCCTAATTCTCGCTCTTTGGAGACGCCCAGCAGTGGCCCAGCGCCAATTAAACCAATACTGTTAATATTTTTTTCTAATAGGGCTTCACATAACTGATAAGCGCCTTCAAGATCTTCACTAATAACGCTGCTGAAACACTCATCATCCAAACACCTGTCTATCGCCACGACCGGCACTCCTTTAGCCTGTATATTGCGATAAAATTCATTATCACCGGGTAATGCAGTGGCAACAATTAACACATCAATACCCCGCCGGACAAGATTTTCAGCAACATTCATTTCCGTATTAATGTCATCACCCGAACCACAGATTATTAATTGAAAACCCGATTTTCTGGCATCGCGCTCTAATAATTTAGCGATTTTAGCGTAACTGGTATTTTCCAGATCCGGGATAATTAAACCAAAGGTACGGCTATTGCCCACCCGTAGAGTACTGGCCGCATAGTTAGGTTTATAATTATATTTATCCACAACGGCCATCACTTTCAGACGCGTTTTTTCACTGATCCTATATTGCTCTGCTTTACCATTAATAACGTAACTGGCCGTGGTACGAGAGACACCTGCTAAGCGCGCTATTTCTACTAATTTCATCAAAAATCCTTTATAAAAAACAATTATCGAGATCCGTATCACAGTATAGGAAATCACCAAACCAATAACCATCAAAAAGCAGTTGCAATTGTAGCTGAAACGGTTCAGCATAACAACTGAATCGGTTCAGCAACGATAAAGACAAGAAATAATAGATTGAGAGTACAGCCATTCACATCACGATAGTGAATATAAGACTGAATAGATGATCGTTGATTGGCTCACAATTATACTGACGACTAAGCGCTCATTTTTAAACCATTTGTGTCTGCGTTAATAAGCGCGACAGTCACTAACATTAGTAAGGTACCCTGCATGTTATCAATTAATACCCACGATATTATTCTTTCCCAAGCCGCAGAGAATAAACAAGATGCAATTAAATCTATCGCGAACGGCCTGATGGATAAGGGTTATGTCGAAATCGGTTATGTTAACGGTATGCTCGCTCGTGAAGCCCAAAACACCACTTTTTTAGGTAATGGTATCGCCATCCCTCATGGCACAACGGATACCCGTGATCAGATAAAACAAACCGGTGTGATTTTGCATCACTTTCCTCAAGGTGTGAATTGGGGTGATGATAATATGGTTTATTTAGCAATAGGTATCGCAGCAAAATCAGATCAGCATTTAGAAATTTTAAAAATGCTGACGAAAGTACTTTCTGCTGAGGGTGTTGAACAACAGTTACAAAATGCAACCACTGCTGAAACCATTGTTGATTTATTAACCGGCAAAGTGCAAACCGAAATGTTGTTAACGACTGACTTGATTCAACTCGAGACTGCAGCACAGGATATCTCTCAACTAACAGCGCTTGCAGCCGATTTAATCAAAAATCAGGGAGCGGTCGGTGATACTTTTGCTGATGCAATAGCGGCTAACAATCCAACGCATTTAGGCCAAGGTCTGTGGTTAACTGCCAGCAACCAAGGTGTTAATAAAACTGCCCTCTCTTTTGTAAAAGTATCCCAATCATTCCAGCATTTAGATAAACCAGTCAGCGGCCTTCTCTGTATCGCCAGTAACAGTGAACTGCATTTAAAAACGCTGGATTTTCTGATTGATATGATTGCCAAACAAAAAGTAGATAAGTTCTTCAGTTCGAATCAAGAACAAGTTATCAACTTACTGACAAAAGAAACGCTCGAAGGTACTCAAAAAACATTCACTATCCGTAATCCGCATGGTTTACATGCCCGCCCGGGTGCGATGCTGGTTAATACGGCGAAAAAATTTGCAGCGACCATTCAGCTGGCAAAAACAGATACGCCGGACAAGACAGTCAATGCAAAAAGTTTAATGAAAGTGATGACCTTGGGGGTCAAGTTTAAAGACCAGTTACAGGTTACCGCACAGGGTGAAGATGCCGATCAGGCACTGCTTGCCATTGGTCAAGCGATTGAGGACGGCCTTGGAGAAAAAATCCAATGAGTAAAAATCTAAAAGTGGTTACTGTCACCTTAAACCCGGCCTTAGATCTTACCGGCTCACTTGAGGCATTACAGACAGGGTCTGTGAATTTAATTGAAACCGGTAGTCTGCACCCTGCAGGCAAAGGTATCAATGTTGCCAAGGTACTTGCCGAATTGGGTGCAAAGGTCACTGTCACAGGCTTTCTCGGGACAAATAACCAAGCTTCATTTGTAGAGTTATTTGAATCGTTAAAGATCAATGACCAATTTATCCGTGTTCAAGGTGATACGCGCATCAATGTCAAGATCGTTGAAAAATCCGGTCAGGTGAGCGATCTCAACTTCCCGGGCGTGATTGTTGGAGAATCTGAATTAGCTGAATTTGAGCGAACTTTATTTAAGCTTTCAAAAACACATGATGTCTTTGTTATTGCCGGAAGCCTCCCGCAGGGCGTGACACCGGAGCATTGTGCAGGCTGGATTGAAACACTGAACAAAGCCGGTAAAAAAGTATTTTTTGATAGCAGCAATAAAGCCTTAGCAGCCGGTGTTAATGCACATCCTTACCTGGTTAAACCCAATGATGAGGAACTAAGTGCTTTACTTAATCTGCCATTAAAAAATACGGATGAAATTAAGAATGCCGCACAGCAATTACAGCAACAGGGTTGTCATAATGTAGTCATCTCTATGGGCGAAAATGGCGTACTTTGGCTTAACCAAGCAGGCTGGCTTAAATCAACACCACCGAAAATGGAAGTAGTGAGCACGGTTGGCGCCGGTGATACTTTAGTCGCAGGCCTTTGTTGGAGTGAGCTAAATCAATGGGATAAATCACAAAGTTTAAGCTTTGCCACCGCATTATCGGCGCTTGCGGTTAGCCAAGTGGGTGTGGGTGTTGAAGACATCGATCAGGTTGAAGCATTGCAAAAAAACATAAAAATAACACAAGAGTGATTAAGAAGGTTATTTAATAACCTTAGTATTTACTTTATAAATAAATTGTTCAGAGGATAAGAATATGAAATTAGCGATAGTCACAGCATGCCCCAGCGGCATTGCCAACAGTATTATTGCTGCTGGTTTAATTGAAAAAGCAGTCTCAACATTAAACTGGGAAGCGACAATCGAATGCCAGTCTAGCGTCAAATCGGTACAAATTTTAACACAACAACAAATTGATCAAGCCGACTGTATCGTGATTGCTGCGAATACAACGGTTGATCTTAGCCGCTTTCAGGGTAAAAAAGTGTATCAATCTGATATTACGGAATGCCTGGAAAATACAAAAAACTATCTGGAGAACGCAGTTAACAAAGCACAACTGCTTATCCAACCCATAACGAGGAAGACCACTATGTCAACAACTAAAAAAATTGTTGCAATTACAGCCTGCCCAACGGGTGTTGCACACACCTTTATGGCAGCAACTGCCTTAGAAGATAAAGCTAAAGAGCTTGGTTATGAAATTAAAGTTGAAACACGCGGCTCAGTCGGTGCAAAAAACCAGTTAACCGCAGAAGATATTAGCGCGGCTGATCTGGTTATTATTGCCGCAGATATTAGCGTTGATTTAGCCCGTTTTGATGGCAAAAAATTGTATAAAACCAGTACTGGTTTAGCCCTTAAAAAAACCGAGCAAGAGATCAACAAAGCATTTTCTGATGCAGCGATTTATCGCAGCACAGGTGCAGCGGCAAGCAGTGATGGTGAGCAAATGAAAGCATCGTCTGCTATCTATAAACACCTTATGTCCGGTGTTTCTCATATGTTACCTGTGGTTGTTGCGGGTGGTTTATTAATTGCGTTGTCTTTTGTCTTTGGTATCGAAGCCTTTAAAGAGGAAGGTACACTTGCAGCGGCATTAATGACTATCGGCGGAGCTTCCGCTTTTGCGTTGATGATTCCGGTATTATCTGGTTTTATTGCCTTTTCGATTGCCGACAGACCCGGTCTTGCACCCGGTTTAATTGGCGGTATGTTAGCAAGTTCAACGGGAGCGGGTTTCCTTGGTGGTATCATTGCAGGTTTCCTAGCAGGTTACACAGCAAAATGGGTTGCCGATAATTTCCCATTGCCAGATTCTATGGCGGCGCTAAAACCCATCTTAATTATTCCTTTGATTGCCAGCTTAGTAACAGGTTTAGTGATGATCTATGTGGTCGGTACGCCAGTGGCTGCAGTCATGGCCGGACTAACTGACTTCCTACAAACCATGGGCTCAGGAAATGCTGTCCTATTAGGTATTCTTCTTGGCGCAATGATGTGTTTCGACCTTGGTGGTCCAGTCAACAAAACAGCCTATACCTTTGGCGTGGGTCTATTGGCATCACAAACTTATGCACCTATGGCGGCGATTATGGCTGCGGGTATGGTACCGGCTCTAGGTATGGGTCTAGCAACATTCTTAGCTAAATCTAAATTTATCGCAAGTGAAGCCGAAGCGGGTAAAGCATCATTCGTATTAGGTCTTTGCTTTATCTCTGAAGGTGCTATCCCCTTTGCCGCACATGATCCATTACGCGTAATCCCTTGTTGTATGGCCGGTGGCGCGTTAACAGGTGCACTGTCTATGTTATTTGGTGCACAACTACTAGCGCCACACGGTGGTTTATTCGTACTGCTTATACCGGGTGCTATCTCACCAGTCCTACTTTACTTAGTAGCGATTGCAGCAGGAACAGCAGTGACTGGTATCAGTTACGCCTTCCTTAAGAAAAGCGACCGTAAAGAAGCCGTTGCAGCTTAATTTGACGCTTTAAATAGCGACTGGTTAGTCCATAAAAACCCGGCACATTGCTGGGTTTTTTTTCCAGAAAATATCACTATTTTGAAGAAAAAAGAACATTTTTTAATCCACTCAGACACTAAGAAGGTAGATAATATGAAAATAGCAATGGCCTGTGACCACTCTGGTTTTAGTTTAAAAGAGGAGGTCAAAATGTTATTAGAAAATGCCGGGCATACTATTATAGATTTTGGCGCAAATAACCAGGAGGCTTGTGATTTATCCGATCATATTTACCCGGCAGCATTAGCCGTTGCTAAAGGTGAAGCTGAGCGAGGCATTTTTATTGATGGCGTCGGTTATGGCAGTGCGTTAATCGCTAATAAAATTTCGGGATTGTATGCGGCGGTCTGCCAAGACCCTTTTTGTGCGCAACTCGCACGGTCTCATTCAAACACCAATATCCTTTGTATTGGTGCCAAAATAATTGGCTCTGGTATTGCTGCTGAGATTGTCAATACCTGGATGACCACAGAATTTCTTAGCGGTGATGCAAAATATAAAAAACGTGTTGATAAAATAGTTGAAATAGCAAATAAACACCTAAAACCGTTATAACTGCAACTGAAAGCACAATATTGATGTTAGCTAACATTAATCAATATTAAATCATGTTAATTTTGTACACACGATAACGTTTTGCAGATAATAGATCTGGATAAAGGAATATGGAATGATTACGCTCGGTGAATACATTATTAAAAAGCAGCATGAATCTCCAGAGGCGACAGGAGAATTATCATCTATATTAGGCGCAATTCGGTTAGCGACCAAAGTTGTTAATAGAGACATAAATAAAGCTGGATTAGTTGATATTATTGGCGCAACGGGTGTGGAAAATGTGCAGGGTGAAGTCCAGCAAAAAATGGATTTATACGCTAATGACGTTTTTAAAGCGGCATTAGAAGCGCGTGGTGAAGTTTGTGGTGTGGCATCCGAGGAAGAAGATGAGTTTGTTTCCTTTAATGATCAACGCTGTATAAACAGTAAATATGTTGTATTGATGGATCCGCTGGACGGCTCTTCAAATATTGATGTTAATGTATCGGTTGGAACCATTTTCTCCATTTATCGCCGTATTAGCGAGCCGGGCAAGCCAGCAATCTTAGAAGACTTCCTACAACCAGGAACTGAACAGGTTGCCGCCGGATATGTTATATACGGTTCGTCAACTATGTTAGTTTATACAACTGGATATGGTACACACGGCTTTACCTGCGATCCTTCACTGGGTACTTTTTACCTTTCACATGAAAATATGAAAATTCCAGATAACGGTTCAATTTACTCGATCAATGAAGGTAACTATCTGAAGTTTCCACAGGGTGTAAAAAAATATTTAAAATACTGTCAAGAAATTGATGGCCCAACAAACCGCCCTTACACATCTCGTTATATTGGTTCTTTAGTTTCTGATTTTCACCGAAATTTGCTTAAGGGCGGCATTTACATCTACCCTTCTACGGCCTCCGCACCAAAAGGTAAGCTAAGATTATTATACGAATGTAACCCGATGGCATTTATAATGGAACAGGCTGGCGGAAGAGCAACCGATGGTTTTAACCGCCGCATTATGGAGCTAACACCAACCGAGTTGCACCAGCGAGTGCCATTTTTCTGTGGTAGTTCTAAAATGGTCGATAAAGTAGAAGCAATGATGGAAGAGTATTCTTCAGAAGAAAAATAAAATCGTTTAACTTTATTCACTTTATACAGATAAAAAAACCGCTCAATGAGCGGTTTTTTTTAATACCAATCCCACTAATTGGGTGATCTGTTTAGGCGCCGGAAAAACACATGAAAGCAAGGCGTTTATTGCAGTAACTAGTTGTTCTAATTACAAAATAAACAACGAAGCTAACATTCATTTTAACAAGCATAAATGAATAGAAAATGAGTGGATTTGGTATGATTTATTCTTTCGTAATTCCACCTTTCTCAGCTTCATTGAGCACGCTTTGTTGATCAACAAAAATCAGTTGATCCGTTGCAAAACCGTTTATTTTGGCGGTCTTTATAAAATCTTGTTTAACAGCTTCTGTTACCGTTGCTGTTCTTGCTAATAACCATAAATAATCTTTGCTGTAGCTTGTCACATAAGCATACTGGTAATTTATTTTATCTAGTTTAAAAATCACATAAGAGCCGTAAAACGGACCGAAAAATGATACTTTTAGGTGACCTTTGTTTTTCTCATCGACAAAATAGGCTTTTCCTTCAGCCGTTGTCCATTCTTTTTCTTCGCTTGAGTAACCACTATTTAAGACCTTTATCCCGCCATCTTCTCGCAATGAATATTCGGCCTTAACATTCGACATCCCTCTTTCAAATGAGTGATCCAAACGGGCAATCTCATACCATAGACCTAAATATTTCTCAGTCTGCAGCCCTTCGACGGGTTTGATATCCTTTGCTACCCCGGTACAGCCAAACTGTAAAAAAGCAATCACAGCGATCAAAATTATACGCATCTTTATTTTCCCTAATAGTGAATTCTAAATTTAGCTTAAATGTAGTACGTTGCAGCAGAAAAATGCGATCACATTGTTGCACCAGAGTATCCTATACTGTCTTTAGAAAAATTAATGCCAGCTGTAGAATCCGCAATGATATGATCTGCACCACTTCAGGCTTCGTATCACTCTTTTAATATTGGCGGTTTTCCGTCTTAGGTTATCTCATTCAAGGAAGAAAATAATGCGTAAATTGTTACCGGTTGTCATATCAAGTATTTTGTTAAGCAATTTTCTGGCCGCTGAGGTCGCCGCAAATTCAGCACCAGCGGTACAACCACTTGCTGAGAAAGCGGGCTGGGAGTTCACTCTGGGCATCAATTTAGGTTACAGCGCTGGTCGCTCACAATTAAATACCAATAATGATAACGCAGTCAATGAGAATCTTAACAATAACGGTCAGGCTATCAGTAAGCCATTTATATTTCCCACAGCCCGCGCACAGTATACTTTTACAGAATTAAAAACGCAGATATTTGCAGGGGACAGCCGCGAAAAAATTTCGACAGCCAAGTTTCAATATGAACTGGGGATCACCCACTTATTTAATAACAGCAGCGAAATGACGGTCGCTTATTTTCCGCAAATGCTATCTTTCAATGATGCCTGGCAGGATCCCTATTTAACCGGCAGTACACGAACAACAACGGACGAAAATGCGCAGGGCGGGCGATTTGCTTTAACCCGCATTGCAGGCAGTACAATTACCCTTAAATATGCCTTTGCCTTTACAGCGATAGAAAATGAACACAGCGGACAAAGTTTAGGATTGAATGCTAAGCAGTTGACCATGCTACAGCGTGACAGCTTGTATCAGCGCGCTGAAATAGAAACCATGTATTCGATCGCACCCGGCATATTTTTCAAACCCGCACTGCAATACACAACAAGGTCTGCCGATGGTGAAGCACATAACTTTGATCAATATGGACTGCAGTTAAGCCTTCTGGTTTTTAAAGGCAGACACAGCTTAATTACTACCCTCAATACCGGCATTAAAAAGTTTGCCGTTGAAAATCCGGCTTTTAATGAAAAACAGAATACCGTGAATGCAGGACTCTTTTCTGTTTATAGCTATGACCAGGCGCTTAACTGGCAACCATTAAGTTTTAATCTACTGGCCGGTTACACAAAAGAAGACTCTGATATCAATTTTTACGATAGCGAAGGTTTCTTTACGTCGACCGGCATCACCTATCAGTTTTAATCTACTGGCCGGTTACACAAAAGAAGACTCTGATATCAATTTTTACGATAGCGAAGGTTTCTTTACGTCGACCGGCATCACCTATCAGTTTTAATCTACTGGCGGGTTACAAAAAAAAGGACTCTGATATCGACTTTTACGATACTAAAGGTTTCTTTATGTCGACCGGCATCACCTATCAGTTTTAATCTACTGGCGGGTTACAAAAAAAAGGACTCTGATATCGACTTTTACGATACTAAAGGTTTCTTTATGTCGACCGGCATCACCTATCAGTTTTAATGTACTGGCGGGTTACACAAAAGAAGACTCTGATATCGACTTTTACGATAGCGAAGGTTTATTTACATCGACCGGCATAACCTATCAGTTTTAATATACTGGCGGGTTACACAAAAGAAGACTCTGATATCGACTTTTACGATAGCGAAGGTTTATTTACGTCGACCGGCATCACCTATCAGTTTTAATATACTGGTGGGTTACAAAAAAGAGGGCTCTGATATCGACTTTTACGATACTAAGGGTTTATTTATATCGACCGGTTTAAGCTATCAATTTTAATCTATTACGGCGCTGATATCTTATAGAAGCCGAGTGTCTAACAGCTCTAAAATGATTATTGCTGTTGATTTGTAACTTTCTCAAAAATTAATCGGCAAAGATAATCAGGTTCTATTTGGACTCAACGGACACTTTATTTTTGCCGATCACCGTGGTGGTAATAATATTACCCGAACGTTTATTTTTGACCTTGATTAAATCACCAAGCTGGCCTGATTTAAGCGCGATACCAAGGGTACTCAAAGAAAAAGAATCCTGCTTGAATATAATGCTCACTTCAGATTTTCGTATTACCGCATATTCTATGATTATATCTTTCTTTTTTATAATGCTGCCTGCACGTAATTTGCGTTTTGTTTTTTTCCCCGCAAGACCGGCAACATTCGGATAATAATCATTATTTCTTATTCTCTGTTCACGAAAGACAATATCCTCAGGCTGCAGGGAATGCCCACGGGGTAATGATGAAGCAGTGGTAGCAACCGCCATATAATAATTAATATTGGCGACAATATTGACTGACCATTTGTGTTGCTTAACCGTATTATCACATGTCACTTTATAGCTGACGCGGTTAATAGCATTAGCTGCCGCCAGACTAATAATGACAGGCGACAAACAATCCTCAAGTTTTTTTAATGATGGCGGAATACGCAGCGTACTGCTGTAACGGTATTCCTGCCAATCCATTTTCCGGGCAAACGTAGCGCTGTCGGTATTGATCTGTTTTTTTACAATAGTCGTGAGCTGCGAAACTTCAAGGGCCGAAGAATAACTCGCTAAAAAGGCTAAAAGCAGAATTAAAATTCGTCTCACTTGAGTAGATCAACAACGGTTTTACGCGATATAGTGGCGTGGTTTTGGTTAAGGTTAAATGCCGCTGCCCATTTTTGTTCTGTCATAATGGTATTCACTTTGGGCTCAAATGGAGTTTCCTCCGTTGTAAGCTGCTGTAAATAAGATGCCCCGGATGTGAGTTCTGACTTTCTTAATTGGTTAAGCATCTGGTAACTGCCTTTGGCACTATCAATAAGCCCAATAAGAGTCGACAGGGTATGGTCATTAATGGGCAGAGGTGATCTGGTTAATGTTGTTATATCCTTATCAATAGCGGTTATATTAGTTGGAATAGATTGCCCGCTGGGAAATCTGTGTCCTTGTCCGGTCACTGTGGTAATTTTACTAGATTGCCGCCATTGAGCGTCACTCATTGATAAAATGAGCTCATTTTTCTGATTGCTTTTTACGCTGATATCGGTAAAGCCCAACGCTTTATTGAATTGGTTGAGCAGCTCATCGTCAGTCTTTGCCGCTTCAAACATCAGCAAGCTGATTTTTCCATCAATATTGAGGGTAACCAGCTCATTATCCCAACGCGAGCGATTTAAGTCTAAGCCTTCAATCTTAAATTTAATTTTATTTTCTGTATTTATCTGCGCGTTTAGCGTTGAATCCAAGACGCGCTTACCAGAAAATTGCGCATCCATTGATGCACTTATTTTTCGTTGCTCCAACCTGATTTTTGCAGCCTGCTCAGGCTGTAATTCAGATATACCCTGCGCCAAATTTGGTTCGATCATTTTCTTTATTTTGATCAAGCTGCCTGCAATCTCTTTTATTCCCTGTCTGGCAAGATCAATAGATGCCAGTTCAACATGAGAATCCGATAACGCGAGGGAGGCACCAATATTTTTTGATAACCCGCTGACCTTGTTTTTTTGATTCGCAGGCTGAAGGCGAGTACCAGCAACATCGGCTAATAAGCTAGGGCTTTTAATCGATGTCGGGCTATTTTGCCCAAGAGAAGATACAGAACTATCTATTCTAGTGGTTGTTACCATAATTCCTATCCGTCATGCCTATTAATATCAATAGCTTGATTGTTTAAAATATTTTTTTAGCCTTTATCTTACGGACTAATGCTAACTTATCAGCCGATATGATTTCTGTCACTTGTGCGGCAGGGAAAGCCCCAGAAGATTCCGCTTCAACCTTTTGAGACCCTTCGTAAGCGACAATAGAGGCATTAGCGGGAATGACACTGGACATCTTGCTGTCCACGCTTTCCTGCAGCCTCTGCAATGCAGCAAGCACCTCTTTCTGCTGATTATTGATACCCTCTTGGTGGGAGACCGGAGCGTTCCCGCTATAAAAAAAATCTAACTCATCAAGGCTTGCCGATGATAAATTTTGAGCTAATTTTTCAGCCAGGTCAGGCATTATTTTCTGCAGATAAAGCCCCGCTAAAAGTGTTTCTCTCTGCTTCAACAGACAGAGATCTGTCTGCCCGTCATCAAACAAAATCTTCCACTTTTTAAGCTCTGTGAGTGCCGCTTTTTCATTGCTGTTTTTAGGGTCAAGTGGGAACTGAATTCTAACGTTTGCCATTATACTACACTTTCTTCTTCACCATCACTTAAGGCATACAGCATATTTTCTTTAGCGAGTGCTATCTGTGCATTCTCAAGAATAATGACCCGATCGCCAAGTACAGAATAAGCCGCTTTTACTGCATCATATACGAGGGGTGCTCCTCCGCCAACAATATAAACACGATTTGGATTTTTGCAGAATTTCTTCATTTCTTCGGCAACAGTCTGACCCAGTTCGTTAATCCGATCTTCGATTTTTTTCAGTACAACATCAACTTGACTCAAGTCATTAATCACTTCTTTTACAAATTCACTATCGTGACGGTTTTTAATCAGCTCGTTGGCCACCAGATAAGATGCATCGCTGTCGGCATTTGCCAGAGCTTGTCTCGCGGTATTAGTCACCAGCCCGACGCCAATTTCAGTGTTGCCGTAAACACTTGATATTTCATCAAACTGCCCCACTATCACAGCGCTATCAACCGTTGTACCACCTATATCAATAACTAAAGAGCGGCTAAATTCATTAACATTTGATTCCAATAAAGTTGAAAGTACCGCGGGCACACTTTCCGGCATAACCTCGACGGCAGCTATATTAAAAACCTTACCTTTATTGAGCACCAGAGTGCGCATCAGATTATCTTTTTTGCGCTGGATATTCCCTTCATTTTTTTGGCAGTCATCGGCATTATAATAAGCGGTAATCGGCAGCGTCGCGACAATCTTAATCTTCTGCGGCTTAAGGCCAGTCTTTAATAAAGCATGGTGTACTGACAATAAATTAAGATCTGAATACTGATAATCAATATGTGTTGTCTCCAGGGCTTTATCCGAAGTAATATCATAAGTATATTTTGTTTCCCCGACTAAATAATTGGAGATCACTTTATCGGCACGCAGTGCCGCACTTTTCCAGCCTTTACGAAATGAATTCGGACTGATAATTGTCTCTATTTTTGTACCGTCAAACCAGGAAATTTTTACATTTGTACTGCCGTCATCGACTGAAATCGTAAGCATTTTTTACTTTCCTTTAAAAATAAGTGCTAATTGTTGGCAGCTTTCTTCAAAGCTGACATATTGAATGGTATTTTGCATCAGTAATTTTTCTATGATTGGATTTTTTTGGATTGCTTCATCAAGTTCCGGATCATTGCCCTGCTGGTAACCTCCTAATGCAATCAAGTCTTTGGCCTTGTTATACATACTGTAAAGGCGTTTGCATTGTCTTGCTATTTGCAGATGAGGTTCACTTACCACGGCATCCATACAGCGGCTGATGGATTTTTCGATATCCACGGCCGGAAACTGCCCTCGCTGGGCAAGTTCTTTAGATAGTACTATATGGCCGTCCAGAATCGCTTTTGCCGTATCAACAACCGGATCATAGTCCTCATCCCCCTCGGACAAAATGGTGTAAATAGCGGTCATGGTGCCGGCATTTTCATGACCATTTCCGGATCGCTCCAATAAGGGAGGGATAAATGAAAAAACAGAGGGAGGATAACCCTTGATGGCAGGCAGCTCCCCCAGAGAAATTGCCACTTCACGTTGCGCCATGGCGTAACGTGTTAAGGAGTCCACCAGCAGTAAAACGTTAGCGCCTTTGTCCCGATAATATTCCGCCACAGAATGGCACAATTCGGTGGCCTGAATACGCATCAGAGGTGATTGATCCGCTGGCGCTGCAATCACTACGGATTTTTTTAAACCTTCCGCACCAATATTTTTTTCAATAAATTCCCGAACTTCTCTGTTTCTTTCTCCTATCAGCCCAACTACAACCACATCAGCTTCTGAGAATTTAGTGATCATCCCCATCAGAACAGACTTACCAACACCACTGCCGGCAACCAAACCAACACGTTGCCCTTTAGCAAGCGTTAATAAACCATTAATCGATTTTATGCCCACATCGAAAGGCTCACTGATAGGTTTCTTTTTTAAGATATTGATGGCTTCTGCGCTGCGCAGGGTAATAGTATCAATCCCCCGAGGAGATGGCAGGTCATCAATCGCTTCGCCGTGGGCATTTAATACACGCCCCAACCAAGAGTTATCAATATGATAGTGCTCAGTTTTTTTAAGCGGGATAACTTTTGAACCAACATAAATAGTCGAAAACGGGTGATATGGCATTAAGAAGGCTTTTGCACGTTTTATACCAATCACTTTAACTTTTATATTTTCAACATCCGTTTCAATAATACAATCTTGATTCAAACGGAATCGGCAGCCTTCGGCAACAATCAGCTGGTTATTGGCATTAATAACCTTTCCTGTCAGGGTCGCAATCGGTACATCCGTAATAGTGCTGCCAGAAAACAAGTTCATCAGCTAATCTGCTCTATCATGGTCTGCATTTTTTCCTGCGCATTCATTTTAATATCAACCAGGTTGGTATTAACTTCGCAGCAGCCAGGCTTAATTAGAATATTAGATTTTAGTTTCCAGTTCGCATCCGGCAGCGGTCCTAAACTAGTAATACGCTGGTAATCCTGCTCGTTTAATGAAATCAACACGGTAGTTGGCTGCTCTGGTAAAGAGGCGATACTGTCCTCAATCCACTGCACAATAATCTCCGGATTAAGTGCCAGCTCTTTATTAATCACTTTTTGTGTTATTTCAGTGATCATGCTGATCGATGCCCGCTTAACATCCTCTTTCAGGGTGGCGGTAATAGTTTGCGACTCAATCACTGCGCTATTCAGGGCAGATAAAGTAAGATCTATTTCTTTTTTACTTTCTTCTGTGCCCTCTTTCACGCCTTGTAATAATCCCGTACCGTAACCTTCTTTTTTGCCTTGTTCAAAGCCTGTTTCATAACCTGCCTGTTGACCATTTTCAAAGGCATCTTTAAAAACTTTATCGATCATCTCCTGCGAATACACCGCGCTAACCGTCGATGCTGCGGTCAAATCCGAGTTAGCTTTAAAGGCTGCACTCTTCAAAGAGGGGAAGACATAAGCAATAAATGCTCTTGAGTCTGCCTTGCGGATTATATCGCCCATGTATTACTCGACAACACTTTCAGTATATAAAATAAGCTCTATTACACCCCTGCGATTCAGATCTCTCAAGGTCTCCATAATCTCTGCTTGAGCATTCTTTACCACGCTGATTGGCATGCCGCCCAACTCTTTTATCTCGCTTTCAAGATCGGCAGCAAGACGTTTAGGTAAGCTTTTTAAGATATCCTGCTTGAATTCAGGTGTTGCACCTTTAAGCGCAACAGCCCATAAATCATGGGTAATATGTTGATGGATAAGCTCAAGTGTCTGTTCGGTTTGATTAGCAATGACATAGAAGTCAAACATATCATTTTCAATTTGTTGAACAACATCGCTATTCTTCTCTTTTAATGAATGCATAATGGCCGATTTATCACCACCGTAATGATTAATAATATCGACTACCTGCTTAATGCCTTTTAATGAACCGTTTTTATTTTCAGTATATTCCGTCGCACAGCGCTCAATCAGCTCTAATAAATCATCTGCAACATTCTGCTCTAATTCCTCAATCTGTGTAATGCGGTAAAGCAAGTCAATACGAGTCTTTTCTGAAAATAACGTAAATATTTCAGAGCTTGTTTCTGCGGGTAAATAAGCCAGAAAGACACTTTGCATTTTGGCATGTTCATTAGCAATACTTTTCATCAGAATTTCAGCTGAAATCCATTGTAGTTTCTGCATTTTGTTTTTGATTTCATCACCGTAGAGATCAGCGACCAGTCCCTTGGCTATATTGCCATCCAGGGCACTATTGAGCATATTATCAATAAAGTTTTTTGAAGCGCCATGAATCCCCGAGTGCTGCTTGAAGTCATTAAAAAAGTCTTCAATCACATCTTTTGCCTGTGTCGTTTTAATATCAGATAATGTCGACATTACCTTTGCCACTTTCTGTACTTCGTCACGGCTAAAATTTCTTAATACCCCCGCGGCAATCTCTTCTCCCATGCCAAGCAGCAATAAAGCGGCCTGCTCTACCTTTGAAAGGGCAAGTGGCTCGTTAGAAACGCTGGGTAAATCAGAATCTGTTATTGTAGTATCTTTATTTTCCATCATAAGCCCTTATGCGTTAACCCAATTTTTCAATATTTCACTGACACGATTTGGGTGTTCTTTGGAGATAAGCTGCAAATGCTGAATTTGAACACTAAGCGGTGAGTTTGGACTCGGCAGCATCTGCATCATTGAATCATTACCGCTGGCAGTCTCACCAATTCCATATTCAGCTAAACGCTGTGCAAATTCTTTTTCTTTATCCTGCGTACTTTGCGCAATTGCTTGATGCTCTGCTGGTAATGGTCCGGCATCCTTCGCTGAATTATTAACAGTAATATGTTTAATCAACGGTCTTAACACCACAATAATCAGCATCATTGCGACTAAGCCACTGATAATTATTTTCAGTAACGATTGCCACCTGGTTTCTTCATACCAGGCTGCAGCAACGGGATTGGTGACCTGAATGGGTGAAAATGTAAAACTAGTGACATTAATGCTGTCACCCCTGTTCAAATCAAGCCCTACCGCGCTAGAGATCATTGCATTTATTTTTGACAACTCATCAGCTGTCCACTCACCATCCGGGGCAATATCTTTATTAATGACCACAGATAATGAAATATGATTAATCTTGCCCTGCTGATATTCCGTATGAGTGACTGAACTGCCAACGGCATATTTTCGATTTAATTCACGGCGCAATTTCTTTTTACTGTTGTTGGGTGTACTTTCTTGTCCATCAACCACCGGTGGAGTGCTACTTAATGATCCGGGAATCCCGATCGCAATATCTGACTGATCGTCATCCTCAATACTCATTTCGCTGAGCAAAACTGGCGTAGCATCAAACCTTTCCATGGTTTCTTGTTTTTTCGAAAAATCGATATCCGCAGCACTTTCAATACGGAAGTTATTCTCACCAAGAATCGGGATTAACATCGATTTTGCTTGTTTCTTGATCTGCTGTTCAATGCCTGCTTTATACTCTAACTGTTTAGACGACGCTAATGAATATTCGCCATCATTAACATCATCACTGAGTAAACGACCCGATTGATCGGTAATTGAAACAGATTCCGGATTGAGATTATTCACACTGCCGGCGACCAGATTCATAATAGAAGTAATCTGTGCAACACTCAGTTTATCGCCGGATTTAACATCCAGCATTACCGCTGCGGTCGCAATATTATCGCCTCGGCCGACGAACAAATTTTCCTTAGGAATAGCTAAATGCACTCGGGCATTATTAATCGCATTCAGTGACATAATAGTTTTAGCCAGTTCCCCCTCAAGACCAAGATTATATCGCGCATTCTCAATAAACTGACTTGTACCTAGTGCAGATTGCTTTCCAAGCACGCTCAAACCTTCGGGGAGTGTTGCTTTTACGCCCTTTGCCGCGAGTAACATTCTAATTTTTGCAACTTCGCCATCTTCAACTAAAATCAGACCGGTATCGGGCTGCATTTGATATTTTATGTTTTCAGCTTCTAATGCAGCCAGAATATCACTGTTATTATAGGGCTCCTGTATACCGTAAAGCGGACGGTAGTTGCTTGAGGATGACCATAATAAAATAACCAGTATGGTCACTAGTGCAGTTAAAAATACCGTGATAACAGCAAAACTTTTACGTGAGTTTTTTAACAAATAAAGTATTTTTCCCCAGACGCTTAATGCCGAAAAAAGGGTATCTTCAGCAACTCCCTTGCCTGTTTTTCTATTTACAAATCGGCCGTTTGCTTCGCCGCTTTTGTCTGCTAAGTTACCCGGTAGTGTATTTTTACGGGCGGGCATTGAGTGTTCCATGACATAACCTTATTAAACTGACATCTTCATAACTTCATCAAAACTTGATAACAATTTATTTCGAACCTGCATTAGAGCGGTAAAGGACAGGCTTGCTTTTTGTGCGGCAACTACTGCGCCAATCAGATCATCACTTTTACCTAATTCAACCGCATTAATCTTCTGGGTTGCAGACACCTGCTGATCATTAACACTATTGAGTACTGAGATAAGTGTTTTACTAAAATCGACCTGCGGGGTAGCAGCGAAATTATTTGCCTTGATAGGCGAACTCTTTATATCCGATATTTTTTGCAGATGATCTGCATTGAGCAAGCTAGTCGCTGAAATATTCATAAGCATTCCTGTAGTGTTTAATTTGTACTGCTTCTAGGAAAAATTTGGCTATTGTTATATCAGCAGATTGTTTTTATCTGCCATTATATTTCTCTTAGTTAACCGAACTTTGAAGCATATCGATAAAGACAACTATTTTTAATACTTTCACTATCAACCCCATCGTCTAATTTAGATTGTTTGTTTTTGCATTCGCCTTAACCAAACGGATAGATACTCGCCTGTTTTTTTCGCGCCCTTCGGCACTATCATTGCTCGCTATAGGGTAGCGCCCCCCGTGCCCCCGTATTTCAATTAAATCCATATTTACCGAATTATTAATTAATGTCTGTGCAATTTCATCGGCTCTAAATTTGGACAATCTGAGGTTCTGGCTTGAATTTCCATACTTATCCGAGTGTCCATCGATCAGTATTTTTACGACACTTTGATCTTTATTAATATAATCGCTGAGTTTTACCAAATCTTTAGTTTGCGTTTTATTTAGCTTATATTGATTTTCAATATAGTTAAAAGAGAGCTGATTTATCTCTTCATAATTAATAACGGGTAATTGATTCGCGCATTGATTAAAAGAAACGGTCTCTTTCTGCCATGAAGTGGTTGGAAGAGAAACAATATACATAACCTCTGTATTCGACATGGAATAAAATTGTAACCAGCTGCCGGCGAGCATATGCTGGAAAATGGTCTCTACCCCCTGACGAAAGTTAATACTATTCTCGCCAATACTATCAGCCATAATCTGCTCTTGTGGAGAGGCTTGCAGCTCATACCAAGGGGCATTAATAACCTCGGCAAATGACTCCTTTATGGCTGCCGCAGAATGAATGCGCGAGTAAATCAACAGCTGTAAACTCTGACCCGATTCTGCAATAAAAGATACTTTAAAACCCCAGTCTGGAATTTCCGTATAAATCTCACAGCGGTCGAACTTAAGCTCCGTTTTCCACGTTGTATTATCCATTTCTCCTTGATAATGGATGGGTATGGCGGCAATCCCCCCCGTAAATAAAAGTAAAAGGGTTAAAAAAAGTTTTAGGCTACAACTCATAACTGCTTAAACAATGATAAGGAACTTATCTGTGCAAATGTTTTCTGGGTTGCTTCCAATGCGCTCATAAAATCATTCAATTTCAGACTCGCTTCATCGTAGCTTAATGCCGTAAGCTGATCGACGAGTTTTGTTGCAAACAGTTCTGTATCACTGTGTGTCGCGAGCATACGATCAATATTATTAATTTGACTACCGGCATAGGCCTGAGAGGAAGAAGCTTTATTAAGTGAAATAAGGCTATTATTATGCGCCTCCTGCAGCTTGCTTAGATTGGGATCAGCTTTACTTAATTCAGTGATAGAAGTCTCCAACATCACTAATATTGCAGCTGCATCTACCTTTTCCAGTGTCAGGTTATTCTGCATCATAATACCGTCGCCAATCGCCGTTTCCCGGGTGTTGTTATTAATCGCCGGGTTAGCTGTTACAACGCCCTCAGTGATGTTAAAAGGTTTTTGATCTGTTGCCGTACCGGAAAAAAGGTAAGAGCCATGACTATTTTTAGCATTAAAGGTGCTCACCATGGATGCATGAAGCGACTCAAGTTCGGTCACAATACCCGCGCGATCTTCGAGCGTCATGGTGCCGTTAAGCCCCCATAGCAATAATTCATTAGTCGACTGCAGGCCTTCAACAACATTTGCTATATGTGTTTCATAAAGCTGGTATCCACTTTTCACATTTTCGTTATTATCTTTATATTGGCTTATTTCCGCTTGAGTTTTCTCTAACCCCATCAGTTTAATGGTGGCAATAGGATCATCTGAAGGTTTGGTTATTTTTTCACCCGTATACATCTGCTGCAGTAATGTACTCAGCTCGGTATTGCTTTTGCTCATGCCCGTGAGCATAGTATTGGTAAAGTGTGAATCTGAAATTCGCATATTAAAACTCCAAGTTAAACCGCAGTAATAATACTGATAATCATTCGATTAGCATGTTATTGGTACAGTATGAATCTGATACTCGCATATTAAAATTCTCAGTTAAAAAGCGCGAAGAATACTATTAAACATCTGATTTGCAGTGCTGATAACTTTCATATTTGCTTCATAAGCATTGGCATAGATCATTAAATTAGCAGCTTCTTCATCACTGTTAACCCCACTTAGATTTTCTCTTGATGCCTGCACCTGATTAAACAAGGCGGTATTAGAATCTAAATTTTGCTGTGCTTGCCGGCTGTCAATGGCAATCTTGCCAACGCTTAAACTAAAAGCTTCCGAAAGATTAATATTACCCGCCCCTGTGATAGAAAAATCAGTTTTTGAAATATCAAGCAGATTTGCCAGTATTTGACCATCACCTGGATTACCATCACCTGAAAACGCTAATTCATCCGTCGACAATAAGTTCATTTGCATACTGCCTGCCGGATTAGCAGGATCGTAGGAAAAAAGAGCCAGACCGGGTGAAAGTCCGTTAAGATCGGTACCACTCGCTAAGCTTTTATTAACCTCATCGGCAACAATAACAGCCATCTCGTTAATCGTATTGTGCAGCGCTGCCAGATCTTTTTTCTGTGTCTTGTCGATTGCTCCCAACTCCCCACCGAGATCGCTCGAGACATTGAAAGTAGAACCGTTGAAAGTAGCATTGATAATCGCCTGATAAGGATCAGAAGGTAATGGAGTCGTTGTAAACTCTGCCGCTTTATCATTAATAAGCAGTGGTTGACCATTGTTCGTTGATAGTTGCAATTCACCATTTTCTTCTTTATTTACATTAACCTTTATCAGCTGTGATAATTCATTTAGCATCTGATCGCGGTTATCTTCAAGCGTTGCAGTATTTCCGCCAACATTATAAACTTCCATAATAGCTTTGCTGCTTTGAGCAAGGTTATCAAGCAGTCCATTGACCATAGAAAGGTTATTTTCTCTGTCGCTCGCTAACTGCGCATTCTGATTGCTCAGTGTCTGGCTCAACCCTTTAAAACGCTGAGCAAGTGCCTGTGCATCAGATAAAACCTGCTGACGAAACTCGACGGATTCCGGCGCAACACTCGCTTCACTGATACTGCTAAAAAACTGATCCATTCCAGCTGAAAGATTAAATCCGTCCAACCCGACAATCTGTTCCAGCTGGCCAAGGCTTGACGCACTGTAGCTACTGTTACCCAGTTCGGTATTGCTGCTGCGCAGCTGAGAAATAATAAATTGATCTGCCATACGGCGGATACTTGAAACCTCCACACCAGCCCCGACATCATTAGAGCGAGTAATACTGCTTTGTACTGCCTGCTGACGAGAATGACCCGCAGTATTTGCATTTGCTATATTTTGAGCCGTTATATTTAAAGCTGTACGGTTTGCGCTTACCCCTGATAGGGCAATATTATATATACTCATGACTATCCCCTGCGCTCTTAATCTTTATTATTCAACTGGTTAAAAGCAATCTCATTGTTAAGTGCAAAATGGTTAACTGCTGTGGTGCCGGCACTGGATAACTGTTTCACCAGCATTTCAGATATTGACCCCGGACCACCCTGTGCCATCTGCATCGCCAACTGACCGTCGTGCATATCACGCATGATACTGCCACTTTTAGAAGATAATGGACTGTCTTCATTATTGATTAAATCTGTAGCTGCCCGCATATTTTTAAGAATCTGTTGATAGAGCATGCCTTCAAATTGTTTAGCAGCCATTTTTAATGCGGCCTCCGGATCACTTTGATATTTAATATTGTTAATCATTTTCGTGTCGTTATAGAGTGACACTGTTGAACTGCCCACTACCTGAAACATAAATTTATTCCCTATATAACGAGTAATTCTGCATTTAATGCGCCTGCTTCATCTAATGCTTGTAATATCTGCATAACATCATCGGGTGATCCCCCAACGCTGTTAATTGCATTAACAATAGTCTGTAAATCAACCCCCTCGCGCCAAACCATCATCTGGGGATTATCCTGCTCTATAACAATTTTTGAATTTTTAATGACCTCGGTATTGCCTCCCTCCGATAATGCAGCGGGTTGACTGACAAAGGCATCTTCCTGAATACTGATAGTAAGACCACCATGAGACACGGCCACCCGCGATATTTTTACCGACTCGCTAATAACCACGGTACCGGTGCGAGAGTTAAAGATAACGCGCGCTTTGCCTTTGCCTTGATCGACATCAATTTCTTCAAGCATCGACATAAATGTCACACGCTGGCCCTTATCCATCGGCGCAGCGACTTGCACACTTGCAAAACTCATCGCCTCAGCAACGCCAGGTCCAAAAATCATATTGATACTGCGGGCAATATTTTTTGCCGTAGTGAAATTCGGTTTCTGCAAATTAAGGGTGATATGCGAGCTCTCATTAAAGGTATTCAAAATCTCACGTTCCAAAATTGCACCGTTAGGGATACGCCCGGTGGTAGGTAGATTAATCGTCACACTGCTGCCGTCGGCACCCTGAACACCGAGACCGCCAACAATCACGCTACCCTGCGCAATCGCATAGATTTCACCATCCATTCCGTGCAGCGGCGTTAAAATTAAGGTTCCACCGCGTAAACTTTTAGCATCCCCTAAACTCGATACCACTACATTTATTTTTTGCCCTTCACCTAACATGGCGGTCACCGTTGCAGTAACCGATACTGCCGCAACATTTTTCAATTTAGGGTTAACGCCAGGGTTAAGCTGCACACCAAACTTTTTGATCATATTAGTCACAGATTGACTGGTAAATTTAACCTGGCTTTTATCGCCGGTACCATCTAAACCAACGACTAGACCGTAACCGGCAAGCTCATTTGTGCGGATACCCTTAATATCAACCAGATTCATCAAATCATCGGCAACACTCGAATTGATAAGGAAAACCAAGCCAAGATAACAAAAACTTCTTAACATTTTAGACATTATGACTCCTTTAAAATGGCATCCAGGGGGAGGTAAAAAACTGCATTAACCAGCCGGCTGCATTGCTGTCTGCCAAGGCGCCTTTTCCTGAATAGGTAATTCTTGCATCGGCAATACGCTGTGAGCCAATAGCGTTATCACTGTTAATATCTTCAACCCTGACATTGCCAGTCAAACGAATAAATTCATCGCCCTGATTTAAGGTGATCCATTTTTCGCCACGAATATGTAATACTCCATTGGGCAAAACCTCATAAACCGTTACTGTGATTGAGCCACTTAATTTATTACCTTGTGAGCTCGAGGCTGAACCACTAAAGTCACGCTCACCCGCAACACTTGCAGAATAATTGTCTAGTACGCTGCTGCCAAAAGTTGGTGCGCTGATTTCAGCACTGCTGCTTTTTCCAAATTCTGTACCGGCTGCTTTCTTTGATGAGGTTTCTTCGTTGAGGTATACCATTAGAATATCGCCAACGTCATAGGCGCGTATATCGGTAAAAAGTGAGAAAGACTGGGTAGGCTTGAATAAACTACCATTTCTGGTTTTAGGCTGGGAATAATCCAGCAATGGTGGCGCAAACGCGGCGTCATTTGGAGCAGGTGGAACAAATTCAGAGCGTACTGTGCAAGCGCTTATGAATAAAGATAATAAAAGCAAAAATGCTGATTTATAATAGATGGTAGGACCTGCCTCATGTCTGGCCATTAGGTTGCTTGCGCTATGTATTTTAACATTTCATCTGCGGCAGAAACCATTTTCGCGCTCATTTCATAAGCACGTTGAGTTGAAATCATATCAACCATTTCTTCAACTACTTGCACATTTGAGCCTTCCAGTGCACCTTGCTTAATAATTCCTGCACCATCAAGTCCGGCAGTCAGTTCATTAGCAGCGCCACTAGATTCTGTTGCTGAAAATAAGTTCCCCCCCTTTGCCATCAATCCAGATGGATTCATAAAAGTGACCAGTGTAATTTCACCAATTTGTTCAAGTTCAGTTTGACCCGGAATAACCGCGCTGACTTTCCCGTCGATAGCGATACTTACACTAGTTGCACCCTGCGGCACGTTTACTTGGGGTATTAAAGATAAACCTTGAGTATTAACAAATTGGCCTTCCGCGTTAAGATGAAACTGCCCATTTCGGGAAAACATAATGGTGCCATCGGAGTTTTCAATCTGAAAAAATCCAGCGCCAAGAATGGCTAAGTCGAGCTCCTGACTGGTATTTTGAATGCTGCCCTGAGTATAAACTTTTTGCGTTCCAACGACTCGTACACCATTACCGAGCTGCAGGCCCGTTGGCAGTTTATTTTGGCCATCAACGGATGCACCAGGTTGTTTTTGAATGGAATAAAACAAATCTTCAAAGACCACACGGTCACGCTTAAACCCAACCGTATTAATATTCGCTAAATTATTAGAAATAGCAGTCATTTTTGCATCTTGAGCGGCCATCCCCGTTTTACTTATCCATAAAGCACTGTTCATACCTTTATCCCCTCGCCGAGATTAGTTTATTACCTGCGGCTATCAGTTGATCTGCCGCTTTCATCATTTTGACCTGCATTTCATACTGACGAGTGGCTGTCATCACCCCAATCATTTCTGAAATGACCGATACATTGGCGCTTTCCAGATACTCCGAAGTCATTTCTACATCAGGAGAAGCCTCAAGTGGCACCGCGCTGCTAAATGTCCCGGAGGTGTTTAACGTCAGTTTATTGGTATCCGGATTAACCAGTTTAATCTGGCCGACCTCAATGCTCGCACCTCCACCATTAGACATCACAGTGATAATACCCTTATTACTGATAGTCAGACTTTGATGCTCAGGTAATACCAGTTGCTCCCCTCCGGTGCCCAATAAAGCATTATTATTAACACTTAATTCCCCATCCGCTGACGCTTTGATATTACCCGCACGGGTATAGCTTTCTTTACCATCATTGCCTCGAACAGCAAAAAAACCATCTCCGGTAATAGCAACATCTAAGGGCCGTCCGGTTTGTGAGAGCTTGCCATGGCTGAAGTCAATTGAAGTAGAGTTACTTCGGCTGGTAACACTGCTGAGAAAACCATCCCCGGTGCGGAATACCGGAACGGTTCTTTCCAGCACGGCCTTAAAACCAATGGTATTTACTTGGGCCATATTATTGGCTCTCACATGCTGCGAGATCATTAGTTTACTGGCACTCGTGGCGGCGGTGAATAAAATAGGGTTCATTGATTATCCTTTAAACCGCATTAAATAAGGCTTTGGTCAGCTGATCTGCAGTTGAAATAGTTTTTGTATTCGCCTGATAATTACGTTGTGCTGTCATCAGGCTGACCAACTCGCTGGTTAAATCAACATTGGAAGTCTCAAGCATATTGGATGTTAATTTGCCTAACACACCACTGCCCGGCGCGCCTTTGACGGGTGTGCCCGACCCAAAAGTCTGCATCCAGGAAGTATTATTACTCTGTTCCAGTGCGGTTGGATTGGGGAAATCGGCTAATACTAACTGCCCCTGCAACTGACTTTGCCCGTTGGTAAACTGCGCAAAAATCATACCATTATCCTCAACACGTATACCGGTTAGTTCGCCCGCAGTGTAACCATTGGGATTATTGGTACTGACACCAAAGTCTGCTCCATATTGCGTCGATCCGGTTAAGTCAATTTCAACGGCTATCAAGTTTGCACCCAGAGCAGGAATCGAAACCAAGATTGGTATAGTCGAAGTATCAGCCAACAAGCCTTCAGTCGTAAATTCAATCACCGGTGCCGGGTCGGGAGTGACATCGTTGTCATCAGCAATAACTTTAATATTCCACTGATTTGAGCCGGTATTAATAAAATATTGTGACACTGTGTGGGCGTTACCCAAAGAATCAAATGCCTGCGCTGTGTAAGAAGATGTAAACGAAGTTGGATCGGCAGGATCAAAAGCAGCACTTGCCACCGGCGTTGCTCTAGCATCAAAATTAGCAGTAAATTCAATACTGTCTGTTGCTTTTGCTGATAATGAAGCTGTCGAAATAGCGAGATCATCGATATTACCCTTCTGCAGATTAGCCTTTGCATCGACGGTATAACCCTGCAGCTTATTACCTGCACTGGAAACAATAAAGTTGTCTTTATCGGTGGAAAATGCCCCTGAACGTGTGTAAATCTGCTGACCTTTGTTGTCTACCGTTGCAAAAAAACCATTACCACTAATCGCCAAATCCAGTGCGCGACCGGTTGCTTCAAGCGAACCATTACGGTCAAAGTTCTGGGTAATACCCGAGACTTCAACACCACCTGCCTGACCACCATTATAGATAGAGGCAAACTCGGCTCGAGATTCCTTAAAACCATAGGTTGAAACATTTGCGATATTATTTGAAATTGTATTTAATTGTTTATTGGTGGCATTTAACCCACTGATTGCAATATTAAAACTCATCTATAACCCCTTAGCATATGGTTAATGTTTAATTGGTAGAAATATTTATCAATTGGCTCCACCAAATTGACTGATATCGTAAAATGGTACGCTGCCCAAACCACGAAGAGAGATCATTGAAGCCCCCCCCGTAGCAGGAATATTAATTGATTCTATTTTTCCACTCAGTAATATCTGCGGCTGATACTCCTGCCCGTTGCTCAGCTCGACCGAGACACTGTGAGCTCCCTTGGCAAGATTTAACGCCTCTACATCTAATTTAAAATCAACTTGTCCTGCCGCTTGGGGGCCAAGCACTACTTTTTTAATCTGACCAAATTGATCGTTAATTAATAAATTGACCTGCGATGAAGGACTTGTTAGTACCACCTGCCCCGAAAGATTTTGTGCAGGCTCTCCGTCAACACTGAATTTATCACTTCTGATCATCACTTCCTGACCAACCAGTGAAGCTGTTGCCAGTACCTGCAGGTTATCCATCATCACCGAATTACGTTGCATTAACGAAACCATATTTTCAGCACTTTCAACCTGAGAAAATTGTGCTAATTGGCTTACATACTCTGTCCCATCGCCGGGATTTAAGGGATCCTGATTCTGAATTTGCGCAACCATTAAGGTAATAAATTCATTTTTCAGAGAACTACTATCATTGGGATTAGCGTCAATCGTCTTAGTTTGCGAGGCCATCTGAGTAATAGCGACATCTGCACCTAATACACTGCTTTCAGATAATGCCACGTTAAATATCCAACACGCTGATTAATGACTGCTGCATCGACTTGGCATTATTTAGCACTTCAACATTCATTTCAAAGCTGCGGCTCGCAGACATCATATCGGCCATTTCACTAACGACATCGATCCCTGAATAAAAAACATTTCCCTCTGCGTTTGCCAGTGGATTTTCAGGCTCATGACGCTGCTGGGTAAGAGAGTCTGTTGCAATAACATCGGCAACCATAACCTGTGCAGAGCGAATATTACTCGCTGAGCCGTTGTTCATATTATTATAAATTGTCGCAAAAATGGGCTTTAACGGTTTGAACACATCCTCTTTATTACCGGAGAAGGAATCTGCATTAGCCAAATTACTTGAGATAGTATTTAACCTCACCGTCTGAGCTGTCATTGCGGAGCCTGCGGTTAAAAATATTTGCTGAAACGACATTCTTATCTTCCTTCTATCGCGGATTTTAAACCTGAAATTTTCATCTTCAAAAAATTCAGGCTGGTCTGATAATTCAGATTGTTTTCAGCAAATTTGGCCTGTTCTATACCGAGCTCAACTGTATTACCATTTTCTGAACGCTGAAAAGGTATTCTGAAAAAGATTTCTTTGGACAAATTTAGTTGTGTGTCCCGTGCATTTATTTTGTTCATTGTTGCTGAGTAGGTTAAATCTTGAGCCTTGTAATTAGGAGTATCAGAATTTGCCAGATTATTCGCAAGAATTTGGGTACGTTGGGTATGGAACTGAAGCAGTTGAGTATGAATCCCCAAAGCTTTATCTAGCTGAATGCTCAACTTGCTATTCCTTATTGAGTAATAATTAATTTTATTGAATATATAAACAATAAAAAAATAAAGGCAAGCTAGTGATGCAGATTTGGCGAGTAATGCGCAAAAAACACACGGGTTAGATCAATAAACGTGATGAGTGTCACGTATTAGGTAGCGCAGATTAGCTTATCTGTAAAAGGCAGCTAGCAGTTTCAGTCAGCAAAATCCAGCCGGGTCACAGGTTTGTTTTTGCTTGCTAATGTTGTAGCGTTATCTTTTTTTGCCAGCAGCTTGGAATACTGTTCGTCACTGCCGCCATAAATATCATTCATATCATCAACCGCCTGACGTGTAAGGATAATTACCTCGACACGTCTGTTAATACTGCTTAATTCATTCTGTTTATCGATTGGTTTGGTATTAGCCATGCCTATCACCTGAGTAATATTGGCTTTTTTTAATCCCCCTAACTCCATAATACGGCGTGCACTGTTTGCTCGTTGTGAGGAGAGCTCCCAATTGCTGACTTGCTGTCCGTTATAAGGTGCAGAGTCCGTATGCCCGGTTATCACCACACCATTTTCAATAGCATTAAAAACAGAAGAAAATTCAAGCAGCATATCCTCATAAAAAGGGGTCAACTGCGTGCCTCCCCGCTCGTACATTTTTTGATCTTCACTAGCGGTTAACAGAATGCGTAATCCATCCGGGATAACTTCAATCAAAATATTATTACTGGCATCTATTTCTTCAACAAGATCATCTAAGCGTTTCATTAAGAACTGCAGTTCCTCCTGAGTATTATATTCGCCCTGTATTAATGCGTTATTTACCGTGTCATTAATATCTGTATTATTATCTTTAGCAGATGACATTAAAGGTATTGAAACTAAAGAATTTTTCTGTGCGAACATTCTCTCTTGCGGCGTGCTCATCTGCCCGGTGCGAAAATAATGTATAATGTCTTCTTTTTCTTTTTTATCTGCAATCTGTAATGCCCATAGCACCAAAAATACGCACATCAGAGAAACCATTAAATCAGCAAATGCCAGCTTCCATGCCGATGAGTGCTCTTCATGCGCTTGGTGCCGACCTTTTTTTATTATAATAATCTGCTGCTTTTTATCGTACATTTTCCCTTACCTTTTTTACCGAATCTGATTGACCTGCCCACTTTGCTATTATCTTAATTCCCTCTATTCTAATGGCTTATTTTTATGCTTTCCTAAGGCTTATCTAATTGATCTGCCCATTCTTCTATTATTTTAAAGGCCGGTTTTTCATCTATTTCAATCGCACGTCTTCCTGAGTCTATGGATAAAAGGGGAGATCGATTAGAGACATGCGCAACCAGTATTTGTTTCACAACTTCAAAGGGCACAATCGATTTCATCACGTTACTTTTCACTGCGCAGCTAAGCGGATCAAACAGACAGTAACAGCCAAAAACACCTAAAAAGGTACCAATTAATGCGGTCGCAATATTCGATCCTATCATTGCAATATCAGTGTCAATGGACTGCATCGTCAGTATAATTCCCATTACTGCACCTAAGACTCCCAGCCCGGGTAAAGAATCTGCTAATTTTTTTAGCGCCACCGCAGGTTCAAGCAGCTCCGATGTAATCACCTCAATTTCACTCTCTAAAGTAGCATCGATTTCATGTGCGGCAACGAGGCTTGAAATGGTCATTCTGAAATTATCAACGATAAAATGGACCAACAAATCATTGCGTAAGACTAAAGGGTATTGATTGAAAATACTGCTATTTTCATAATCTTCCACATGACTTTCAAGCACTTTCGCACCGGAAGGCATTTTTTTTACACGCATCAGCTGATAATGGAGACTTAACAGCTGCCGGTAGAATTCTTTGCTGTAGGGATTAACAGTAAAGACATCTTTGAGCTGAGAGGTTATCAAGATCAGGCAGTTTTTACTGGAGCCTACAATTAACGCGCCTGACCCGGCACCAAAAATAATCAAAATTTCAGTGGGTTTCCATAACAACTTTAGATTCCCGCCAACAATCATGAAACCCCCAAATAGGCAAAACATAATAAAAACTAGGCCTGCTAACCGGATCATAATAAACCCCCTTTATTTACAACTAAATATGTCAATTTTCGATGAGCCTCTCGCTGGATTTTATTGATTCGGGAGAAATTATTATTAGTCGCTAATGCCATCTCTTTAAACGACATATCTTTTTCATACATCAGATGTAAAATCAAAACTTCCTCTTCCGTAAGCTGTTTTAAAGCCACACTCAGACATTGTGTATTATCAATTTCGGTGCAGATGTCTACACTCTGAGCATTGTCCTTTAGCAGTTGATCACTCAGCTCGGAAAAAACTTTGCCGTTTATAGCGCAACGGGCTTCTTCGTATTGTTGTTCACTGAGTACCTTATTCTCTAGCATTTCCGACTTGTTTGGTAATCGACCCAAGGACTGCATCAGGGCTTTTTCCTGCGCCAAAAATGTACTGGCATTTTTTCGGCTTTCCTCGGAGCGCCAGTCACGGCTTCGGATCTCATCGAGTATCGAGCCCCGTATACGGATATAAGTGAGGCGGATAAATTCTTTTTCGTCATCCATAACAGGGAATCTGCGAATCATCTTCAATAGGGCAATCAGCCCCACTTGCTTCATATCATCGTTGTCTGAAATGCAGTTGATATAGCCCATTTTTTTTATCACCGCATGTACCAGATAGAGATATTTGTTCACCAGAAAAGATTCTTCCTGCTTATTTCTTGTTCCTGTCAGCTCAGCCGTCTGATTATATTTTTTTTGCTTAGTTGAGTGCAGCATCTCCTATCACCTACTGAATAATTAGCTTGGTCACATGCACTTGAGAATATGCACCAGCTGATGAGATTTTTTTGAGTATTGGATTTACATCGCTATTAAAATTCTCATTGATAAAGGTTAACAATGAAGCATCATCAATGTTCTTATACTTTGGTGTTGCCAGAATTTTTAATATTTCCCCTTTGATTCTAGGAATGTTTTTTTTGAACTCTGTTTCGCTTAGCTCGTCTTTAGCTTCAATGGCAATATCCATTGCAATCAGCTTGGTACGTTTACCGTTATTGCTTGAATAATAAATATCGTTGACCAGAACAAAGGCTAAATACGCCTCGCTCGCTGGTTCTTCTATCTCCTTATGTGCTTCAACCAACGACGATTGGGTCTGATAATAATATCCACCACCCGCAGCGACGAGAAGCAGTAAAAGTAGACCAATCACTATTATCATTTTATTCATTATTACTTTCCCTCGCTGCTAAACTTTAACAATAAATTCATCTTGACTATTTGTTGTCTTATCATCAACGCTTGCAAATTGATTGCCTAAAATCTGTTCTTGGCTGTTTTGCTCTTTATTAGCCCGCCCCTCACTGCCCGATGAAATATCAACGGATACGTTAATAAAATTCTGATTTAGCAACTCGTGGCGTAATCTTTCTGAGGTCTGCATCAGTGCTTCACGAACAACACTATTTGGACTTGTAATAGCGACACTGACTTTATCGCCTTCGATCACCACAGTTAATTTGATATGTCCCAGGTCAGGTGGATCCAGCCTTATTTGAGCACTTTTGATATTATTACTGGCTTGAATATTTATTCTGTCCTGCAGTATAAGCAATAATTTTTCTCCAATCCGGCTGCTTGCTGCAGCCTTGGAATCGCTGCGCTCAAGCTCTGCATGCAAATCAACCTTTGCCCATTCAATGATTTTTTCTGTCAAACCAGGACTGCTTGCATTAATGCCAGGCAAAGCAGATATATTTTGCTGTGCAGAATCAAGACTCGCAATGGAACTGCTAATGATATTTTTTAAAGGCAGAGAATTCGCATGAGATAAATGAATAGCATCACGAATATGCGCAGAGTCTACCGATCCATTGCGGAATAAAGACGAGGTTGGCAGCGCAGTTCTTTGATTGATCCGAGTAAACCCTTCAACCTGAGCAATCATATCAATCGGTGCACTAAAATTCGCCGCAGAGCGGTTATCCGTTTGCATCAAATCAGCCGAACTTGCGGTTTGAGTCATCTTGACCTGCTTTGCAAGGTTCAATAGTCTTGTTAACGATTCCTGTACAGTAAATTCAATTTGATCGCCATCAGCAGAAGTCGCGACTATCTCTGAAAATCCCTCTGCCAGCGAACTTTCTTGTGCCCCATCCAATAATGTAAAAGCACTTAGCAACGGCTTACTTTCACTTTTAGTGCCACTTGCAGCTGTATTGACTGGTGCCGCCAACCTGAGCGTTAAATCCATCAGAATCCCTATGCTTTAACAATAATATTCGTTATTGATGATTGGCTATAAGCACCCATTCTTTTTTTGCTTTTATTAAGATTAACGAGTGCGCTTTTAACATCATTTAATTTTTCGGTGATTATTTCACTGGTCTGTTCATGCTGTACCTTAAGTTTACTGAGCGCAAGACGCAGTGCCGGCGGTATTTCTTTACCCGCTAAATCGGTTAATAATTTTTCAATCACGGCTTCATACTTACTGATTTGATCCAAATCTTCATGCTCTGTGGCACGCTGCAAACCGCCGGTAAGCAATTTCACTTGTTTTATATAACTCTGTTGCAGCGCATTGTCACGCACTTAATCCATCCCAGCCATCTTTAATGTCCTGAATAATCGGTTTGAGCTTGTTAATTTCTTCAATATCGTTATTACGGCTGGCCTGATAAATTTTACTGATCGCAAATTCATAAATACGATGGAGATTATTAATCAGCTCATCACCCGTACTTAAATCCAGTGAACTGTCCAGGGCAATTAAGATATCCATCGATTTTTGTGCTGAGGCAGCCTTCATTGCATAGTTTTTTTCCTGCAGATGAAAGGTCATCTTATCAATCTCTTCCATTAACTTAACGTGCAGCATACGAATCAGCTCTATTGATGAAGAAGCCGCAGCTTGTGCTTCGACCTGAGTCTTTTTATAGGCTCTTCTCGGGTTGTTTATTAACATAATAAATCCTTAATATTGGCTAAACATAGTACTGATATTGTTCATTTGAGTCTGCAGCGTACTTAATGAGGTATATTGTTTTAAATAACGCGCATAAAAATTTTCATACTTACGATCTAAAGATTCTAATTTATTATCAACACGCGATTTTTGTATATCAATCGACTCAATCTGGTTTTTTATCGTTCCGCTTGAATTATCATTATAAATATCAAGCTTGCCCTGCAGTTGACTGAGGAACATACCTTCCCCGCGAAATATTTCTTCAATATCCGCCGTTGAGGTCTTTTGAAACGCCTCAAAGGTGTCACCATCAAAGCTTAAGGTGCCATCACGACTAAACTCAAAACCTAACTCACCCATGGTGATACCGTCAAAGGTCTGCTGAAAAACACCGCGCAGACTGTTTTTAATGGAGCGGGTGGTCGGATCCGACGCCAATGCACCGCGTGATTGACCTTCTGTATTCCCGGTCGCACTGTATTTATCTATCGTGCTGGCAATCTTGTTGTATTGTTTAACCAAAGCATCCATCACATCTTTGGTCCCTTGCTTATCCGCATCAATAATGATCGTCTCACCCGCTTCGCCGCTTTGATGTGCTTTTTTCAGAGTAAGATCAACACCACTGAAAACACCCTCCATCTCATTGCTGCTATTTTGTAATTTAAGGCCGCTATTTTCAACACCAAGCCAGGCGATAGCATCCTGACTTTTAAGTAATTCAGTCATGTTATTACTGTTCATCGCCGTATCAAAAACCGAATCTGCAGTACTCGATGAAATACTAACGCTGTTTTCTGCGCCCGTCTTATCACCACTAAACAGCAGCTGAATTTGGCCATTACTGATGACTAATGAGGCAGAAACACCGGTATTATCCGGCGCATTGTTAATGGCGGTGACTAAATCTAAATAACTCAGTTCGCCATTACCTACTTTATCTGCCACGGCTAAATCGACAGTAAAACTTTCACCGTTAATATTCATCGTCAGCACTCCAGAAGCCGGTACAAAGGAGTCCTGAGTTGTGCCGGAAGGAAGTTGTGTTGCTAATTGGTGATGCTGGGCAAGTTGTTCAACAAAAAGTTGGTAGTTGCCTGCCTGTGCTTTTGCACCGGCCTTCGCCGTTAAGAAATCTTCATCGGAAGAAGTTGCAGAATTTTTGGTAACTGTTTTATTGTAACCACTCAGATTTTCAAGCGTACGATTAAAAGCACTTAATTCAGTATTGATACTGCTTAATGCGCTGCGTTTTCCACTCAACTCTTTTAATCGCAGATTGGCACTTGTCTCAAAGGGGTACACCTCCCAGGAAGCCAGTTGCGTCGCCATACTTACCGGATCGATCATATTAACCCCTCTTTAATATCGATATGACTAAATCTATGTCGTTTTTCTCAATGTAATACAGATAAAACAGTTGCTCTTATATTTGAAGCCACCTGAATATATTAATCGCTTATCTTAACCCTATTCAGGGTCATAGCTCGCTATTAATCCACCTATTGATAAGTTAAGACAAAAAACCACTCTCCGCCGCGAGTGGTTTTTTGTTATCGTTATGATTAACCCATTAATGACATGGCTAACTGCGGCACCATTTTAGTTGATGAAAGCACCTGCGCACCGGCCTGCATTAACATTTGGTTTTTGCTCATCGCAGATGACTCAGCCGCCATATCGGTATCCATAATACGGGATTTTGCTGCCGCGGTATTTTCAGACATGCTTGCCAGATTGGCCATAGTATGATCTAAGCGGTTAATATTGGCGCCCAGTTGAGAGCGGGTAGCACCTATATCGGTGATAAATCCGGAGAGTGTATCTATTGCCTTAGTTGCCGTATCTTGTGAGCTTAGTGTAAAACCACCTGCTTCCTGTTTTGTTTCAACGGTCGCCCTATCAGTAAATCCAGCGAGTACTGTTGCGTCAGCGCCAGCAGCTTCAGCAGCAGCTAAGCCAAGTGCTGCTGCAGCTGCAATTTCACCAGCGGTTGGAGAGCCAGCACTTGCGGCAGTTGCAATATCAGCATCATAAGCTTTAATATATGCGGCGCTGCCTGCAAGCTTTCCAACGGCTGTCACCACCTCTCCCAGCTCTGCTGTAATATCCACAGAGAGTGTTTCCGCCGAGGTGTTGCCCACCTGATAACTGATTGCACCGGCTGCAAACACACCGTCGGTTTTATCAAGCAGTTTTTGACCGCCCATATTGGTGTTTTCCATCAGACTGCCAAGCTCAGAGGCGAGTGATTGGAACTCCGCTTCCATCGCCGTACGATCATCATCGGAGGCGGTACCATTGGCAGATTGTGTTGCTAGATCGCTCATACGGTATGCGATATTGGTCATTTCTTCCATTGCGCCTTCCGCAGTCTGCATTTGTGACGTCGCATCACCGGCATTACGCATTGCCACGCCCATCCCGCGACCTTGGGCTTCTAAACGGTTGGATATCTGCAGACCCGCCGCATCATCGGATGCTGAGTTAATACGGAAACCTGTGGATAAACGCTCTAATGAGGTATTAAAATCCGCGTTGGTTTTATTGAGGGTATTTTGACCAACCAGGTTGGCATAGTTGGTTTGAATTGATAATGCCATTGTTTTATTCCTTTTATTTACAATAAAATATTGTTTCGACCTGACAGTAGTTACGGCTCAAAAAACAATTTTGATTCAGTTTATTGATCTTAATTCGCACTTTTTTACTAATATGCGCATTAATATATTTAGAAACAGCAAAAATAGCACACTAAGATACATGATAAGGCTATGTTGATTGATGAAGGATATATTGATTGATGAAAAGCATTTTGTAAGAGGAGAAATAAGTCAATAAGATTAAAGCGAACGCTATAAAATACGAGTAAAAAAGGCCTTTAATCTCAATTTAAAATAAAAAAACGCACTGGTTAAAGTGCGTTTTTTTACCCGCGGTTGATTAACCCATTAATGACATGGCTAACTGCGGCACCATTTTAGTTGATGAAAGCACCTGCGCACCGGCCTGCATTAACATTTGGTTTTTGCTCATCGCAGATGACTCCGCCGCCATATCGGTATCCATAATACGGGACTTTGCCGCCGCGGTATTTTCTGACATGCTCGCCAGATTGGCCATAGTATGATCTAAGCGGTTAATATTTGCGCCCAGTTGAGAGCGGGTGGCACCGATATCGGTAATAAACCCGGAAAGGGTATCGATTGCATTCGTTGCCCCGGTTTGTGACGTTAATGTTAAACCACTGGCTTCCTGATTTGCAGCCACCTCAATCATAGTATCCAAACTAGTGCCTAAATTAGCCGCTGTATCACCCGCTGTATCACCCGCAGTAACAGCTTCGGCTGAGCGTGATGCATCGGCAGTCGTTACAGCATATGCTTCCGCATCAGCTTGTTGCTGGGCGGTTGCAGCACCAGTAATAGACTCAGCGCTGTAATAAGCGCTGTAATAACCACTAGAACCGCTTACAGTCGCATTATTAGCGCCTTTTGCAGTTGTCACGGCGGCACTATATGCTGCAGTATTTATTTCAGCATATTTTGTATCATAAGCTTCGGTAAAAGTCGCAGCACCAGCAAGATCGCCAACTAAAGAGGCCACCTTTCCGAGCTCAGCTGTAATATTCACGGATAGTTTTTCCGCCGAGGTATTACCCACCTGATAACTGATTGCACCGGCTGCAAAAACGCCATCGGTTTTATCAAGCAGTTTTTGGCCGCCCATATTGGTGTTTTCCATCAGACTGCCAAGCTCAGAGGCGAGTGATTGGAACTCCGCTTCCATTGCAGTACGATCATCATCGGAGGCTGTACCATTGGCAGATTGTGTTGCCAGATCGCTCATACGGTATGCGATATTGGTCATTTCTTCCATCGCGCCTTCTGCTGTCTGCATTTGTGACGTCGCATCACCGGCATTACGCATTGCCACGCCCATACCACGACCTTGCGCTTCTAAACGGTTAGATATCTGCAGACCCGCCGCATCATCGGACGCTGAGTTAATACGGAAACCTGTGGATAAACGCTCTAATGAGGTATTAAAATCCGCGTTGGTTTTATTGAGGGTATTTTGACCAACCAGGTTGGCATAGTTGGTTTGAATTGATAATGCCATTGTTTAATCCCTTTTATTTACAATAAAATATTGTTTTGACCTGACAGTAGCTACGGCTAAAAAAACAATTTTAATTCAGTTTATTAATATAAATTCGCACTTTTTTACTAATATGCGAATTAATATACCGAGAAACAGCAAAAAAACAGGGCACTGGTTAAGGCGCAGTTTTTTAACCGGCCGTTGATTAACCCATTAATGACATGGCTAACTGCGGCACCATTTTAGTCGATGAAAGCACCTGCGCACCGGCCTGCATTAACATTTGGTTTTTGCTCATCGCCGATGATTCCGCCGCCATATCGGTATCCATAATACGGGACTTTGCCGCCGCGGTATTTTCCGACATGCTCGCCAGATTCGCCATCGTATGATCCAGGCGGTTAATATTTGCACCCAGTTGAGAACGGGTGGCTCCTATGTCATTGATAAACCCGGAGAGTGTATCGATTGCATTCGTTGCGCCCTTTTGAGACGTTAATGTTAAACCTTTAGTTTCCACCGCCGCCATAGTGGCATAAGCACCAGCGTCTGCATCGGCTGCACCAGCAGTATTACCCGCAGCTACACCATTTGCCTTTGCAGTGGCAACAACACCAGCTCCAGCCATTTCTGTATCATAAGCTGTTTGGTAGGCAGTATTGTAAGCGGCAGCAAAAGCAGCGCCCTCGGATAATGCTGTAATCGATGTCGTTACCGTTGTCAGCTCGGTTGAAATATCCACGGATAATTTTTCTGCTGAGGTATTGCCCACCTGATAATTAATAGCTCCCGTCGCAAAAACGCCGTCGGTTTTATCAAGCAGTTTTTGGCCGCCCATATTGGTATTTTCCATCAAACTGCCAAGTTCGGCTGCTAAGGATGTGAACTCAGCTTCCATCGCCGTTCGATCATCATCAGAGGCGGTACCATTGGCAGATTGTGTTGCCAGATCGCTCATACGGTAAGCAATATTGGTCATTTCTTCCATCGCGCCTTCCGCCGTCTGCATTTGCGAAGTGGCATCACCGGCATTACGCATTGCCACGCCCATCCCACGACCTTGGGCTTCTAAACGGTTGGATATCTGCAGACCCGCTGCATCATCGGACGCTGAGTTAATACGATAACCTGTAGATAAACGCTCTAATGAGGTATTAAAATCCGCATTGGTTTTGTTAAGAGTATTTTGACCAACCAAGTTGGCATAGTTAGTTTGAATTGATAAAGACATTCTTGAACTCCTTTTATTTGCAATAAAATATTATTTCGAACTAACAGTAGTTACGAGTAAAAAAAAAGGTTTAATTCAGTTTATTAATAAAAAATCGCATTTTTTGGTTTTCTGCTGTCAAATAATCTTAGACACTGATTAAAATTCACGGCTCTAAAGGAGGCATCAATACTCGGTAAACACATAAAAAAAAACATTCTGCTGTCATATTAATTTATTCACTTTATAATCTGAGATTATGTGCATCGTCCGGCGAGATGTCTTAATGAACAGCAGTATTTATCAGAGCCTCAAGATAATAAAAAAGCATCCATTATTCAGCAAGGTGTTAAGTGTCCGGGAGAAATCTAGTGAAAAACGATATTTATCAAACTATCAAAGTAATAGAAAAGCATAAAGAGCATTCCTTATTAAGCAGCGTAGCAAGTGCCAGACAGTCTGTTGAGCAGATAAATTCGTCCATTGAGAGCATCAATAGTATTTTAAATACACCGGCCAATAACGACCAGTTACACAAAATCATCAGTCAAAATAATAATGATTACAAAAATCTGATCAGCCATGTTTCTAGTAATTTGCAGAAAGAATATATAAACCATAATAACGAGTTAAGCAGAAGAGAGTTTCACCTGAGCAGACAGGCAGCAAGAAGTAAATTAGTTGAGCTGTTCATAGACCAAAAACAACAGGCATTACGGAAAAAAAAAGCAGAAAGAGATCAATCCAGATTAGCCGATCTTATTTCTATTACCCGTAAAAAATCAATTTTCACTTAGAAAATAATAACCTCCTCATCAGGTATATTGCATGGGACAATTGTTCAAAGAATACCAAATAGTAGCCACTGAAAGTCTGGGTTTAGCACATCGCAGATTGCTTCCCACTGTTGCTAAATTAGCCAGGAAAATGCAGGTTAATTTAAACAACACCTTAAGCACCCTGTTTAATACTGCCATTGAGACCGAAATTGAAGCCTTAGTGCAGCAGTTGGTTGGCGAGCAACCGGGTACTGTTTACACTTCAGTTGATATCAGCACCACGAGCACATTAACACTGGCCATCTGCGAGGACGCGCTGAACCAACTGACAGATCTTTATTTTAATGAACCAGCCGGTGCCAGTAATGGGGTTAATAATACCGCATTACGTTTATTTGACCGGCTGGCAAAGCATGTCGCTGAGCAGTCTCAGCTGCTGCACAGTGATAAGAAAAGTAAAATAGTTGCTACCAAAAAATTAGCGCCTCAGTCGATTGTGCTTCAATTTACCTTAATCACGACAGATCAGAAGATTCCTTTTAAGGTCATTTTAAATCAGAATATTGAACAAACCTTAGTAAAAAGTTACCTCCCCCATCCTTTAATCGATAAAGCATCCATTGAAAAATCATTACTGAGTGTAGAGGTTGAGGGTTATGTCACCATGATGAGCCGCACCCTTAAATTAGGCGATATTTCATCTTTAAATATCGGCGATGTTATTTCGATGGAGATGCATGACCACGCTTTTTTTTCAATTGGCGATACCACTGTTTTTAGGGGAAAAATTTCCACTCAAAATGAGCGCTTACTCTTTACCGTCAATGATCAACAAGAGAATGACCAATGAACCCCTTAGATAATGATTTAGATAATGAATTTGATTTAGATGATATGGATTTTGATCTGATTAATGATGTTAATGATATTAGTGATGCGCCCCCCTCCTCTTCAGCCAAAAAGGCAAAATCGCTGAGTTTTCTTAATGATATTCCGGTACATGTAACGGTCGAAGTCGGTGCCAAAACAGTGACTCTGAAGGAATTATTAGAAATTAAAAATGACTCGGTACTCATGCTCACTAAAGAAAATGGAAAAGCGTTAGATATAAAAGTAAATGGTAAGTTATTTGCTTACGGTGAAGTGGTGGTTGCCAACGGACATTACGGTGTGAAAATCACTGATATTGTCAATAAAGATATTGACTGATTGATGCGCGCTTTGTTAAATGTACTGGTGGTGCTCGCACTGTTATCACCCTTCAATTCTTTCGCCAGTGAAGGATTATCGGTTTTATCGATAACCGATACCCCAACCGGGCAGGACTATAGCGTCAAGCTGCAAATCCTTATTTTAATGACTGCGCTCAGTTTTATTCCTGCTTTTATTTTAATGTGTACCTGTTTTACCCGCATCATTATTGTCCTGGCCATTCTCCGCCAGGCACTCGGATTACAGCAATCCCCCCCTAACCAAGTGTTATTAGGAATAGCATTAGCCTTGTCTATTTTAATTATGAAACCGGTTTGGACTGATGTATATGATAATGCTTTTGTGCCCTATGATGCCGGGGACATAAGCCTGTTAACGGCTGCCAGTATTGCTGAGAAACCGGTAAGGGAGTTTATGCTTAGGCAAACGCACAGCAGTTCATTGGAGCAGATGATGAATATTGCCGGTGAAGATGAGAACGTTAAACCTGAAGATATTTCGTTTGCCATTATTTTGCCGGCCTTTGTGATAAGTGAACTGAAAACGGCTTTCCAAATAGGTTTTATGTTGTTTATGCCTTTTCTGATCATTGATTTGGTGGTCGCCAGCGTATTGATGTCAATGGGTATGATGATGCTGTCTCCTTTAATTGTATCTCTGCCCTTTAAGTTACTCGCCTTTGTGCTGGTTGATGGCTGGACCATGCTGGTCGGCAGCTTAAGTACGTCATTCGGATGAACCTATGAGTCCGGAATTTGTTGTCTCCCTTCTTTCGCAAAGTATTTGGCTAATCATTAAGTTTGTTGCCGTACTGGTATTACCAAGTTTAGTAGTCGGGCTTATCGTGGCGGTCTTTCAGGCAGCCACACAAGTGAATGAACAGACATTAAGTTTTCTGCCTCGGCTGTTAACTACCCTATTAACTATTATCTTTGTGGGCAATTGGATGATTACTGAAATAAGCGATTTATTTCGGTACTTGTTTCTTAATATCCCGCACATCATTGGCTGAACATGAGCATTTCATTTGCTGAAATAACCCAATGGTTAGGGCTGTTTTGGTGGCCCTTTATGCGGATTTCCGGGGTCTTTATGTTCGCCCCCATTTTTGGTGATGGCAGTGTGCCAATGAAGGTGCGTTTATCTCTGGCTGTTGTGATGGCGATGCTGGTTGCTCCACTGATTGCTCCGCAGCCGGCTATTGACCCTTTTTCTCTGCAGGCAATAATATTAAGCGTCACACAATTATTGTGGGGGCTGTTTTTCGGGTTTCTTTTCCAAATTTTTTTTACCATTTTCACTACTATCGGACAGACTATTTCGGTGCAAATGGGTCTTGCGATGGCGGTCATGAATGATCCTGCCAATGGGGTTAGTGTGGCAATAATTGGACGATTATTTTTATTCGCATGCACTCTGCTGTTTTTAGCCTTTGACGGCCACCTTGCTATATTGGCTTTAATGGTTGAAAGCTTCACCATCTGGCCTATCAAACAAGGATTTTCTCTGGGCAGTTTAGCGTTAATTATTAGCATGATGGTTTGGATGTTTGCTTCGGCTTTTGCGATTGCTATTCCGGCGATTGCGGCAATGCTGATTGCTAATGCTTCTTTTGGTTTTATGAATAAGGCGGCGCCAAGTTTAAATGTTTTTGCACTGGGTTTCCCGATGACCATGCTCTTAGGCTTATTTGCACTGCTGATCTCCTTTAGCGGAATAGGCAGTATTTACTTTGAAATTTTAATGCAGGCGATAAAGTTTGCGCGCAGCTACATGATAGGAGGTATCCAGTGAGTGATAATGCGCAGGATAAAACCGAACAGGCCTCAGCACAGAAACTTAAAAAATCCAAAGGCGAAGGACAAATTGCACGGGCTAAAGAATTTGCATCTGCCTGTATGCTGCTTGGATTCTGTTTGTATTTTTATCTCAGTTTTGAGCGCATTGCCGAGGCCGCGCTAAACCTTTTTAAGCTTAATTTCTCTTTCTCTGTGGCAACGCTGCAGGACAATGACCAGATGCTAATACGCCTGAACAAATCTCTCTTTACACTGATCGAGATCTTTTTCCCTTTTATATTCGTGGTTGTTCTGTCAACGCTGATCGGCAGTTTAGTACTGGGCGGATGGGTATTCAGCTTTAAAACGATTCAGCCCAAATTAGATAAATTAAGTTTTCTGAAAGGTATCAAGCGCATGTGGTCTTTAAAGACCCTTGTAGAATTAATAAAATCAATTCTCAAAGTGGCGGTTATCGTCTATCTTCTGTATTCTTTTTTAAGCAACAATCTGCTCTACATGCTGTCTTTACAGCGCTTGCCGATAGAAGCTTCTTCTATTGCCGTACTCACGAAATTAGCCACTTACTCTTTATATATTATCGCCATTTTATTGCTCTACGGTTTAATTGATCTGCCCTATCAGCTCTATGAATTTAATAAGCAGATGAAGATGTCAAAACAAGAGCTTAAAGAGGAGCATAAACAGGCTGAGGGCCGGCCGGAAGTTAAACAACGCATTCGCCAGATACAGCAGCAAATGTCACAGCGCGCGATCACAAAAACAGTGCCCGATGCCGATGTTATTATTATGAATCCAACCCACTATGCGGTTGCTATTAAGTATGATCCCAAAAGAGCAGAGGCACCCTTTTTGGTGGCCAAAGGAAATGATCAAACGGCCTTGTTTATACAGCGGATTGCTCTGGATAATAATGTTGAAGTGGTTATCTCTCCGGCACTTGCCCGCGCCATCTATCACACCACCCAATTAGAACAAATGATCCCCAACCAATTGTTTGTCGCCATCGCACACGTACTGTCCTATGTTATGCAACTGCGGCGTTTTAAGAAAAATGAAATCGATAAACCGGCTCATTTACCTAACTTTGTTATGCCAAAAGGATTCCAATTTTAATGGAACTGTTAAAAAAGTTTAAAAACATTAAATTAAGCCTAGCGATTCCAGCCACTCTGTTGATGATATTGGCAATGGTGATGCTGCCTTTACCGCCTTTTTTACTGGATATATTTTTCACTCTGAATATTGTTCTGGCGATTATCGTATTACTGGTCAGTACCACTACCAAAAGAGTATTGGATTTTTCTGTTTTTCCAACCCTGTTATTAATCGCAACACTGATGCGCTTAACCCTGAATGTTGCCTCAACACGTATCGTATTAATTGAGGGTCATAAGGGAGGCAATGCCGCAGGTGATGTTATCCAGGCTTTTGGTGATGTCGTGATCGGTGGTAACTATGTGGTCGGTATGGTGGTTTTCATTATTTTAATGATTATTAACTTTGTGGTTATTACCAAGGGTGGCGAGCGTATTTCGGAAGTATCCGCACGTTTTACTCTAGATGCTCTACCGGGTAAACAGATGGCGATTGATGCTGACTTAAATGCAGGATTGATCAATCAGGAACAAGCCAAAACACGCCGTCAGGAAACCGGTGATGAGGCGGAATTTTATGGCTCAATGGATGGCGCAAGTAAATTTGTCCGAGGCGACGCCATCGCTGGCCTGCTGATTCTTTTTATCAATTTAATCGGCGGCGTGCTGATTGGTATTTTCTCCCATGATATGAGCGCTGCAGAATCCTTTCAAACATTTGCTTTGCTGACCATAGGTGACGGTATTGTTGCGCAGATACCTTCTCTGTTATTAGCCACCTCGGCAGCGGTGATTGTTACCCGGGTCAGTAATTCCGACAGCGATATTTCACAGACCATTAAAAAACAAATCCTGTCTACACCCAGTGTTCTTTATGCCAGTGCAGGGGTCATGACGATTATCGGCCTGGTGCCGAATATGCCGCATTTACCCTTCTTAATATTTGCTGCTCTTTTGGGTTTTGTCGGCTGGCAGCAAAGCAAAATTCAGGAGGAGTCTCAATTAGAAGAGGTGAATCAGTCGGTCAACCCGTTGCAAAGCCCTTCGGAGGAGGTACTTGATTGGCAGGTAGTAACAGATATTGAGCCGATTACCCTGACACTCGGCTTTAAACTGGTTTCGCTGCTGAACATTGAAAATGGTGCACCACTGCTTAAAAGCATTAAAGGAACACGAAAATCTCTATCTGAGGAAGTCGGATTTTTAATACCTGAGGTCACCATTCGCGATAATTTATCCCTCAAACCTGACGAATATGTTATTTTTATTGATGGTGAAGAGATGGAAAGAGGCACTGTCAAAACGGGCTATTTAATGGCAGTTTCATCCGATGACAGTTTTGGTTCAATAGATGGCATTATCGGACAAGATCCCGCTTATTTGATGCCCGCACTGTGGATCACGCCGGAGAATAAGTCACTTGCGATTAATTACGGTTATCAGGTGATTAGTTTAGCCGACGTAATTGCTACGCATATCAACAAGGTATTAAGCGCGAATCTGGCCAGTATTTTTAACTATGACGATATAAAAGCAATGAACGATAAACTTGGACTGATTCACCCGCAACTGTCCGAATCATTGAGTGCTGCCGTCACACCGGGGTTACAGTTACAAATCATTAAAAATCTGCTTATTGATCAAGTCCCGGTTAAAAATAAAAAGGTCATTGCCAATACTATTCTTGATAGCATCAATAAAACCAAAGACCCGATTCTTATTTCATCGGATGTTCGCGCAGCGTTGAAACGCACCATCTTAAGTCTAATCAGTCCGGACAGTAAAACCCTTGACCTGTTTGTCTTAAGCAGTGAATTAGATAATATTCTGCGTAACGCAATCGCTCAGGTTCAGACGCAAAATCCACAGACCAGTTTGGATGAAGTCCCTATCGATCCTAATTTGTTAGCCCAACTACAGCAAAATTTACCTAATATCACTCAGCAAATGATGCAGCAGGGACTGGTACCTATTTTATTGGTATCACCAACGGTAAGACCTATGATGAGTAAATTTTCCCGCGCATTTTCACGCGATTTAATTGTTTTATCATTTAATGAGATTGCCGATGATTATCAAATTAACGCCATTGGCAATTTAGATTAAAAGACAGACTAATTTGCTTAAATTATAAAAAAAACGCTATATTGCTACATAAAAAAAAATGAAATGAAAAATTTCTTCGTTTATATAAAAAGAAGGTAAACATGGATATTGGCGATATGAAAATAAATAAAGTGGCAACCGCAAATTTAAGCGCAATTTCAGAAGAAAATAAGAATAAAGTGACACCTAAAAAACTGTCACCGTCAGCACCGTTTAATGATGTTCGCGTAGGTGATACCGCAACGATAGCGACTGCGACAAAAACCATCAATGAAATACCCGATATTGATAGGGAGAAAGTAAAACAAGTACAGCTCGCGATCGCTAACGGCGAGTTGAAAATAGATTTGAACAGCCTTGCCCGGGCTATTATGAATGAACACCTGTTGGATAATACAAGCAATGACTAAAAAAGAAATGCTGACAATTTTTCACCGTACTATTGTCAGTGATTTTCAGGTTGCCTGCGCATTAACTGATTTGCTCGAATCAGTCAGAGACAGCTGTCTTAAAATGGACGGTGAGAGTTTAAGTTGTACCAATGATAAAATCATTGCTTCTATCGATGCCTTAAGAAAAAACCATTTAAAGCGCTTGAAAATAGTTAACGCATTTGGATTTTCACAAAAGATAGATAAATTTGTTGCCTCTCTCCCCCCCAAAATAAATACCCAGTTATCAGCTGAATTGGAAAAACTGTTTAATATATTACGAAAATGCGAACAAAAAAATAACAATAATGGTCAGCTGTTTGCCGGACAGCATGAACTGATCTCCCAACTCTCAAAACAATCAATAAACATTAAAATTTAAATACTGATTAAATACTGCAACCTTGCGAGATGATGGTGTATTTATGGCAATCAGCACACTGCCAGATCCACCTTCCAGTTAACTTACTAGGTTAGATATTGATGAGTATATTCTGTGGTACTCAGAAAGGATTGGGAAAACTATCCACAACATGCCCGTGAAGTCACTGCAGAATCGCTATTATCAGCAATATTAACCAGCAACGAACTGGGTAAATAAATTTATTATTAACCCTTAGCCGATATTAAAAATGGTAACATCCGATGCTGCTCTTTTTTTCCTCTAAAATGACCCTTCTAATAATGAAATGCATAGATAAATAATGCTGTTATTAAAATAGTTATTTTCTTTCCAGCGAAGACTCAACTTGTTCATTGCAGAGCTCGGCTGCATCTCCGATTAACTAAGCATTTTTATTCCTTTGATCTATCCTTAAATAAGCTCTTTAACTTGTTTTAGGCTTTAGCAAAGGGGATACAAATGAGTTTTTCTGAAATAAAAAAAGATCCTTTATCGGCATCTGAGCATAACTTAATTAATTACCAAGATACTTATACTCACTTTAACTGGCAACAGGCCCAGCAGCGTATTGCCGGCAATAAAGATGGGTTAAATATCGCCTATGAAGCACTGGATCGTCATGTCGATGAGGGGTTTGGCGAACAGATAGCCATTCGCTGGCTAAGCAAACAGGGTTTGGCTGTAGACATTAGTTATACGGAATTAATGGAGCAAACCAGTCGTTTTGCCAATATTCTGCTCAAATTTGGTGTGAAGCCTAATGATACTGTGTTCGGTTTATGCAGCAGAGTACCGCAACTCTATATCTCATTATTGGGCACGCTTAAATTTGGCGCGGTATTTTCCCCCTTATTTTCAGCATTTGGTCCCGAGCCTATTCGTTCACGCATGGAGATAGGCCAAGCACGCGTTTTAATTACCAGTGAAGCACTTTATCTGAAAAAAGTTAACCCCTGGCGCGAACAGTTAAGCAGCCTAAAATGGGTGTTATTGTATAATGTAACCGGCCCTCTCCCTGATAATTGTTATGATCTTGATGCTTTATTAGAAGAAAGTAGCGCGGACTTCCCTGCCCGTCTCTGCGATCCGGAACAACTCGCTTTATTGCACTTTACCTCGGGCACAACGGGTAAACCTAAAGGCGCTATGCATGTTCATCAAGCCGTCGTTTACCATAGTATTTCCGCTTTTTACGCACTGGATCTTAAACCCGGAGACCGTTATTGGTGTACCGCCGATCCGGGTTGGGTAACCGGCACTTCCTACGGCATTATTGCCCCGTTATGTAATCGAGTCACTATGATCATTGATGAAGCTGAATTTGATGCTGAGCATTGGTATCAGTTACTCAGCGAACAAAAAATTAATGTCTGGTATACCGCTCCGACCGCTATTCGTATGTTAATGAAAGCTGGAGGTGAGTTGGCCACTCAATATGATCTTAGTGCCTTACGTTTTATTGCCAGTGTAGGTGAGCCCCTTAATCCTGAAGCTGTCGTCTGGGGACAGAAAGTTTTTGCCATGCCGTTTCACGATAACTGGTGGCAGACCGAAACTGGCGGCATCATGATCGCCAACCTTGCAACGAATGCCGTTCGCCCAGGTTCAATGGGCAGGCCCTTACCCGGTATTGAGGTTGCCATTATGGAGCATACTGAAGGGGGGGAAATCAAAGCCACTACAAAAGCAAATCAAGTCGGTGAGCTGGCACTGAAAAAAGGTTGGCCATCTATGTTTCGTGGTTATCTGCATGAAGAGCAGCGTTATCAAAAATGTTTTGTTGGTGATTGGTATTTAACCGGCGACCTCGCGATGTGTGATGCCGATGGTTATTACTGGTTTGTGGGTCGGGCAGATGATGTGATTAAAAGCTCGGGACATTTGATTGGTCCTTTTGAAGTAGAAAGTGTGTTAATGGAGCACCCCGCTGTCGCCGAGGTTGGAGTGATAGGTTTACCCGATGAAGTCGCAGGTGAAATCGTAAAAGCTTTTGTGGCCCTTAAACCCGGGTATGAAGGTGATGAAATATTACGTAAAACGTTATTAGGTCATTCACGTAAACGTTTGGGCGCCGCCGTTGCACCAAGAGAGATTGTTTTCCGTAAAAATTTACCCAAGACCCGCAGTGGCAAAATTATGCGCCGTTTATTAAAAGCGCGCGAACTCGGATTGCCGGAAGGTGATATTTCCACTCTTGAAAGTGATGAAGCCTAACTGATAAGTTTGCTTAGGAGGTAACGGTATGAGCAGTAACAAATTACATGTTAATCGTATTCATTTACATTTTTTACTTAAGCAGATGATTCGAATTCGTCGCTTCGAAGAGCGTTGCGTGACCCTTTATAATGAAGAAAAAATTCGCGGATTTTTACACTTATATAATGGAGAGGAGGCCATTGCCGTTGGCGTAATGCAGGCATTAACGGCAGAAGATGCCGTACTGGCAACTTATCGCGAACACGGCCATGCGCTGGCAAGAGGTCTGAGCATGGATTCCGTGATGGCGGAGATGTTTGGCAAAGCCAGTGGTTGTAGCGGTGGACGAGGCGGGTCGATGCACCTGTTTGATAGCAGTCAGCGCTTTTATGGCGGTAGTGCCATTGTTGCTGGCGCGCTACCTATTGCCGTTGGGATCGCATTAGCGGATAAAATGTTACAGCGCCAGGCTGTTACCTGCTGTTTTTTTGGTGACGGAGCAGTCGCCGAGGGAGAGTTTCACGAGAGCCTGAATCTTGCCAAATTGTGGCAACTGCCCATCTTATTTATCTGTGAAAACAATCTTTATGCCATGGGCACAGCGCTGGAAATTGAACATTCCAATCAGAAAATTCATTTAAAAGCAGCAAGTTATGGCTTAGCTGCACAAGTGATAGATGGTATGAATGTTATTGATGTTGAAGCCGCGGCAAAACTTGCCTGCAGCGCAATACGCAATGGTGCCGGGCCACATTTTATCGAATGCCAGACCTATCGTTTTCGTGGGCACTCTATGTTTGATACCCAGCTTTATCGTAATAATGACGAAGTTGAGCAGTGGAAGAAAAAAGGACCACTGATCCAATTAACCCAGTGGTTAAAAGACAATCATCAAATAGAACCCGAAGAGCTGCAAGCCATTGAATTAGCGGTGGAGAAAGAGATTGATGCGGCAGTGTGCAGCGCAGATGCGGCTGATATCGAGCCCGTCGAAAATTTGTTAAAGCATGTATATACAGAGGTGTCCAATGGATAAAATCACCTTCAGAGAGGCATTTAAGGAAGCGATAGCTGAAGCATTAAATAATGATGCCAGGGTCTTTTTAATCGGCGAAGATGTGGGTCGATATGGGGGTTGTTATGCGGTCTCCAAAGGATTGCTCGACAGGTTTGGCGCGCAACGCATTATTGATGCTCCTTTAGCGGAATCCGGCTTTGTCGGTGCAGGAATTGGTGCAGCAATAGGTGGAATGAGACCTATAGTCGAAATAATGACGGTCAATTTCAGCCTGCTCGCACTGGATCAAATCATCAATAATGCTGCGACGCTCAGGCATATGTCTGGCGGGCAGATATCTGTACCCTTAGTCATTCGCATGTCCTGCGGGGCAGGTAAGCAACTAGCGGCTCAACATTCGCATAGTTTTGAAGGTTTATATGCCCATATTCCCGGTCTTAAAGTACTTTATCCGGGCACTATCGGTGATGCGCGTTATATGCTGAAAATGGCCCTTGATGATCCCGACCCGGTGATTATTTTTGAACATGTGATGCTCTATAATCAGGAGGCTGAACTACCGGAAAAACAGACGATCGCGCCAATGGAAAAAGCGGTGATCCGCAAAACCGGTCATGATTTAAGCATTATCACCTGGGGAGGTTGTTTGTATAAAGCACTGGATGCAGCTGAGCAGCTTGCTGCCTTAGGCATTGATGCGGAAGTCGTCGATTTGCGCTGTTTACGCCCCCTAGACAGAGCAACAATTTTAGATTCAGTGCGCCGTACACATAAGGCGCTGATTGTTGACGAATCATGGAAAAGCGGCGGCATGTCCGCTGAAGTCAGCGCAACTATTGCAGAACTTGGACTCTGGTATTTAGATGCACCCGTTAATCGCGTTTGTAGTGCTGAAGTACCTATTCCCTACGCATATCATTTAGAACAGGCGAGCTTGCCACAGGTAGCACAAATTATCGCAGTGGCGAAGCAGATGATGGAACCATCCGATGCTGATACAAGGGATCTGTTATGAGCAACAATGAACATGACTTAAAGATGCCCTCTTTTGGTTCTGATATGAAAAAAGGAACCCTAGTACAGTGGCTGGTTAAAGAGGGTGACCATATAAAACGGGGTGATGTGGTTGCAGTTATTGAAACTCACAAAGGGGCAATAGATTTAGATCTATTTGAAGATGCATTAATAATCAGCTTACTGATCAAAGAAGGGCAGCAGATCGCGGTTGGAGAGCCTATTGCCAGATTAAGCTCGACTAAAGACAGTGAAAATGCCCCCCTTCCTCAGACAGATGTTGCCGATATCGAGCCTAACCCTATATCCACAACAAGCCCTGTAAATATAAGTGCAAGCCCTGCCTCCACAACAACTGCCACAGATATAAGTTCAAGCCCTGCGTCCAGTGCAGTTGAGCAAGATAACAGTAATTTCACAACCCCTAAAGATTTTATTTTAGCAACACCCGCAGCGCGATTTTTGGCAACACAGCAGCAACTCACTTTAAACTCACTGTTTCCCGAGCCTAGCAATAAAATTGTTACTTTGACTATGGTCGAGCAAGCAATAAAACAAAAACAGCTCAGCCAGCAGTCACCCGCGATGACAGAAAATGTGCTGAAGCCTGCAGATAAAAAAGAAACCGCTAAGGTCAAAGCCACCGATAGAGCAGCTGCAAGACCTAAAAAAGGTTTTGATAAAGAAGCGATGCGCCAAGCGATTAGCGCAACCGTGACACGCTCAAAACAACAAATACCACATTATTATTTACGCCAGCGTTTGGATATAACAGCGTTAGAGGACTACTTATTGCAGGTTAACGCCAAGCTCGCCATCGATCAGCGCCTGCTCTTAGCAGCGCCTTTATTGTGTGCCGTTGCGCGTACATTAATGGATAGCCAGCAACTTAATGGCGAATATACAGAGGGCCACTTTGTCGCGAGTGAAGCAATACATTTAGCCAATGCGATTAATTTACGTGGCGGAGGATTAGTAATGCCAGTCATCCGCGCAGCACAAACTCTCTCCCCCTCGAAGATGATGGAACGTCTTAAACAGCAGGTGACACATGCGCGCAACGACAGTTTAGTCTTTTCTGAATTGAGTGGAGGCAGTTTTACTGTAACCAGCATTGGTGAACGTGGTGCAGAGCAGATGTTCGCTGTTATTTTTCCACCACAGGTGGCGATTCTGGCTTTAGGTAGCCCTCATCAAGAGGTCATGGCCGTCGATGGTTCGATAAAAATACGTTCAGTTATTGAGGCTTCTCTGGCGGCCGATCATCGTGTCAGTGATGGACGCATCGGAGCCCGTTTTCTTTATCAGTTAAACCAACTGCTGCAAAATCCGGAAGCTTTATGGACAGTTTGAATGAGAGCGATACCTAGCCATGGTAAAGCAGATTAAAAATTGAAAGATAATAAAATGAGAGGACTTATGAACAATAATGAAATAAAAGCACTGATTCTTGAAGAGTTAAGTAATATTGCCCCTGAAATAGAAGCAGATGACGTACCGGATGATCAGGATATGCGCGAAGCACTGGAACTCGATTCGATGGATTTCCTTAATTTAGTGATCGCTGTTTCCAAGCGTACTCAGATCGTCATTCCAGAGGCTGATTATGCTAAGGTGCTCACGCTAAATGCAATGATTTCTTACATAATGAATCATGCTTAAATTAAGTATCACTTTTTATACTCTGGCCAGAATAGTTAGGATCCTAAGCCCCATTCAATGTGAACAAGTGCAGCGTTTTTTTATACAATTTTTTATAACGTTATCATTAATCTGTGCGGTGATTTTCCCTATTGCCTTTAAGTTTTGAATAACAAAGTAATAACTATAAGCCAACAAGACAACAACAATCTAATAACAAGATAATAATAAGCTGACAACAAGCTATTCAGAATATAAAACCAGAAAATCATAAAAAATTGAAATATAAAACTACAAAGGCAAAAAAACTTAGTAGCACAATCTAGATAAAGACCTTTAAACTAGGTTTAAATATTTATTAAATCAAACCATAACGGAGTGTATTATGATTGTTGGCGTCCCTAAAGAAATTAAAAACCACGAATATCGTGTAGGTATGGTTCCAGGTAGCGTACGTGAATTAACCAATCATGGGCATCAGGTTATTGTTGAGACAAATGCCGGTTTAGGCATAGGTTTCAGTGATCAGGACTACATTAATGTTGGTGCATCAATACAAAAAAATGCGGCAGAAGTCTTCGCCAGCGCTGACATGATAGTTAAGGTAAAAGAACCTCAAGCAGTTGAACGTGCTATGTTGCGTGAAGGACAAATTTTATTTACTTACCTTCACTTGGCACCTGATCTTCCGCAAACTGAAGATTTGATTAAATCAAAAGCAATTTGTATTGCCTATGAAACAGTTACTGACAATCAAGGTGGTTTACCTCTTTTAGCCCCAATGTCAGAGGTTGCGGGACGCATGTCAATTCAAGCAGGTGCCCAAGCTCTTGAAAAATCAAATGCAGGCCGTGGTATGTTATTAGGTGGTGTTCCTGGTGTTGCTCCTGCCAAGGTCGTCATTATTGGTGGCGGAATGGTTGGTAATAATGCAGCACAAATGGCCGTAGGCATGGGTGCTGAAGTGGTTATTCTAGATCGTAATGTTAATGTGTTACGTCGTCTTGATGCGCAGTTTGGTAATAAAATAAAAACGGTCTATTCAACAGCGGAAGCGCTTGAAGAACATGTTCTTGAAGCCGATTTAGTAATTGGCGGAGTACTGGTTGCCGGCGCAGCTGCCCCTAAATTAGTTACAGCTGAACATATTAAAAACATGAAAGCGGGCTCTGCTATTGTTGATGTTGCAATTGATCAAGGTGGCTGTATTGCTACGTCAAAAGCAACAACACACGCAGATCCAACCTTTATTGTTGATGATGTAGTGCACTACTGTGTTGCTAATATGCCCGGTGCTGTTCCACTGACATCAACCTTTGCATTGAATAATGCAACACTGCCCTTTATTATAAATCTTGCTAATAAAGGTTATAAAGAAGCTTTATTAAGTGACCAGAATTTCTTAAATGGCCTAAATGTTATCAATGGTAAGATAACTTGTGCCAGCGTGGCAGAAAACTTAGGATTTGAGTTTGTTGATCCTAAAGTCGCATTAGCATAACCTTTATTGAGCGCCTCCATGAGGTGGCGCTTTTTCTGCATTAGCATTTTATGATCAACTGGCTATTTACCTTAACCTCTTCCATTACCACATAAGTCCGAGTCTCTTTAATACTGGGTAAAGTCAATAACGTTTCTGCAAGTAATTTACGATACGCAGACATGTCAGCAACGCGCGCCTTCAGCAGGTAGTCAAAATCGCCTGACACTAAATGACATTCTTGAAATGCATCTGACTTCAAAACGGCTTTATTAAACTGCTCAAACACATCTGGTGCGCCGCGGCTCAAGGTTACCTCAATAAAAACCAGTAGTGCAGCTCCTAAATATTGCGGATTGAGTGTGGCAATGTAACCCGTTATAAACCCCTGACGCTCAAGGCGTCTTACTCGCTCAAGGCAAGGTGTAGGACTAAGATCAACACGTTTGGAAAGTTCAACATTGGATATCCGCCCATCTTTTTGCAACTCATTTAATATTTTACGATCAATACGATCCAGCTCTTTCATTGCCCAGCCTTGTTTGAATTCATTTAATTAAGCTCTTTATTTCATAAAACTCAGATCCTATCAAGCGATACCAATACTCATTAGTAAATTGCCTCAAAAAAAACAAAAAAAGTGTTGTTACCGCAGTTAAAACAGCTTTAATCGCAACTCGTGAAGTTGATATCTGGAGAACTACCGGCAGCAGTTATTATTTTTGCGCCTGTTGAAGCGCAGATAAAACCTGCTTGCTGCTTAATATTGTCGGTAAAGGCAGTCCCTCTGGAGCCCCGGGCCCATAAACAATATTAAAGGGTACACCGTATCGGCCATATGACTGTAAATAGGCAGTGACTGAATCAGATCGGACGGTCCAATCTCCCTGCATTAACTGGATGTTTTCTGCCTGCAGAGCCGTGTACACCGGTTCCTGTAAAATCACGCCAATTTTATTCGCTTTACAGGTAATACACCAGTCCGCGGTGACATCAACAAAAACTGTCTTACCCGACGCCACCTGCTGCTGGATTGCTGCTGCATCCAATGGAGACCAATCCAGCTCGCCGGCTATCGGGCTAGCCCAATGTTCAGTCGTTAGACTACCAAGCAAAAAACCAAGTGCAGAGCTTAAGAGTAATGAAATTAATGCAATTAGCAGAATCCGTTTACCATATTTTCTGAGCGTCAAAGTAAATAAAACAACCAGCAGCAGCGCTGCCGTCAAAAACATATTTGACGTACCGATAAAGTTGCCGAGCAGGCTTAACAACCAGAAAGTAGTTGCCAAAATCATCAGAGCAAAGACTAACTTAACTGTCCCCATCCATCTGCCGGGTTTAGGCAGTAACAATGCAATCGCAGGGAAAAGAGCAATTAATAACCAGGGTAGTGACATGCCCAGACCTAATGCCGTGAAAATAACAAACAACTCTACTATCGATCCCCCAAGCGCAAATGCCACCGCAGTACCTAAAAAGGGAGCACTGCAGGGTGTTGCTAATAGGGTTGCAAACATGCCCTGCAGGTAATGACCAAGATAAGATTGGGAACCTTTGCCGGCAAGCCAGGTTTGCATCGCCACCGGTAGTTGAATCTCAAACAGCCCTAACATATTCGCCGCAAACAGCGCCGTTATAATCACCATCACAGCAATAAAATAAGGGCTTTGGAATTGAATACCCCAGCCTAATGCCTGACCGGATAACTTTAATAGCAGTAAGAAAACGGCCAATAACCAGAATGAAGTTAAGATACCCAGCGAGGAGGCTAAGAATTGTCTGCGAATTTGACCGCGCTGTATGCCATGGGCAGATAAAATAGAACTCAGTTTCATTCCTAAAACAGGCAAAACACAGGGCAGAATATTGAGAATTAAACCACCTAACAGGGCAATTAAAAATATGGGCAAAAGACCGTCTGCCGTTTTACTGCTGATAATTTGATCCGATGTTGTTGTCACTAACTCCACGGCAAGATTAGTATCAAGTACCGTTGCGTGAAGGACTTTATTGGCCAAATCAACCTCACCGGACCAACTTGAGGCTTTAATGGTTGCCGTCATAGTCTTGTTTGAAATATTAACTTCAGGAACTGAAAAAGTAACATAAGCAAGGTCAGGCGAGTCTGAGTCAATAAACAGATCCGGTTTAGACCAGCCAAAGCGATTATTCATCTGTACCACTAACTGCTGTTTTAATGGATTCCAGGAAGAACGCACTTGGCTAATAGTGGCGTTATCTTGCTGCTGTAAAAGTTGCTGTTCAGTTATTAAAATGGGAATAGTGCCGAGTGCCAGGCCGAACTTAAATACCACTTCAGGTAAGCTAACCAGGGTATTAGGAGCAAATGTAAGGTCAATTTCATAATCGCCTAAAACACAAATATTGGTGCACGAAGCAAGGGTTAATATCCCCTTTAATCTAGCCGGTTGCCCCATATCTTGTAGCACTATGGTTAACGGGAAATTAACCTGCCCTTTATAACCGATTGTTTCCACACCTGATACCGGGTAACGTTTGGGGGCCGGCCACAACCAATTAACCTCTTTGATATTGGTTGAGTTGGAAAAATCAAAGCTCGGCGCAACTCCCCCTTCACCGGGTGAACGCCAATAGGTTTTCCATTCGCCTGCAAGGCGAACTTGTAATAGAGCATTAACACTTTGTTTATCTTTATCTTTATCTATTTGCCCGGTTAACTCAGCCAACACGCTCACTGGGGGATGATTAGGATCGGTTACCCAACCTGTAGAGGTTTGCTTAACATCAGCCAATGCCAAAGTGCTAAATAAGCAGCTAATCAATAATAAAGCGCTTAAAACTGGCCGGACTATAAATTGAATTTTTTTAATGGTGGAGCTCCAAATAATAAAAATGCAGGCAATGGCTTGAAATAAAAATCTTATTCTCGAGCACATAGATCAGTCATATTATAATTTAAAGGATAGGTGCTGGTCATTATAATGACTCAAAGTGCTTAACACTATTTATCGCTTTAAAAAGTTCTGCGAAAAATCCTTTTAAATAATAGACCTGAGCAGGGCGATTAAGAATGAGGATCTCTTAACTGCAACCCCTTCAGGGATAAATAAAAGAAAGATCATCCTAAGATCCTTGCTTATTAATGACGCTTCTATATAATCCTCCCACCCTGACTATGAGTCTGGCGCGTACATTATCTTTATCTAATATGAGTTTATACTTGTTAAGGTAAAAATTTTAATGTGCCGAAAGAAGCATCTCTGATTGACTTTTAGTCGATCAAAACATAGAATTCGCTCTCTTTTTAATCGGCTGACAGTTTTTATTTATTATTTCTGAGTTACCACTAAAGTGACTTATCAATAATAAGCTAAAAACATTAGCTACTGTACCGTACTTAACAATAGTGGAAAAGAGCATGAAACGTACTTTTCAACCTAGTAACATTAAGCGTAAGCGTTCACACGGTTTCCGAACTCGTATGGCGACTAAAAATGGTCGTAACGTACTAGCTCGTCGTCGTGCTAAAGGCCGCTCAAGCTTAAGCGCATAATCTACCAGACGTGGTGAATTATTCGTTTTCTCGGGAGTTACGTTTGTTAACTCCCGAAGATTTTAAACCTGTTTTTAAAAATGCTGTCCCAGCAGTTTCCCCCTATCTGACTCTTTTAGCTCGAAAAAACACTCTAGATCACCCCCGCATCGGAATGGCTATTCCCAAAAAGCACATAAAACGTGCCGTAGGGCGTAATAGAATTCGTCGCATTGTTAGAGAGCAATTTCGCCACCAACAACACCAACTCCCTGCAATAGATATTGTTGTTATTGCTAAAGCGGGTATTGCGGATTTATCAAATCAAGAAATCAACAAAATATTGGATAAATTATGGCGGAAATTAGTGCAGCGGTGCAATGGGTAGTAATCAAATTGATTCGCGGTTATCAAGTATTTATTAGCCCGATGATTGGCCCACGTTGTCGTTTTACGCCAACCTGTTCACAATATGCGATCGAAGCGATAAAATTAAACGGAATAATAAAAGGTTGTTGGCTCGCAGCTAAGCGTATTATAAAATGCCAGCCTTTCAGTGAGGGTGGTTACGATCCTGTGCCTACTTGTTGTGCTAATAAAAATAAACCTAACTAAATAGAGAATAAAAAACGTTATGGAATCCCAACGCAATTTACTTTTACTCGCCCTGCTGTTTGTGAGCTTTTTGCTTTATACCGCATGGGTCGAAGAAAAAACTCCTCAAGTAGCTCCACAAGTGCAAACAGAACAAGTTGATTCATCTGTTCCGGCTTCAGTTGCTTCCAGTGCCAACAGTGCCAATTTAAGTGATGGCGTGCCAAACTCACCCCAGCAAAGCAGTACCGATGCCACTTCAACTGAGCTGCCAGCAAGTCAATCTGTTACGATAGCCAATGACGAATTACGCTTAACCATCTCGCTAGTCGGTGGTGATATTATTAAAGCGGATCTATTACAACATGATGCCACACTTGATTCTGACACTCCTTACCGTCTATTGGATAGCGGTAATGGATTTACCTATATCGCACAAAGTGGTTTGATTGGGCAAGGCCCCGATGCTAATAAAAATGGTCGCCCTCTATACGATACAACTGATACAGAATCGGTCTTAGCCGATGGCCAGGCTGAAGTATCAACAATGCTGCATTTTGTTGATGCAGATGGTAATATTTTCATTAAAACCTTCACCCTTAAACGTGGTGAATATGTAACTAATGTTGCTTACCAAATTGAAAACAAAACAGATAGTCCGCTCAATGTTCAGCTCTATGCACAGTTAAGAGAAACATTATCCGACGATAGCGGCAGTATGGTGATGCCTGTTTATCGCGGTGGCGCTTTCTCAACGACAGAGACCCGTTACGAAAAATACAGCTTTAGTGATATGCAAGACGGGCCATTGCAAAAAACAACTGAAGGCGGTTGGGTGGCAATGTTACAACATTATTTTGTATCAGCATGGATCCCATCCCCTACGGATCAAAATGTACTGTACAGTAATATTATTCAAGATAAAGAGGCCGCAATAGGTTTTAAAGCACCATCGAAAACCATTGCACCACAAAGTGTTGCTGAGCTCGAGACTAATTTGTGGGTCGGTCCTAAAATACAGGAAGAGATGGCCCTTGTTGCTAAGAACCTTGATTTAACCGTTGATTACGGCTGGTTATGGTTTATTGCTCAACCACTGTTCAAACTGCTGTTATTCTTCCAGGGCATTGTTGGTAACTGGGGTGTTGCGATTATTCTGATTACCTTTACCGTCAAAGGTGCACTTTACCCTCTGACTAAAGCGCAATACACTTCTATGGCTAAAATGCGCCTATTGCAGCCTAAGATTAAAGAATTACGCGAACAGTTTGGAGAAGACCGTCAGAAAGTATCCAAAGCAATGATGGAACTGTATAAGAAAGAGAAAGTAAACCCGCTCGGTGGTTGTTTCCCTATCCTATTACAAATGCCTATTTTCATTGCTTTATACTGGTCGTTGATGGAATCGGTTGAATTGCGTCATGCACCCTTTATGTTATGGATTCAGGATCTGTCGGTACAAGACCCTTATTACATTCTGCCGATCCTGATGGGTGTGAGCATGTTCTTTATCCAGAAAATGTCTCCAACAACAGTACAAGATCCAATGCAGCAGAAAGTAATGCAGTTTATGCCGGTTATTTTCACTTTCTTCTTCCTCTGGTTCCCTGCAGGTCTGGTACTTTACTGGTTAATGAGTAATGTTGTCACACTGATCCAACAAACGCTGATTTATCGCAGCTTTGAAAAAAAGGGTTTGCATCAAAAGGAAAAAGAACCTGTGGTGCTTACTAAAAAATAATTTATTTTCCCGATAACCATTGATAAAAAGGCGACTATAAAAAGTCGCCTTTTTTGTATAATAACTTTTTATATAATAATTGAAATTTTGAGGTCTAATCATGATCAAAGCTATTGATACAATTGTTGCTCAAGCAACCGCACCCGGTCGTGGTGGTGTTGGTATTATTCGCATTTCAGGGCCAGATGTAGAAGCGGTCGCAAAAGTTATTTTAGGAAAAGTCCCTAAACTGCGTTTTGCCGAATATTTATCCTTTAGCGATCAGCATAATGAAGTGCTGGATCAAGGTATCGCCCTGTTTTTTAAAGCGCCCAATTCATTTACAGGTGAAGATGTACTGGAACTCCAAGGGCATGGTGGTCCGGTGGTGATGGATATGCTTATTAAGGCAATTTTAAGCATAAAAAATCTTCGTGGAGCCAATCCTGGAGAGTTTTCAGAACGTGCATTTATGAATGATAAACTCGATTTGGCACAAGCTGAAGGGATTGCTGATTTAATTGAAGCAACCTCAGAACAAGCCGCTAAAAGTGCGCTGCACTCTTTACAGGGTGAATTTTCAGAGAAAATAGAGCAGCTTGTTGAAAGCCTTATCTATTTACGCATTTATGTTGAAGCCTCTATTGATTTCCCTGAAGAGGAAGTCGATTTCTTAAGTGACGGTAAAATTTCTAAAGGTTTATACCAAATAATTGATAATCTGGAAGCGGTAAAAAAGCAGGCCAAACAGGGCGCTATTTTACGTGATGGCATGAAGGTTGTTATTGCAGGACGACCCAATGCCGGTAAATCAAGTTTATTAAACAGCCTGGTGGGTGTCGAGCGCGCCATAGTGACCGACATTGCCGGTACCACCCGTGATGTGATGCGCGAACATATTCACATAGATGGTATGCCATTACATATTATTGATACTGCGGGTCTGCGTGAAGGTGCGGATGAAATTGAAAAAATAGGCATTGAGCGTGCCTGGCAGGAGATAACAACAGCGGATCGTATCCTTTTTATGCTTGATGCCACCACCACCAGTGCTGAAGATCCTCGTCAAATTTGGCCAGATTTTATTGATAAGCTGCCCAAATCTGTAGGTTTAACCGTCGTACGTAATAAAGCGGATCTGACTGGAGAGGCCTTCTCTATGACTGAAAACCATGATCACCCCGTTTATCGTATTTCAGCGAAAACCGGCCAGGGGGTGGACTTATTAAAAGAACATCTTAAAGATATTATGGGTTATCAGGGCCATACCACCAGTGGTTTTATGGCAAGACGTCGCCATTTAGAGGCCATTGATAACGCACAGCGTCATTTGCTGGAGGGCAAAGTCCAACTGGAAGAGTATAAAGCGGGTGAATTATTAGCCGAAGAGTTAAGATTAACCCAACAATACCTGAGTGAAATTACCGGCGCATTCAGTTCCGATGATCTGCTTGGCAAAATTTTCTCAAGCTTCTGTATTGGCAAATAATCACTCTTTGCTGTTAATAAAAAGCCGCTACTCAGCGGTTTTTTTCAACCTAAAACAGTAATAGTTATCATTTCTATTACTGTTATTATTATAACCTGCTGAAATAAATGTTGATTTTTCCGACATAACCCTTCTTTTGTCATAATACTGTCACAGTAAAAAGTTAAGCTTCTTTTTGTAAACAGCCACAGAGCTGAAAAACTAAAAACAAAACCTTTAACTAACTATAAATGGAAGAATTATGAAAAAGACATTATTAGCAACCTTGATCCTTAGCAGTTTCGTTTCAGGCGCGGCAAGTGCAGCAACGGTTTACGACAAAGAGAATACTAAATTATCAATCGGTGGCAGAGCTGAAGTACGCGCTCTATTTTCCGATGCAGTTGATGGTTCAATGTTAGATAAAAGCCGTGCACGTATCAATTTTGAAGGTCAAACAAAAATTTCTCAAGACCTAACTGGTTTTGCTTTTATGGAATATGAAATTGAACCTGGCAGTACAGTAAACAACCGCTACCTATTTGCTGGTATTGGCACAAAAGCTGGTGATTTTTCTTACGGTCGTCAGGACAGCGCTAGCGTACAAATTTCTAATATGACAGATATTGCATCGTATCACTCAGGTGCGCAGCAGATTATTGCTGCAGCATCGGATAAAGAGTCAAATAACTTTGTATTTGCAAATAACTCTATCCAAGGTTTAGCACTAAAAGCTAACTATATTGCCAACGGTGTTAAGAAAACAGCTACTAGTACCACTCCTGAAGATGCTTTTGGTTTATCAGCTTTGTACTCAATGGATATGGGAATAGACTTAGGTGTTTCCTATGCAGAGCAGGATAAACAAGATCAAGTAACGCTAGGTGCGGGATACAAATTTGAAGATTTATATTTAGCTGCTACCTATGCAATGGGTTCAAAAGCTACAAACAATGATTTCACTTCATTAGAAGTTGCTGCGCAGTATAAGCTCACAAAAGAATTTCGCATGATCGCAATGTACACCATGGCAGATCAAGATCTATCTGGTGTCACTACTGATACAGCAGATTCCGTTGCACTTGAGGGACAATACCGCTTTAATGACAGCCTGCGCACTTACGCTTCATACAAACTGGATAACCTAACCGGTGGTGATGATGAGCTGGTAGCAGGTCTACGTTACAACTTCTAATAACTGCTGAGCTGCGGATTTTATGATTAATCCGCATAAAGCAATAGCTAAAAAGACAAGTGGTTGATAAACAGGATTGTTTATCTTACAAGGAGGTAACCCAAAGGACTTGGGAACTAATACTACTCAGGGCAGCTTCGGCTGCCCTTTCTTTTTATAGAACTTTTTATAGCAAACCCACATTATTACCCCATCGAAAGCTGACCGCCATTATTGACTCCCCGCGCAATATTTGTACAAAAAACAACCTCAACTATTTGATAGTTATTGCGTTTTATAAATCAACAACTATAGTTTGTAGGAGATTGACCATTCCTTATCGACGATATTGTGTCAATCAACCCGATTTAAAAAAGTTTAAAAACAAGTTCTATAATACAACCTACTGTAATTAAACAGGTTATTATCAGTTTCTTGTCACATAACCCAAAAAATGTGGTTTTTATTGTTAATTTTTTAAGATAAGGGCATATCATTAGCCTTGTAAGAATCAAGATGGTTTTACAGGAAGTAAAGCATCAACGAAAGATTCAGGAATAACAAAAGCAAGCTAGTTGTTATAGATAGATAGGGATTATTTATCTGGTCAGGAAGACACTAGGACACTTTATGGACAAAAGTAGTTAATAATACTTGGGATACATATTATTAAGTCAGGATGACAAAAAGGGACACCTCCCAGGGAAAGGGAGCAGGCAGATAAACAGGAGCGTTGATCTGATAGGGATATAAAATGGATGAAACCCAAAGGACAGGGGAAGTGGAAGCCTAGGCAGGGTGGCAATAGCAATAGTCAATAGGGATATGCAGCAGGAAGCTTCAACCGTCATGGATAAGACAGAGTGACTAAAATAAGGGCAGCTTAGGCTGCCCTTTCCTTTGCCTTTAATCCCCCTCAATTTACCTTTATTTACCCCCAAACTGCTGGAGAAAACTCTCTTCTAACTTGGCATATTTAAATACAAAATCAGCATCAAGCAACTTTTTAGGGTTGACCCGCGTACTTGAAAGCAATAATTCCTTACCCATTTCAGCAAACAGCAATTTAACCATGCCCTCAGGCAAGGGAAAAAAGCAGGGACGATTTAACTGTTTTGCCAGCAGTTGGCTAAATATCTGGTTAGTCACAGGATTTGGAGAGACCAAATTTACCGGGCCTTGAAGATTCTCATTTTCAATAATAAATAAAATAGCGCGGATCATATCGTTAATGTCAATCCAACTCATTATTTGCTCACCAGAGCCAATTTTTCCACCTAAACCCAGTTTAAAAGCTGGTAACATTTTCGCCAATGCACCGCCTTTTTCACTGATAACGATACCAGTGCGCAGATTAACCAGCCTAGTGCCAGCCTCTTTAATTCCTTGGCTACTTTCTTCCCAATCAAGTGCTAATTGACTGACAAAATCAGCACCGGCTGCACTATTTTCATCAAGCTTTTGATCACCTCTATTACCATAAAAACCGATTGCCGAAGCGCAGATAAAAAGTTTAGGCGGCGGCAGGACTTTTTTAAAATGTTCGACCAGTAATTGGGTAGATAGAATACGACTGTCTCTCAGTTTCTTTTTTTTGTCCTTTGTCCATCGCCCGTCACCAATATTTTCACCCGCTAAATGAATAATTACATCGGGATTTTCAAAATCCTTAAGTGCAAAATAGTGCTGCTTAATATCCCAATAGGGTTCCCCCGGCTGATCGCTGCGCAATAATCTACCAACCTGATAACCTTGTGATTTCAAAAGCTCACTTAAAGCCGTTCCAACCAAACCAGATGAACCGGTTAGCAGCACTTTACCCTTATCCATAATGACTCCCATTACTTCGTTTATATAATCCCAATTTGCAATTCGATTAAATCAGATCGAACCGAGTGAGTACATAACTTAACTTAATTTAACATATTATTGTACGTAAATAGATGATCAATAGATCAGTAAATTAATTGTAGACTTGGTTTTAGTGTAGGTGGTTTAGAATTGTAATGATAAAATAATGCCCGGCTATTTTATGACAGGTAATTTCCCAATGCTTTTGATGATCGATAATTATGACTCTTTTACTTACAATTTAGTGCAATATTTTGGCCAATTAAAGCAAGAGGTTATAGTAAAAAGGAATGATCAGGTAAGCTTACAGGAGATTACTGACTTAAACCCGGATCAGATAGTCATTTCGCCCGGCCCCTGCACACCCGATGCAGCCGGTATTTCATTAAAAACAATTGAACGTTTTGCGGGTCAAATTCCTTTATTGGGGGTTTGTCTGGGCCATCAAAGTATTGGCCAGGTCTTTGGTGCAAAAGTAGTGCGCGCCAGTAAAGTCATGCATGGTAAAAACTCATTGATTGAGCATGATACTAAGGGAGTATTTAGAGGATTAAATAATCCCTTAAATATCACACGCTACCATAGCCTAATACTTGATCCGGGCAGTCTGCCCAGTTGCCTGGAAGTAACGGCAACGGTGCTAAACAGTAATGAGATAATGGCTATCCGTCATAAAACATTAGCGCTTGAAGGGGTACAATTCCATCCCGAAAGCATTATGTCTGAACAAGGCCTCAAACTGCTCAATAATTTTATTGACCAATCACTTGGTTTCAAAAAATAAGTGCGTATATTAGCACCCATTATTTTAAGCCCTCATCTGGTGTTTTTATTTTAAAGGATTTTTTTATGTCAAACCCTGCTATCACTCGCGCGCTTTTTGATCAAATTATGGTGCCCAATTATGCCCCTTTAGCAATGATCCCTGTTCGTGGTGAAGGCTCTCGTGTTTGGGATCAAGAAAATCGTGAATATATAGACCTAACCGGTGGAATCGCTGTAAATGCACTCGGCCATGCACATCCGGAATTAGTAACGGCATTAACGGAGCAAGCTAAAAAACTATGGCATGTCAGTAATTATTATACCAATGAACCTGCTTTACAATTGGCACAGCAGATTATTGATAATACTTTTGCTGAAAAAGTTTTTTTTGCAAATTCTGGGGCAGAAGCCAATGAAGCCGCATTAAAATTAGCGCGTCGTTTCGCTTTTGATAATTACGACAAAGAAAAAACTGAAATTATCGCTTTCCATCACGGTTTTCATGGACGAACATTTTTTACAGTCAGTGCGGGTGGTAGTACCTCTTACTCCAATGGTTTTGGGCCCAAACCAGGCGATATAACACACCTTGATTACAATGATTTAAGCGCATTAGAAAATGCAATGTCTGATAAAACCTGCGCTGTTTTACTTGAGCCTCTGCAGGGTGAAGGCGGTGTTTTGCCGATCGATAAATCCTTTGCTCAGGGTGTCCGTAAACTCTGTGATAAATATAATGCGCTAATGATTTTAGATGAAGTACAAACGGGTATGGGCCGCACCGGTTCATTATTTGCCTATATGGCATTAGGTGTTATCCCAGATGTACTTACCTCTGCAAAATCCTTAGGAGCAGGTTTCCCTATTTCAGCAATGTTAACCTTAGATAAATTTGCCAGCTGCCTGACGGTAGGAACACACGGCACAACATTTGGTGGCAATCCGCTTGCTTGTGCCGTTGCCAGCAAAGCCTTTGAATTAATTAATAACGAGACCCTCTTAAACGGGGTAAAAGAAAAAGAACATTTAATACGTCATGCTCTGGAGAAAATAAACCAACAATATGATGTTTTTAAAGAGGTTCGTGGGGCAGGTTTATTACTGGGAGCAGTTTTAAATGACCAGTACCAGGATCGAGCAAAAGATTTACTGCTGGCAAGTGCAGATCAAGGTTTATTAGTACTGGCTGCAGGTGCAAATGTGATCCGTTTCGCACCCGCTCTCAACATCAGTCATCAAGAAATAGATCAGGCCATGGATAAATTTAAACAAGCAGTAAAAGTACTAACTAAATAATCTAGCATGCCTATGCCTGTTACTCAGATTAATCGTTAAAAATGGGCAAAGATATCGCTTAATAACTGTTTTATACAATTCATTGCGAAGCTCATCTATTTGAAAATTGCTTTTAGACCAAAAAAGCGACCAAACGGCACGACCTGAGTCAATTAGCAGCATGTCATCTAATAACAGAAAATTGTAGCTAACTATCCTGTATAGTTAGCTAATAAAAATATATTAAAGTGGGAGCTCAAAAATGAGACGCGGATTAGAAATAGAATTTTGTCGAGTAACAGAGTCAGCTGCCCTAGCCGGTTATAAATGGTTAGGCAGAGGTGATAAAAACACAGCAGACGGTGCAGCTGTAGAAGCAATGCGTTTAACTTTCAATCAAATTGAGATTGATGGCGAAATCGTTATTGGTGAGGGTGAAATTGATGAAGCTCCTATGCTTTATATTGGTGAGCACGTTGGTACCGGCATAGGTGATACGGTTGATATCGCTGTCGATCCTATCGAAGGTACTCGCATGACTGCAATGGGCCAGTCTAATGCACTCGCAGTGCTGGCGGTTGGCGAAAAAGGCAGTTTTTTACGTGCACCTGATATGTACATGGAAAAATTAATTGTTGGACCAAACGCTAAAGATGCCATTGATTTAAATCTCTCTTTAGAGCAAAATTTAAAAGCAATTGCAGCTGCATTAGGTAAACCCTTAGGCCAATTAACCGTTGCTACCTTAGCCAAACCACGCCATGACCGAATTATCAAGGAGATGCAGGGTTTAGGAGTGCGTGTTTTTGCCATTCCTGATGGTGATGTTGCGATCTCTGTATTAGCCTGTATGCCAGATAACCAAGTAGATGTTTTATATTGTATTGGTGGTGCACCTGAAGGCGTTATTTCGGCAGCGGTTGTGCGCGCATTAGATGGTAATATGCAAGCTCGCTTGATTCCTCGCCCTATGGTCAAAGGGGCAACAGAGGAAAATATAAGAATTGGTGCAGAAGAAACCGCACGTTGTGAAGCGGTCGGCATTGAAGTTAACAAAATCTTAAAACTCGAAGATTTAGTTAAAAATGATAATATAATTTTTTCTGCAACGGGTATTACTAAGGGTGATTTAGTGGAGGGCGTGACGGTAGATGGCCGTTTAGCAACGACAGAAACATTATTAGTGCGCGGTAAGTCACGTACTATACGTCGTATCCGCTCCACTCATTACTTAGATAGAAAAGATCAAAAATTGAAAGATATCATTCTATAAAATTGATTTTTTAGAAAACCGGCATGCCGTTTCGCCCCTGTAAACGGCATGCAATAATGATCAATGATTCCCTAAACCCAATCACTCAAAAAAATACAGAAAACACCTTACCTGAACTCGCTTCCATCGTATTTAACTTTAAAAATCCTATGAAATTTCCAGCCTTTAATATCAATTGCTTTAAATGATAGAAAATATACTATTTTATTTTAGTGCGTGATAAACATTTGAGTTTTAAGTAAGTAGAACTTTATCTAAAGCCGCCATTAAAAATGCTGGAATCGAGTTGAATGCGCATTTGCAAAATAATAGAAAATGTACTAAAAAAGTGTCCATTGTTGCTAGTTAGGATCAATTAATAAGTCAAATTAGTAAATGCATTATTTTTATTTAGCCAACTTCCTTTATAATACGCTTTCAAAAACCCCCACCTCAGGATCGAATGATGACTGACCGTATTAAAATAAAAGAGATAGACAGCAGCAATACAAGCGACGTTAAACAATATAATCCGAGCAACCGAATTTATGTGCGCGCCATGTATGGATTTTATCAAAAACTACGTCGTTATACGGGCTGGGGATTAATTGTTGCATTTGTGGCCTTACCCCTAATGCAGTGGAATGGACAGCAGGCAATTTTATTTGATATCGCCGATCAACAGTATCATATTTTTAATATGACCCTCTTTCCACAAGATCTTACCCTACTCGCCTGGGTATTTATTATTGCAGCATTTGCTTTATTCTTTATAACGACTTATTTGGGACGAGTTTGGTGTGGTTATACTTGTCCGCAAACCGTTTGGACATTTATCTTTATTTGGTTTGAAGAGCGTTGTGAAGGCAGCGCAAATAAACGCAAAAGATTGGATCAGATGTCCTGGAGCTTTAATAAGATTTGGCGAAAAACGGCAAAACATATAGGTTGGATCACTTTTTCTTTACTCACGGGCTTGGCTTTTTCATCTTATTTTGTGCCTGTTAGGGAACTTTATCTCGATTTTTTCACTTTTAATACTGGTTTTGCAACCACCACCAGTGTGCTCTTTTTTACCGTAATCACCTACATAAATGCCGGTTGGATGAGATCCATTGTCTGCCTGCATATGTGCCCCTACGCCCGCTTCCAGTCAGCCATGTTTGATAAAAACACTTATATTGTCGGTTATGATGCGAAGCGCGGTGAAACTCGAGGCCCAAGAAGTCGCAAGGATTCCCCTGAAGAGTTAGGATTAGGGGATTGTGTCGATTGTGACCTTTGTGTGCAAGTGTGTCCAACGGGCATTGATATTCGCAATGGCTTACAATATGAATGTATTAACTGCGGGGCTTGTGTGGATGCTTGTGATTATACTATGGATAAAATGGGTTATCCGCGCGGATTAATATCCTATACCACGGAAGAAAAATTAGCGGGTAAAAAAACCAAGGTATTACGTCCTAAAATTATCGGCTATGGTGCTTTGTTATTAATAATGATCGCCGTATTTTTTATTAACATTGCCAATTTAAGCAGTGCCGAAATGGAGATTCTCCGCGACCGTAACGTGTTATACCGAGAAAATAGTCAAGGGTTAACTGAAAATACATACACTTTAAAAATATTAAATAAAACCATAAAAACCCAAACCTACGATTTATCTTTTTCCGGTCTGAAAGATGCTCAGCTGCTTGGTCCTAACCAAATTATTATAAAACCGGGCGAAGTATTAACCCAACCTATTTCAATTGCTGTCGATCCCTATGGCATTAAGGAAAACAAGATTTACATTACTATTACACTGACTGGTGCCTCCGGTGAAGTTGAAACAATAGAACAACAAACAACCTTCTTTCTTGGTTTATAAAAAAATATCAAGGGCCTGATCAGGCCCTTTTTTATCGAGTAATGCACATGCAAGCAAATTTCAGTTACCAATCTCTTACACCTGAACTGCAACTTGATGCTCTGGCATCCATTGCCGTCTATCCGGAATCAGGGTTAATCTCACTTAATTCCTATGAAAATCGGGTGTCTTTATTTACCGATGAAAATAAAATTCGTTACGTGGTGAAGTTTTACAGGCCCCAACACTGGAGTGAAGCGCAATTAAAAGAAGAACACCGATTTTGCCAAGTCTTAGAGAAAAACGGCTGTCAAATTGCCTCACCCATAGAAATTAACCAACAAACCTTATTTTACTTCCAAGGTTACTATTTTGCACTGTTCAATAGTTTATCTGCACGCTCCATGGAGCTTGATAATATCGATATACTCTATGATGTGGGTTGTGCTTTAGGAAAAATACACCGCATCGGGGCTCAGGATAGCTTTAAACATAGAGAGCCTCTTAATGTCCAAACTATGTTGTCAAACCCAATTAAAGCACTGCGGACAAGTACTTATATTCCAAAATCTCTCCGCAATCCATTATTTTCCATACTCGATGCGCTTGAACTTGAAATAACAAAGCAATTTGATAATCACAAACATACAACAATTCGCTTACATGGCGATTGTCATGCGAGTAATATTTTACTCAAAAATAACTCACCCTATTTTGTAGATTTTGATGATTGTAAAATGGGCCCTGCCATCCAAGATCTGTGGATTTTACTGAGCGGCACAAAACCAGAGAAGCAGCTTCAATTGTCAATGTTATTAGAAGGTTACGAAGAAGAGTTTGATTTTGACCGGAATCAGTTATGCTTAATTGAGCCACTACGCACAATGCGAATCATTAGTCATGTTAACTGGATTAATAAACGTTGGTCAGATCCCGCTTTTCCGCTTAGCTTTCCGTGGTTTATAACGGATCAATATTGGAAAGAGCTGTTACAATCACTTAAAGATCAATTAATCGCCTTAAAGGAAGCGCCTATTTCTTTACAACCAAATTATTAAAGATAAGATAACCGCGTTACCCATTTTACCTAAGGAACAACAATGAAAAAGATTTTTGCACTACTAACGGCCTTGATTATATTTCCATTTTCAGCACAAGCATTTGATTTTGAAGAAGGAACTCACTACGAAGTGGTCAAGCAGACAGCCACCGCAACCCCAGAAGTGAAAGAGTTCTTTTCATTTTACTGCCCGCATTGTTTTAAATTCGAACCCTTAATGACTAATCTTAAGCAAAAATTGCCTGAGCAAGTAAAAATCAAAAAAGTGCATGTAAACTTTATAGGTAAGGAAATGGGGGCTGAGTTAACTCAAGCTTATGCTGCCGCAGAAATCCTCAAAGTAGAAGATAAACTTTCAAGTCTTATTTTTGATCAAATCCATACTCAAGATAAAGCGATTAATGGCCGGGCAGGCGTACTTGAACTATTTGAAAAAGCAGGCGTTGACAAACAGGAAGCGCAAAATGCATTAGCGAGTTTCCCGGTCAGCGGATTAGCATCGCAAATGAAACGAGATACCGAAACATTCAACATCCGCGGCGTGCCAACGCTAATTGTTAATGGTAAATATAAAGTAAACACAGGCTCAATAAGAAGTAATGAAGAGTTTGTTGCACTGGTCACTTTCTTAACCCAGAAGAAAAACTAATTATATAATTAGAACAATCAGTTACCTAAACCACTTAAGGAATGCTATAAAAGCATCTTCGAAAGGCTTAGAGATAAAAGCCACTGCGCAAGCCCTCTTGATACTTGCTGCAGTGTGGTATAACGTATCTTTGATAAGGGAGTTGCCCATTTGAAAACCATTTTTAACAGCGCAGCCCAGCTAAAGGCCGCTTTACTTGATCGTTATAATAAAAATGAATCAACAAAAGCGCCAATAATCGCAATTAGTGGGATTGAAGGCGGTGGAAAACGCGCTTTAAGCGAAAAGATTGCTAACGCGCTAACACTTGAGGGCGTTCGGGTTGCAGTCATCCACACAGATGATTGGGAAGCCGCTGAAAATGTTCGTTTTAACGTTATGAGCAGCCCAGAAGAATATTACTTAAACGCCTACCGGTTTGATGAAATGTTCGAGCAGCTTATTTTACCTTTAAAATTGTTCGGCAGTATCAAAACATCGGTAACACTTGAAGATGTTTTAAATCCTCGCACGGTTGAATATAACTTTCAGAATGTCGAGATCATCATTATTGAAGGTGTTTATCTTTTGCAGGAAGCTTATTTAGATCTTTATGATTACACCTGCTGGGTTGTCAGTGATTATGATGCGGCTTTTGCTCGTTTAGTCGGACAAAGCAATGTTGAACAATCGCAACACGCATTGGTTAATCTCTTTGAACTGTTAATAAAACCCGCCGAGCAATATCACATCAGTACAGATAATCCAGAAGGTAACGCCAAATCAATTTACGTAGAGCAAGAATCTGGTGAAAATAAAAATTACAGCTGAAGAGGGGCAATATAACGCCCATGATGCCTATATGCACTTTGAAAGACAAAAGTGGGCTGAATTGCGCGACAATGTTGAGTTAACCCTTTCCGAAGACGATCTAAGACAGTTACAAGGGATTAACGAATCACTTTCTATTCAAGAAGTGATTGATATTTACTTGCCACTGTCCCGTCTGCTTAATTTATATGTCAAAACACAGCAGCGTCGCCATACCGTACGCGATAAATTTTTAAACTCAAAGAATGAAAACGTACCCTATATTATTGGTATTGCAGGCAGTGTTGCTGTGGGTAAAAGTACCACAGCACGTATCCTGCAGGCTATTTTATCTCACTGGCCTGAGCACCCCAGAGTTGCCTTAGTGACAACCGATGGTTTTTTACGGCCTAATCGAGAGCTGGTTGCACGTAATATAATGCACAAAAAGGGATTTCCAGAGAGTTTTGATACTAAGGCATTAATTGATTTTGTTGCCGCAATAAAATCTGGTAAAGAGTTGATCTCTGCACCCATATATTCACATCTGACTTACGATATATTGCCTGATAAAAAGTTACACCTTGAAAAACCCGATATTGTTATATTAGAAGGTTTAAATGTATTACAAAGTGCAAGCAATTATCCGGATCATCCGCAGCGCACTTTTGTCTCTGATTTTGTGGATTTTTCTATCTTTGTCGATGCAGAAACGCAGCTCTTAAAAAAATGGTACGTACAACGCTTTCTAAAGTTTCGTAAAGGTGCATTTACTGATCCTAAAGCCTATTTCCATAGTTATTCGCAAATGGAAGAAACTCAAGCGATTGATATTTCTGAAAAAATATGGGATGAGATCAATGGGGTTAATTTGGAAGAAAATATTCGTCCAACCCGTGATAGAGCAAACCTGATCCTGACTAAGGCTACCGATCATCAGGTGGACAGCGTTCACCTGCGGAAATAAGACATTCTAAAAATTAAAAAGTCGATTCAAAAGACTTCACTTTAAAAATAAGGGATAATTTGCGACTCACAAAAGTCGCCACCCATTTTGAACTAAAAAAGGGGTGATTAATTCCAATTCATATTTTCAGGAATGATTGTTTATGTCCCAAGTTGGTACACTGTATATTGTATCCGCCCCAAGCGGAGCAGGAAAGTCTAGTCTTATTAATGCACTTTTGGCTGAAAAAAAAGATTGGCAGGCGCAAGTTTCTATTTCTCACACAACACGACAAGCACGTGTGGGTGAAGTAGACGGTGAACATTATTATTTTGTCAGTACAGAAAATTTTAAAAAGCTGATTGCTGAAAATGCTTTTTTTGAATGGGCGGAAGTATTTGGTAACTATTACGGCACGTCACGTATCGCAATAGAAGAGGCTCTAGCTAAAGGAGTCGACGTGCTTCTAGACATTGACTGGCAAGGTGCGCGACAGGTTAGAAACATGATGCCTGATGCTAAAGGTATCTTTATTCTTCCGCCCAGCCGGACAGAGTTAGAAGCGCGCTTAAATAAACGCGGTCAAGACAGTAAAGAAATCATAACCAAGCGCATGAACCAAGCACAAGCTGAAATGTCACATTATGATGAATACGATTATTTAATCATTAATGATGATTTTGACAGCGCCAGTAAAGAATTATCCGCTATTATGAAAGCACGGCGGAATGAACAAGCCAAGCAGGCGATAAAATACCAAACAACCATTAAAGAGTTATTAGCTTAATAATTCCAACACGAAGTTTGTGGATCAATTGTAATTTTGAACGTATAATTAGCGCCCGTTTTTGGGTAATTAAATTTTTGGAGTTCAGCAATGGCACGTGTAACCGTTGAAGATGCAGTAAATGTAGTTGGTAATCGCTTTGATCTTATCTTAATGGCATCTCGTCGAGCTCGCCAGCTTGCAACTCAAGGTAAAACACCTTTAGTCGATCCGGAAAATGATAAACCTACGGTTATCGCTTTACGTGAAATTGAAGAAAATCTAATCACAAATGAATTGATGGATATTCAAGATCGTCAAGAAAAGCATGAAAAACAAACAGCAGAACTTGCAGCTGTTGCCGCTATTGCTGAAGGTCGTGGTTAATAACCAACCCTTTTAATAGTTCTAAAAAAACGCTGAGCATGAAAATGTTCAGCGTTTTTTTTATCGATAAGAAACGGGTCTGAGATTGTGCTCAGTGTTTTAAAACGCGACTTACAGCAAAAAATAAAAAAATCTGCATTAAAAAATGTAAAAATAATTTAGATTCAATGCGTTAGGTTATTTATTCTGTTTTTCCAAGTAATTTCTTAATTATTTATTGTGATATAAGCAGCATAAATGAGTACCAATGAATGAATTTACTATTAACAAAATCTTTGATGGAGCCTGCTGGGATTGCAAACAGTCATTTTAGCGTTAAGATTAATTAACTAATGACTTTTTTTAAATAAAAAATGGAGTTTATCTGTCGTGATAACATTATTACTGCCCGCCCTTGCGATTATCATTGGCTTTGCTTTACTCATCTGGAGTGCTGATAAATTCGTTTTAGGTGCCTCAAATACTGCGCGTAGTTTTTCAATATCACCGCTTATTGTCGGCGTAGTGATTGTCGGTTTAGGGACCTCTGCACCGGAAATGTTAGTCTCCGCAATAGCAGCTGCTCAGGGTAATACAGGTCTTTCTATCGGTAATGCGATCGGTTCAAACATTACCAATATTGGTTTAATGTTAGGCGTGACCGCTATTTTCTATCCGCTGCATATTCATTCAAAACTGCTTAAACGGGAAATGCCGCTATTATTGGCACTGCTTATATTTAGTTTATTTTTACTTTGGGATCAGAGACTTGGATTTTTAGATGGTCTGATTCTATTAACTATGATGGCTGCCATGTTGGTGTTTACAGTATGGGAAGCGAAAAGTCATAACACCGATAGCCTGCCACAGGAAATACTCGATGAGTTGCCGGAGGAGGTAAGTAAAAGGGATGCATTAAAATGGTTAATCATTGGTATTGTGCTATTAATAGCGTCTTCTCGTCTTCTTGTTTGGGGCGCTGTTGATGTTGCTACCTACTTTGGTGTCAGTGATTTAATTATTGGTCTAACTATTGTAGCGATTGGCACCAGTTTACCGGAGCTGGCCGCCACTATAGCAGCAGCACGTAAAAAAGAGTTTGATTTAGCTGTCGGCAATATTATCGGCTCCAATATCTTTAATATCTTAGGCGTAATGGCGTTACCCGGATTGATTCATCCGGACAACTTTGATAGCGAAGTATTAACCCGAGATTATCCGGTGATGATAGCGTTAACCGTTTTGTTGATGCTTTTTTCAACCTCATGGCGAAAAGGTAAAACCGCTGTTTTAGGGCGTATTAACGGGGTCATATTATTAACCGCTTATATTGCTTACATGGTCTGGTTATTTATTGATATGAGCGCTTAATAATATAAAAAAGGCGTCCTATCGTTAGCGATGCAGCACCTAAACCGTTAAATCATAATCTCTGATCGGATCCAGCTGCATCAGATCGCCATAAATAAATTGATAATTTAAGCATTTTTTAAGCTTTTCATTACTTACTATTTTATTAGATGGTGTATTTTTATCACTCAGATTTGGTTTATTAAAACCTAAGGCCAAGGCGTTAAGGGTATAAAATTGTGCTTTACTCGGATGAGTATCCGCACAGGCATTGAGCAGTTCCGGAAAAATATGACGCTTGATAATAATGCCTATAATGGCCAGACAATCAGTTATATGGATCATATTAACCCCCGCATCGGCGAACTGAATCGCTTTTCCCGAAGCAAAAAATCGCCCAGGATGACGCTTACCGCCAATTAAACCTGAAAAGCGTACAATAGTGGTTTTAAAATGTTTATTCTGATTAAACAGCTCCTCGATAATTAATAAAGGATGTGAGCTCATATCGAGTGGCTCGGATTCCTGACACAGCCGATTTTCTGACGGGTAAACTGATGTTGAACTGACCAATAAAATTTCTTTAACAGGTGACATTTCAATTTCTTTAATCAGGTTTTTAAACCCCTCGACATTTTTACTGGTGATATTAATAATGAGAGTATTCGACTGTAAAAATGGCTGAATATTATCCGTGATATTGTCAATATCAATAATAAAAGGCTGTAATCTGGCAGATAATAAAAGTGCCACTTTGTCATTCCTACGTGTTGAAATATTAACCGAGTCAAAGTCTGGCCGTAACTGTTCGGCCAAAGGTAAACCTAACCAGCCGCTACCCAAAATACTGATACTCTTCTGCATGTCTATTCTCCTGAATTTTGTGCGCTAAAATCTATAAAACGGAATAAATAACTAATTCACAAAGATTAAAGAGTGAGTAAGCACTTACAAATAAACTATAATGTAGTTTATGCCAATAAGGTTAATAAATGCGAACAAACTCTTTTTGCCGTGCTCGACTATCCGCTAAAATTTTTATCTTTTGCGGATCAGTAGCCTTTCCCCACTGTAATATTTCGTCTATCTGACGAAAGCATCCCCGGCAAATTTTGTCACCATCCAATGAACAAGAGCCAATACAGGGCGAATTAAGGTTATTCATAGGTGTTCATCTCGTCAATTTAAAAAGTTAATTATGATGATAACAATTCTTCAGTTAAACTCTCTGTTTATTAGTAAAATCATAACAAAAAGAGGTGTTAAATGTTCATTATTCGCTGGATTTTAGGCCGTATTATTTTATTACTTAACTTTATCTTTACTCCTAAAAAACTGAAACGAGAAACTCAGGAGCAAGTCAAAGTAGATGCGCAAACGCAAAACATGCAACTTTATCAATATCAAGCCTGCCCATTTTGTGTGAAGGTACGCCGGGAAATACGTCGTCAGGGTTTAAATATTAACACAGTCGATGCCAAACAAGCGGAGCATAAAGAAGTCTTGGAAAATCAGGGTGGGAAAATAAAAGTGCCCTGTTTACGTATTGAAGAAAATAATAAGGTGGTTTGGTTATACGAGTCATCGGCTATTATTGAACATTTAAATACCCGCTTCGCCTGATCGAATATTAATGCCTACTAGGTAGGCATTAATCATAGCACTAGGTATTATAATAAATGGCTAAGCCACTAGCGGGTTGCCAACTTCCACGTTTTGAAACCACCGCTTAAGTTTTTAACTTTATAACCTAAGTTAGTGAGTAAGCGCGAAGCGACGTGACCACGCACGCCCACTTGGCAGTAAATTAAAATCTCTTTGTTTTGATCAAGTTTACATAAATTAGCACGAATGTCGTCCACAGGAATATTAATTGCACCATGGATCATGCCCGTATTATCCACTTCCAATTCACTGCGAACATCGACTAATATTTGTTTGTCGGAAAGCGACTCAAGATCTTCACTATGGAAAATAACTTCATCACCTTTCATCACATTAGAGGCCACTAATCCCGCCTGGTTAACCACATCGCGTGCTGAGCCAAAGGGAGGGGCATAACATAGCTCTAAATCCTGCAGATCATACACAGTTAACCCGGCACGCTGCGCAACGGAGATAACATCAATGCGTTTATCAACACCCTCTTTACCAACCGCTTGCGCGCCTAAAATCAGGCCTGTTGCAGGATCAAAAAGCAGTTTTAATGTCACCGGATGGGCGCCAGGGTAATAACCTGCATGGCTTGATGCGTGCACATAAACTTTTTCATATGATATGGCTTTACGCAGCAGCGTTTTTTCATTTAATCCCGTCGATGCAATGGCCAGCTCAAATACTTTACAAATTGCGGTACCCTGTGTCTTTTTATAGGTTTCCTTTGCCCCAAAAATATTATTGGCCGCCAAACGACCTTGACGATTGGCAGGCCCCGCTAGCGGTACGAAGATGGCATCACCGGTTACAAAATCAGGATCTTCAATGGCATCGCCTACCGCATAAATAGCCGGATCACTGCTCTGCATAAACGCATTTACTTTTATGCCGCCCAGTTCACCGATTTCTAATCCAGCCTGCACCGCTAACGATGTTTCAGGCTTAACCCCAACCGCCATAATTAATAAGTTAGTCTCTACAACAGAGCCATCATTCAGTGTTAATATCAGGGATTTATCTGCTGGCGCAGATGGAGCAATCCCTTGTAATGCTTTACCTAATTTAAGTTCAACATCATGTTGCTCAAGCTCATCATGTAAGACATTAGCGATTTCTATATCAACCGACGCCATCACTTGTGGTCCAAGTTCAACTATCGTCACCTTGATTTTACGGTGACGCAATGCTTCAGCCATCTCTAAACCGATAAAACCACCACCGCATACGGTGGCATGCTTGGGTTTGTTAATTTCAATTGAGGCAATAATTGCATCCATATCCGGTACATTGCGCAGCGCATAGGTTAAATGATTACGCACACCTGCAATTGGCGGAATCAATGGACCGGCGCCGGGGCTTAAAATAAGCGCATCATAAGATTCTGTATACTCTGTATCCGCTGCTATATTATGGACAGTGACCGTTTTAGCTTTTTTATCTATGGATAGCACTTCACTTTTAATGCGAATATCCACATTAAAACGCTTTTTAAAACTTTCAGGTGTTTGCAGTAATAATGCTGATCGCAGCTCTATTTCACCACCAATATGATAGGGCAAACCGCAGTTAGCAAATGAGATATACGGACCACGCTCAAACACAATAATTTGTGCATTTTCATCTAAACGACGTGCTCGGGCTGCTGCTGATGCACCGCCAGCAACGCCACCAACAATTAATACTTTCTTAGACATTCGTTGTCTCAACATGTTAAAAATAATAGGTGTAGTGCACCTAAAGGTTATACCGATTTGCTATTGCAACAGCTTAGATTTTTGAATAACAAATCGACGAGTTATAATTTATTTACAGCCGCATTTTTTTAAGAAAAAAGCAGCCGGACAGATTCCTGTAAAAGCACTCTGCAGCAAATTTAGTCCAACAAATACGGTTAACCAGATAAAACCGGGATGAACAAATTGTGTTAATAAAACAGAGAGTAAAATCATGGAACCAGCCATTACTCTAACACCATTATCAATTGTCATGTTGTGCTCCTTATTATACGAAAATTAGATTAAAACTAGATCTATAGTTTAGCTAGGGCCGCAACTAAAAGGAAATAGACCGCTAATATTATTGTAACCAATATGATTAGCAAAAGCTAATATACATCTATCTCGTTTAGCTATTGATTAAAAAAACTGCCGAGGTAAAATACTTTGACTAACATTAAGGAATTAAAAATGAGTCAATTAGCCGAAATACATGATAAAGCTGGTGAAGTAAGTGAGTTATTAAAAATAATAGCTCATGCGGATCGAATGGTGGTGTTATGTTTGTTATCCGATGGTGAAATGGGCGTATCAGAATTACGTGAGCATACAAAATTAAGTCAATCGGCATTTTCTCAACATCTGGGTGTATTAAGAAAAAACCACCTCGTAAAGGTAAGAAAAAAGTCGCAACAGGTCTTTTATTCTATTGCCGATCCGCGCGTAGATTTGCTGCTTAGTGCATTACAACAAGCTTTTTGCCCTCCTGATGTAAGCAATTGATTTAAAAATGGTTGGAGTCAATTATGGAAAATTTCACACCTTGGTCAGCATTAGCGGGGGGCGCATTAATTGGTCTTTCTGCTGCCCTGCTGATGTTGTTTAGCGGGAAAATAGCTGGAATAAGCACCATCATTGGTGGTTTATTAAATCCCCAGAAACATGAATCGAGCTGGCGAGCCGCTTTTTTAACTGGCATGATAGCCAGCTTTTTAATTGTTGCACCTTTTGGTTTTGAGCTGCCCAATACCACTGGTGAATCAATTGTTGTCGTTTCTCTGGCCGGATTACTAGTTGGTTTCGGTACGCGCTTAGGCAATGGCTGTACCAGCGGGCATGGTATTATCGGGTTGGGACGCTTTTCAAAACGTTCAATTTTTGCCACTATCGCCTTTATGGCTTCGGCTTTTATGGTGGTTTTTGTCCGTAACCAATTTGGGGCACTTTAACAATGTCGAAGTCAAAAATAATTCGTATCAGTGTCGCTCTGGTTGCAGGTCTGTTGTTTGGTATGGGGATGATTATCTCCGAAATGGTTAATCCGGCCAAAGTTCTTGGGTTTTTGAATATTACCGGCAATTGGGACCCCAGCCTTGCATTTGTAATGGGCGGCGCCTTAGCTGTATTCACCCCTATTTATCACTTTGTTATTAAAAAACGTGCGGTTGCTATTAATGGTGATAAATTGAGTTGGACCAGCAATACCAAGATTGATGGTACATTAATTTCCGGATCGCTTATTTTCGGGGCTGGATGGGGGTTAGCCGGTTTTTGCCCCGGCCCTGCCATCACAAGTATTGCCAGTGGCAGTAATATCGTTTTGGCTTTTATCTTGAGCATGATTGTCGGCATAATATTAGCCAAGCAGTACCAACAAGGCCGGTTACCTTTACCTTTTGTTGGTTACCGGAAGAATATCTGCTCAATTTAGTCACGCACTAGAGCAGAGTCATATGCCTGCCCTGTTTTATGGGCAGGCATATGACTAATGATGATGGTGATGCTGTTTCAATAAACTCTTCGGCACTAGTTCAGCAATAAAAAGACGCGCACCCCGGCGTAATAATGAAGTGAGATAAAGTACTAAAATAATCACTAAACTGCCATATTGCCACCAGCTGTAATCACCTTGATATTGTTTTAACCAGGGTAAAGAGACAACATCAATATATTGATTAACCCCTAAACCTATCAAAAAAGCCCCTGCTAAGGTTAACATCGCCAAACTCAGCGCCGCAAAAAAACCCTGTTGCAACTTCACTTGTTTAAGTAATTCCAGGCTAATCGTTGGTGCAATTAATAAAAATGCCATAGCAGCACCAGGTGATAAACCAGAAAGTAATAGGATCGCAATAACAGGCGTAATGCCGGTAGCACAAAGTGCAAAGGGGAATGCAACGATTATCATCACTAAAATTTGTAACCATAAAGCTTGATCAAAAAATGTCCATGCAGACGCAGCTGAGAGTGTTGCAGCTAATGCCCAGCCCAATAAAACCCAAGGCGCCGTATGATCTAACTGTTGCTGGTAACCATCTTTTATCGCATCAATAAAACGAGATCTAGCCACTCCGCATTGAGGAGTGGCTGCAACGACTGGCGATTTAACTGTTTTAAAATGACGTCCTATTAGCCATGCTATCAACAATGCAAAAAGGGCCGCTAAAACAACACGTAGGATAAGCATTTGAGTTCCCAGCAGGGGTAATGAAATAAGTAATGCGTCAAAACCAATAATGGGGGCCGCAATTAAAAATGCGGTCGCAAATGTTTGGTTTGCCCCCAACCCTAATAATTGTTGATGCATTTTACTCGCACTCGGCGAACAGATAGGTAACGGCAAACCATAAATCAGCCCTTTAAGTGCATCTTTAAAAAAAGACGAACTCTCCTGCTCAGGGATAGTTAAAGATAATGCCGGTTTAAAATAATGCATCAAAGCACTTAAAAAGTAGGCAATTAATAACATAGGTGCGCTGTATAAGGCTATATTGAAAAAGTTGAACAGAGTTAATGCGGTATTAAATTGATTATCTTGCTGATGCTCAGCGAGCTCATGATCATGTGCTTGATCCGCCACATGATTATCGATAGCCGCAAGATCATGGTTATCATGTTCATCCACAACAGGATTATCCATTGCAGCAAGCTCATGGTTTTCTGCGTTATGCATCTCATCCACGCCATGATTATCCATTGCTGCAAGCTCATGGTTGTCTGCGTTATGGATCTCATCGACACCATGATTATCCATTGCTGCAAGCTCATGGTTGTCTGCGTTATGCATCTCATCCACGCCATGATTATCCGTTGCTGCAAGCTCATGGTTGTCTGCGTTATGCAAATCAATCCAGCCCTGTTGATTATACTTCTCCTCAACAGCAGCAGGTATTTTCTCATCTTGATGCTCATGGACAGTATAACCTAACCAGTGCGGCAGCAGCACAAAAGCTAATGCTATTAATCCGGCAATGCTGCCTATACCCGCTGAATATTTATTTTCCTGCAACGCTTTTTTATGCCCCGGTTGCGCGCTATGTAAATAGGGGCGATGCAAAACAACATGCATTATTGACCCCATCACAAAGGCCTGTAACCATGACATCCACTGACCATCAAGCTGGGCCAATGAATATTCGCCAAAAAAGGCACCCACTAAGGTCGCAGCAGACATCCCGCATAAAATAACCAAGGGTAATACCCGCCCGTATTGAGGACGTAATAACCACCAGATAGTGATACCAACAGGGAAACGATGCAGTAAAACGCCAATGGCAAGTAACCATCCGGTGCGATCGTTTTGCCCTGCCAGCAAAATAGAACCATCAAGACTTGCATGCAGCACTAAACCCAGGATACTTAAAAAAAGGGTTGTTTGATGGGCCTGGTGCGCCGCTTTATGAAAATATTTCTCGATCCAACCGGGGGCTAATAAACCGCTAACCATCAGCACCAAAACGAATAAACCACCGCTGTGTAATAGCTCAGGCAGAATATGAAAGAGCACCAATCCAGAAATGGTGACAAAAATAAAGGCATCAAGCAAATCTAGCCAACCAGGTTGGCGCTGTAATAATCGGTAGGTAAGTGGCCCTAGAAATAAGGCTAGAATGCTTAAAAAGAGCAACATAAAAAATCTCGAATAATTAAATAAGGTCTATTTTGTTATATTATAACACTTAATAAACAAAGTCTATTTAAGTGTTATAATATAACACTTAAATAAAACAGACTATTTTTATTGCTGATTATTGGTATTGCTCTTTTTTATGCGATTGCCTGTTCAGTTTTTGGTAATGCCAGTGCAAAACAGCCGGCGATGACGATAAATACGCTGGAAACGAGTAAGCAGGCTGTTAATCCAAAACTGACAAATACCCAACCTGAAAGCAGGGTACCTATTAAACGCCCCATCGCATTGGCCATATAATAAAAACCGATATCTAAAGAAACACCTTCGCGCTGTGCATAACTGACAATCAAATAACTGTGTAAAGAGGAATTGATCGCAAATAGCGCCCCAAAAATAAATAAGCCCAGAATAAACAATACGGGTAAAAAAAGCTCAAATTGTAACGAGGCGATCACCAGCAAAGGGGTAAGGGATAATGCAAAAGCCCAGCCAGCCGCACTTTTTCCATCAGGTAATCGGCCTGCTTTTTTACCGGTAAAATAGGGAGCAATAGACTGAATTAAACCATAAACAATGACCCAAAGTGCAATCATTCCACCGACACTCCAGTAACTCCAACCAAAGGTTTGGCTTAGGTAAACTGGCAAGGCAACCACAAACCAAACGTCCCTTGACGCAAACAAAAATAATCTGGCAGCAGATAAAATATTTATCTGTCTGCTTTTTGAAAATATTTCCGTAAATTTTACTTTTTGGGTCGCTTTACCCAGATCCTGCTTTAATAAAATTAAACTGCTACACCAGATTACAAACAAAAAAATGGCCATCAGTAAAACGGCCGATTGGAAACTGGTAATAGATAAAAGCACACCCCCTAAAAAGAAACCCACTCCCTTCAAGGTGTTTTTAGAGCCGGTTAAAATAGCGACCCATTTATATAAGGTGCCCTGCTGCTCATCCTTAACAAACAATTTAATTGCACTTTTTGCGCTCATCTTATTAAGATCTTTGGCAATGCCCGATAGCGCCTGGGCAAACATTACCCAGGGAATAATTAACCACTCGTTAGGCACGGCTAACATAAGCAGGGCAATGACCTGCATTAACAAGCCAATATTCATGGTGCGATTTAATCCTAACCGAGTTCCCAGCCAGCCACCCACTAAATTAGTAACAACCCCGAATATCTCATAAAAGAGAAATAAGAAAGCCACCTGCAGCGCATCGTAACCAAGTTGATGGAAGTATAAAACAACCAGCATCCGTAAAGCACCATCGGTTAGGGTAAATGCCCAGTAATTAGCGGTAACCACCATATACTGGCGCAACTCCGCGGATAGTTTATTAAATCGCGTATTCATTATTATTTTACCGTTCCCACTAAGCGCACTAGTTCGGCGGTGCGGTTAACATAACCCCATTCATTGTCATACCAGACGTACAATTTAAGTTGTGTCTCGTTAACCACCATAGTTGATAACGCATCAATCACACTCGAGCGTGGATCAGTTTTATAATCGATGGAAACCAATGGACGACTTTCATAACCCAGCACCCCCTTTAACTCACCGTTAGCCGCATTTTCCAATGCCTCATTAACCTGTTCAACGGTAACACTTTTGTTTAACTCAAAAACACAGTCCGTCAGCGATGCATTGGCTAAGGGGACACGCACCGCATGGCCATTTAAGCGTCCTTTTAGTTCCGGAAATATTTCAGTAATAGCGGTTGCCGATCCGGTGGTTGTAGGAATTAAACTCATGCCGCAAGCACGGGCCCGACGCAAATCCTTATGCGGCGCATCCAAGATAGTTTGGGTATTAGTCAGATCATGAATAGTGGTCATAGAACCGTGTTTAATACCAAATTGTTCCTGAATCACCTTAATAACCGGACCAAGACAATTTGTAGTACAAGAGGCTGCCGTGACGATTTGATGCGCATCATAATCAAAAAGGTGATCATTGACTCCCATCACAACGTTCAATACTCCCTCCTCTTTAACGGGCGCGCTCACCACAACACGTTTCACTCCCTGGTCTAAATAAGCCTGCAATAAGGATTTTTTGCGCATAACACCCGATGCTTCAATCACCACATCACAGTTCGACCAGTCTGTTGCACCTATCTCTTTGTTGTGAGTGACCTTGATGGTTTTACCATCACAAACAATAGTATCGTCTAAAGCTTCAGCTTGTGAGCTCCAGCGACCATGAATAGAATCAAAATTAAGTAAATGTGCCAAGGTTTTTGCATCACCGGCAGGATCATTAATTTGTACAAATTCAAAATCAGGCCATTCCCAAGAGGCACGTAAAGCTAAACGTCCAATGCGGCCAAAACCATTAATGCCAATCTTAATTGTCATATTTAATATCCTTAATTTGTTATTAGTTATCAGCTGTCAGTTATCAGCTATCGGCTATCAGCTATCAGCTATCGGCTATCAGCTATCGGCTATCAGTAATTAGTAGCAGTTATTCAATGCTTATTAAGAGCAGCAGTTTTTATTACCATCCGGTCCCTCAGGCATTTTTTTAAGTTTCCCGACAGCATTATTCAGGAAAACGGGATGGTGCTCAGTTGTGAGCTTAATAATCTCTTTCATCCAAAACGCTAAATTCGGGTTTAAGCGGTAATAAGCCCACTGTCTTTGCTTGCGCACCAGCAGTAAACCACATTGCCTAAGCTGTGCAAGATGGCGTGAGACTTTTGTTTGGCTATCATCTAACGCCACCATCAATTCACCTACACATAGCTCGTTTTCATGTTGAATAAGTATCAATATTTTTAAACGGGTATCATCTGCAAGGCACTTAAAAAATTGAGTTGAGCTCATAACACCTCATGCCATTAATCTGTTTATATGTGGAATACCACATATACCCTAAAGCACAAATATGACAGAAATATGACAGAGGGCTAAAAAATGACTCTTTCAATGCGTTATTAAGAGCAAGAGGGATTAAACATGGGAGAGTTGGCCGCGATAAGATAGCCATTCAATGAACGGCTATCGTATACCAAAAGAACTAAAAAAGTGAACACCCTTGCTGGTTAAAATCATCCCTAACTGCGTTGTGAGTTTTATTCAGAACATCCTGTTCTTCACCACTTTGTGGCCAGCTAAAGCTGTTCAAAATTGTTCCATACCATTTTGTGAAGGAGAATAACGATCGAATGCAACTCACGCCTTATTAGTGCTAATTTTTCCTTCGCAATCATTGATCACTTCATTAATTTTTTTGGTATTATAAATATAAATGGCTTATTTTAAACTGTTTGCCAGATCTGTTAAATAATCACGATGGCATAAATGCATAAATGCATTAGGCCGAACAGCCTGAATACGCGCCATAAGAGGCGCTAAGGACTCGCCGCGTTCAATAAGGATTTGCGCACTAATCAGGCCCGTACGTCCGGAGCCCCCTTTGCAATGCACTGCAATGGTTTTACCCTGTGCAATTAAATCATGCACAATCGGGCCGGCACTTTTCCAAGCCTTCAAAAACGGGTTTCCAGGCGCTTCGTCATCAACAATAGGCAGATGAAACCACTGCAGTCCCTGTGCCTCGCTAGCTTTCCCAATATCAGATAACTGGTTTTTATCCAGTTCTCTTTGGGTCATAAAGGTTAATAATGCCACCGCACCAGCGTCTTTTATTTGTTGAAGTGAATTGACCAAATCGGCCTCTTTTGTGCCCGGGCAAGGGGTTAAAATTATGCTGGCAGTACTGTTTTCAACGCTGAGTGTAAAAAGGGGATGAATAGACATAAGGTTACCTGTTAAAAATTGTAAAAAAAGCAGAAGAGGCTCTGCTTTGACTATACTCGAACTGCTTTAAGAGTCAGAAATCTGACCTTGCTCTATTTATAATTTATGATATCAATATTTTATTTTGATGACATAAATAATAACAAGCCTTTGCGGTAATAATTATTAGCTTCATCGAGGCGATCCGCTTTTTCCAGTATTTTGGCCAGTAGCGCAAAATCGTCGACATTAGGATCCAGTTCGACCCCTTTTTGCAAATGCTCGATCGCTGCTGATTCGTTGTCTTCATTTAATTTTAGCTTCGCGAGCGCATGATGAATAGCCCCATTTTCCGGATCTTTTTTAAGTTGCTTTTCCAGGATTAAAATCAGCTTGTTGTTATCCATAATCTTTATCTTGTCCACATAAGCCAGTAGTGTGACATTGAAATGCTCTTTAAGCTTTTCTCCTAAAAAATACTCAGCAAATTCATAATATTTCCCCTCAATAAAAGCATCTAGCATTGCGCTTTGGTAAGCGACATCTTTGCGCATGCTGCGCGATGATTTGTCATTCCATAATGCCTGCAGGGCCTCGCCGCTCTGCAGGGCTAACTGCTTAAAAAGGTGCTGATAAGCATTTAATTTAATCGCCTCAAACTCAGTATCAACTAAGGACAAATACTTACGTTGCTTGATTAAGACCTCAATATAATCAGCCCACTGATTTAACGGGGGATAAATATCCAAGTACAATTTTGCAATACGCTTATTACCCGGAAAGGTGCTATCCAACTCCTTAAGCTTAATAAGAGCATCTGCAAATTGTTTTGCTTCAATCTGTAATTCAATCCACACCAAACCAACGGCTAAGTTACAGCCTTTTTGGCTTTTTGTTGCCTGCTGCAGATAAGAGTCACGTAATGCATAGTCACCTTGCTGCTGCGCAGCGTTAGCTGCTGCAATATAAGTTAAGGCAGGCGCTGCCGTTTTCTCAGCTGATTTGGACAATAACTTTTGCGCTTGTCGACTATTACCTTCGAGCAGCGCTAACATACCTAATAAACTGTTTCTTTGTGCTTTTCTAGTTTTACGCTGACCGAACCAACCACGAGTAATAGAGCTCATTGAAAGTAATTTACGTAAAATCCATTCAATTAATCCTAATAAAAAATAAAAGACAACGGTCGCAATAAGCGCATTAATAATCGTTGTTTCATAGGTGGTATAGTTATCAAGAGAAATTAAAATATAACCCTTATTACTGCTAATTTCAGGACCAAAAAATAATCCGGCGATCAGTGCTGCAATGACTATAATAATTCGAATCATAATATTCTCCCTATTCTTCAGTCGAATTAGCGAGTGATTTGTTTACCCGCTGTGTCATTATACGCGCCAGTACAGTTGCGCTTTTTAACTGATCGGGGTAATCAACGGACACCTTTTTATCTCTTAAACTCTGAATAGATTTGAAAAAGTAGTTGGTGGTATTATCGGTTAAATCATAATAATCAGTTAATAAATCAGACGCAGTTTGCATCGCTATGTCATAAATATCTTGCTGCTCACGGTAAACTGCAAACTCAGCCTTAGCGAGCTCCGCGCGTAAATTCTCCTGTAAATACCACTTTTGCTCCGAAGAGAGTAACGCTTGTACTTTCACATCACGTTTATTGATAACCACAAAACTCTCAACAAAACTGCGCCATGATTTGGATAAGTTTTCATTCCAATCTTTAATATCAGTTGAAACTTCACTTTTATCTTTGCTGTCCGGTGTTGATAAATTTAACCCCACCACCAGCAGTTTATCCGCCCTACTTTCAAGGTTAGAAAGCGCTAAAATCAGACCATCAGGATCGCGTTTCGGTAAAGATTCTAAACTGTTAATATCTTCTAATAATGCAGAGCGCAATGGATTAAGACTAGGATCGCTTAATACCAGCAGACGCTGATCAGCAGCGCTAAGAAGCGCAACGGCTGTTGCCAGATCACTTTCTAACCAAATTTTACTGCCCGCTAAACGTATTAGGTATTCCACTTCAGCCAGAATCCAATCATTTGGGTGACGCACTGTTGTTTCTGCCATGCGGCGCTGTAAAGACTGCAGATCGCTGCTATAAAGCTTATTTTGATTTTTCACTTGTCGAAGTTGCTGATTAACCTGCACTAATGCCGACTCTAACGTTGCATTTTGTTGATTAAGGGTGGCTTCCTGAGAAGATAAACTGCTACTCAACTGAGCCATTTTGGCTTGCTGCTGATCCGTTAGCGTTTTATTCAGTTTATAAAAATAACCTGCTGATAAAATTAAAGTAACAATCAGAAACAGGGCTAATAAAGCAATAACCAGCGCTGATTTGCTGCTTTTAGGGTTTTTATTGACGGGGATATTTTCTGATTCAGCAGCCGAAAGGTCAGATTTGAGCTCCTCATTATCGATTATTTCTTCATTATCATTATCATTATTACTCTTGGTCATAACCACCCTCACATTTTTTAGTCAAAAAGGTTTAATTACTAATATACATGACTATCTTTTTTTACTAATGTTTAAAATAATCAATCACTTGCTGATCAGACATTCCGGGAAGTACTTTTGTATTTGACCAGCCCCAACGCTTTGCCTGATCGAGTATACGCTCACTTGGGGCATAAATAGTAAGCTCCTTCAACCATTCATGCGCGGCAAGCGGCACAACAGACATTAATCTTTCCAGCAATTCAATACTACTGATAATAGCACCATTAATATTTTGTTGTTGCCATTCTTTTATTAAAGCTTTCCCACACAGTACAATAGCAACACGTTGATAAGGCTGATAATAATCAACGATTGCCCCGCGTTGTCTTAAGGTGTCACAGAGTAACTCACGGCCGCCGACTCCGCGTAAAATAAGGATATGCTTACCCTGTAAATTCAGTAATAAGGGTAAATCAAGTAACCCTTCACTATCAAAGCATTTTTCAGGCACAACGACATTCTGCGTGGTTGCTGCTTTTAGCTTAGCCTGAGTCGCTAATCCAACAGCTAAATATTCAGTCTGCGGCCAGTTGATACCCGCCAGAGCCTTCTGGGTATAGTCAACCGCATTGGGACTTACCGCGATAATATAATCATAATTTTTTGCCAACACTTTACTTGCATGGTTAAATTCTGTTGTTTTCTGAAGTGCCAATAAGGGTTGCGCAAAGGCAACCGTCCCCTGCGCATTGAGTAAATTCACTAAGCGTTGTGCATGAGGTGCAAAACGTGTCACTAATAAGCGCGCTTCTTTCATTGGTTTTTATAAACTTCAGCAAGAATTTCTTCTGCGCCGCAGGCTAATAATTGCTCAGCAAGGGTAATGCCTAATTGCTGCGCATCATTCTGATGGCCAGTTATTTCTTTGCGGATAATCTGTTTCCCATCTACACTGCCAACTAAACCGCGCAAAAATAGTTGTTCATTTTCAAGTATGGCAAAGCTCCCAATAGGCACCTGACAACCGCCCTGCAATTTGAGATTCATTGCTCGTTCAGCCGTTATTCTTATGCGCGTTTCTGGATCTTCAAGTGGTTTCAATAAGGTGATAGTCTGCTCGTCATCTAAACGGCATTCAATTCCGACTGCGCCTTGCCCTACAGCGGGAAGGCTAACCTCAGGTGCGATCAAAGAGGTGATTCTATGTTGCATTTCTAAACGCATTAAACCCGCTGCGGCTAAAATAATAGCATCGTATTCACCCTCATCTAACTTACGTAAACGTGTATTCACATTACCACGCAGATTTTTAATAATAATGTCCGGGCGTAAAGCTAGAATCTGACATTGACGGCGCAGGCTGCAGGTCCCCACTATTGCACCTTCTGGTAGCTCATCTAACTGTTTATAATGATTGGACACAAAAGCATCATGGGGATCTTCTCGTTTACAAATAGTTGTTAACCCTAATCCCTCGGGGAAATCAACAGGCACATCCTTTATCGAATGTACCGCGATATCTGCTCGCCCTTCTAATATGGCAACTTCTAACTCTTTAACAAAAAGACCTTTTCCGCCCACTTTAGCTAAAGGCGTATCTAATATTATATCGCCTTTAGTTTTCATCGGTAAAAGTTCAACGATTAGATTCGGGTGATATTTTAAAAGTTCTGATTTAATAAAGTTAGCTTGCCACATAGCCAGAGGGCTATGGCGAGTCGCAATACGAATTTTTTGAGCAGTCATTTATGCATTTTCTCGTGAATAAAATAATCCTTTGATGCTATCAAAGATAAGCTTAATAAGCATGCGGATTTACACAAAAATGCCCATCTGGGGGAAAAATGAATGGTCGCCTGGCGGGTGATGGAGTAATAGATAGTCATTGCGAATCAAAAAATGATATCAACCTTTATTTTAACCGCCAATATTGATGCGCACTGTTATTATGACAATATGCATCGAAGTTTGCTTAAAATTGAAATATCTAAGCTAAGCCGTTAAAAAAAAAGTGAAAAAGATTGTTACAAAAACAATAACCTAGCGATAGCTTTTATGATCAAAACCACCAGCTTTAACTAAAGGAGCTAACATTTTTTCCAGCCCGTTTAATTTTATTTCATAGATCAAAGCTAACTGCCGCCCCAGTTTTCCTTCAGGAAAACCTTTGCTATTAAACCAGACTAAATAAGGCTCCGGCAGATAAATCAGCTTACGCCCCGCATATTTACCAAAGGGCATCACTTGATTGATTGCTTCACTGAGCACTTTGGGATCATCTAACAATAATACTGCCTCTTAAAAATCGTAGCCGATATGCTTGTCACCATTTATTGGCTGCTATACCGGCTTAGTTGTTTTTACACTTTTGCTAAGGCTTGCTCAACATCGGCAATAATATCATCGATGTTTTCAATACCCACAGAAATACGGACCAAATCTTCACTGACACCCGTCGCTTTTAGTTCATCGGGATTCAGCTGGCGATGCGTTGTTGAAGCCGGGTGACAGGCTAACGACTTAGCATCACCTATATTAACTAAGCGTAGAATCATCTCCAGCGCATCAATAAATTGACCGCCTGATACTGCGCCGCCTTTAATACCAAAGCTTAAAATACCAGAAGCCTTACCGCCACATATTTTTTGACAGATTGAATAATAAGGGCTGCTTTTAAGTGCGGCGTAGTTAACCCACTCAACTTTTTCATGTGTACTGAGGTAAGCTGCTAATTTCTCAGCATTTTCACAGTGCCGCTCCATGCGTAAACACAAGGTTTCTAAACCCTGCATAATTTGAAACGAATTCATTGGTGAAATCGCTGCGCCGGTATTACGCAACGGTACAACACGGCAACGTCCAATATAAGCTGCAGCACCTAATGCTTCGGTATAAACAACACCATGATAAGAAGGATCCGGTTCATTTAAAATAGCAAAGCGCTTTTTATTTGCGACCCAGTCAAACTTACCTGAATCAACAATAATACCGCCAATACAGGTACCGTGACCGCCGATATATTTCGTCAGTGAATGCACCACAATATCAGCACCAAACTCAAAGGGACGACATAATACCGGTGTAGCAACGGTATTATCCACAATCAGAGGGACACCGTGACGATGGGCAATCTCAGCCAACTTTTCAAGATCAACAATATTACCGGCAGGGTTACCAATTGATTCACAAAAAACCGCCCGCGTATTTTCATCTATTGCATCCTCAAAGCCCTGATAATCATCAAAGTTGACCATTCGGGCTTCGATACCCTGCTTAGGCAATGAGTGGGCGAAGAGGTTATAAGTGCCGCCATAGAGTTGACTGCTGCTCACAATGTTAGTACCAACTTCGCATATACATTGTATCGCATAAGTGATTGCTGACATCCCTGATGCCACGGCCAGTGCGCCGATCCCGCCCTCCATCGCTGCGATCCGTTTTTCCAGTACATCCGTGGTAGGATTCATAATACGCGTATAAATATTACCGGGAACCTTTAAATCAAACAGATCTGCACCGTGCTGGGTATCATCAAAAGTATAGGAAGTGGTTAGATAAATTGGCACAGCTGCAGCTTTGGTAGTGGCTTCAGACTCATAACCACAGTGTAACGCGAGAGATTCTAATTTCATAAATACGCCTATTAAAAAATAATGAATGTATACCCTAATAAAACCGTTCAAAAATAGCACTGTTAATGTCCAATAAACAGCCTTTTTATGCATTTATCACAGATAGAAATAGCTAAAAACAAAAAATCAGAGGTTGGTCAGACATTGCTTATTAGCAGTCATGATTTTTAAATATGCATATGACTCAGCAATAAATACCTTTAATATTAATCATATTAATTATGCGGATTGCTATAAATTAAAAACCGGATGAGAACAATGCCAGACAATATTAAAATTTGTAAAAAAAATCAGCTGGATTTATTACGTGCTATCTCAATTGAAACCTATCGGGATACATTTTCAAACAGCAACAGTGAAACATTAATGACACACTATTTTCAGGATGCCTTAAATAAAGAAAAACTGCAGGCAGAACTGAATCATCCCAACAGTACTTTCTATTTTATCTACGTTGCAAAAAAAGTGGCTGGTTTTTTAAAAGTAAATGTCATGAGCGCACAAACAGATATTAAGGATTATCATGCATTAGAGATTGAACGTTTTTATATTCGGAAGTCTTTTTTACGTAAAGGATTAGGTAAACAGTTGATGAATTTTACTTGTGATTTAGCCCGGCAAGAGAATAAAGAGTTTATCTGGTTAGGAGTTTGGGAAAATAACATTCCTGCATTACACTTTTATAAAAAAATGGGATTTTATAAAATAGGCACCCACCCCTTTAATATGGCCGGTGATATTCAAACTGATTTACTACTGCAGAAAGATCTATAGACAAATGCTGCTATTCTGAAAAGGGAGCAACTGCTAACTAAATGATTATGATACTATTCTTTTAAACACAACGGATAAAAAATGAGAGGATTCGATGGATTTTACAGTGTACGATTTAGCATTTAGTGGCTTACTTGTGGTTTTGCTGACCCTAGTGGGGCAGTCTTTTGTCGCAAATATTAGCAAATCGAGATTACCTAATCATATTCCGGGTAAAATAGATCCTTCACTTGGGCATGAGAGCTTTGCCTACCGTGCTAATCGCACTATGGAAAACTCTTTAGAAAATATCAGTGTTTTTCTTGGCAGTGCTTTTTTAGCTATTTTAATCAACGTTGATCCATTTTGGACCGCGCTGACTGTCTGGGTTTATGCCCTCGCACGTATCATACATATGATATTGTACTATCTTATCGCTACGGAAAAAAACCCAAGCCCGCGCTCTTACTTTTACCTGCTTGGGTTATTTGCCAATATCCTATTATTAATACTGATATTTATAAAGTTGGTCGATTAGGGTTAAAAACCACCGGCATCAGTACAACAACAGGCAGATAATTAATCTTCAGGTGCGAATGCCACTAAAAAAGATTTAATTTTTTGCCTATTGCCTGTGCATCCAGATTTTCTATATCCGCAACGTTAATCGTATTTTCACCAATGACCCCAAAACTACTTGGATTAGTGTGGCTGTATAAACCAATACAGCTTGCTCCTGCCGCGTCCGCTAAATGCAGCGGCCCGGTGTCACAGCAGATAAAAGCATCTAAATGCTTAAGCACAGCAGCTAAGTGACGCAGATCGGCAGTCTGAAAGGTTTTTACGCCCGTTTTTATTGGACTGCTAATATCCGGACTTAATATCTCTACCCACTGAACCTGTTGATTTGTCGCTCTTTCAAATTTTGATAAAATAGTTAACCAGGTCTTGTCAGATAATAATTTATCCCCGCGCGCACCTCTAAAATAGGCAATAGTTAAACGCGCCTGATTATTGCGCAAATTCCGACTGACTTGCAATCCGCTATCCAGCTCTTCTTTGGTAAAGGCTAAAGTATGCAAAAAAGGCTCAACAAGGGTATGACCTAAGCCCTCTAAAACAGATAAACAGCCAAGAGCGGCATGCTCTCTCGGGTTCTCTATGCGGACGGCATGCATACAAATTAAGTTACGCTGGGGATGATAGCTTGAAACTTTATTTCGTCCATCTAAGAGTGCCGTTATAATAGTATCGCCAGCGGAAGTCTGAGGAAGCAAAATCATATCGTAAGTGATTTTCCGTAGTGTTTTCATCATTTTTAAAAATTTAAAAATTCCCTGAAACGAAAAGTGGGAATAATAGAAATGATTGATTTCTAAATTATTAAAAATATTACTTTGCCATGGTTCATTAAGCATTATATCGATTTTTGCATCGGGATAAGCATCACGAAGCTGGCGGACAAAAGGTAATAAAAAGTAGATATTGCCAATACGCTTATTATTACGAATCAGGAGAATATGTTTTACTTTATCTTTTGTGAGCTTATGCTTTTCTAAATTCGCTGTATTACTGAAAAGGTGATAAAACGCTGTTTCAAGGTTGGGCATTTTACTGCGGCGAAATTGATCAAACTTTCTCAATTGGTGTTTTAAGGTCATTTTTTAACTCTATTTAGGGAGATAACCACGGTTATATCAATTAGTAACGTGCATATCCGGTTGATATGATCGAAAACAATGATAACAGTTTGATTTATAACGCTCTACCGTGCATTAACCGCAATTAATTGACTGAAATAAGCCTATGAATATCTCAGATAAACAAGCTTAATCCATCAAATGCTCTAAGCCGTAAACTAATTCATTACGCTTTACGACCTGCTTACAAGCCAGACAAATACCCGGCATAAATGACTCCCGATGCAACGAGTTATGCTCAATCTTTAAGGTTTCACTTAAACCGCCAAAGAAAACCGTTTGTTGTGCGACCACCCCGGGTAAGCGTATAGAATGTATTTTCACACCATGTAACTCGGCCCCGCGAGCACCCTCGAGTAGCTCTGTATCATTAAAAGCCGTCGCGTTTTTAATGCGCGCTTGTGCAATTAACTCTGCGGTGCGGATACCTGTACCAGAAGGGCTTTCCTCTTTTTGCGTACTGTGCGCTTCGATAATTTCAGCATCAGGTAGATATTTGGCCGCTTCTGCTGCAAATTTCATCATCAATACAGCCCCCACGGAGAAATTAGGCGCAATTAAACCACCTAATTTTTTCTCCGCCGCTAATGCCTGCAGTTCTTTTACTTGTTCAACTTGAAAGCCACTTGTACCAACAACAGGCCGAGCACCTGCATTTAAAATAGTTTTGGTATTATTAAAACCAGCAGAAGCCGCAGTCAAATCAACCACCACCTGTGCACCAGACGCAATAATAAGCTGGGTTAAGTCATCACCAACATCACACTGCCCAACCAATTGCAGTGCCGGGTCGTTATTTATCGCATTAACAGCTTCACTGCCCATACGCCCTTTTGCACCATTTACGATAACTGTGACCATTTTTATTTCCTTACTATTTCTAGTATAAATTGTATCTGTAGAATCTAATTAATTTTTTAACAACAGCGTTTTAGTTAACCTTTGTTATAAAATAGGCCGCCATCGCAGCCCAACTAAGCAGCAACAAACCCCAAGGTAAAATATTATAACGAGACTTTGTGACAACGGGTGATTGTACTTCTTCTGTTGCGGGTGTTTGCTGACTTTTCCTTCTTTTACTGGCTTTATCGGCTTCACGCTGTTTACTTTTAACATTTTTTTTATATTCAGCGATACCTTTTTGAATACCTAAGGCAATTAAGCGCGTTTGTTCTTTACTTTGCCCCGGCTTATTGGTCTTTTTGGCAAACTGCATTGCTTCATTTTGTGTTTCTGGAGAAATAGTTTTCGGATTATTTTTAGCCATATTATTTACACTTTTTTGTTGATGCTTGCGAAGCCACTGTCATACTTTATTACTGGCAATCTCGACGAATACCTCCGGATTATTTTTAGCCATATTATTTACACTTTTTTTGTTGATGCTTGCGAAGCCGCTTTAATGCTTTATTACTGACAATCTCGACGAATACCTCCGGATCATCATAATCATATTCAATCAGGTGATTAAGTAATTGCACACCAATCGCAGACATGGATTGAATTTCCTGATGGCTGCGCCCGCATCCTTCGCAATGCGTACCATCTTTAGTGCAATTATCAACGCACGGGTTAAACTTCATCGTGATTTCCTTGTGTTATAAATCAGAGCAAGAGCTGCAAATATCAAATAATGTTTGCTTTCCAATCATCTTATCCAATTACAACGGATCAAAGAAGTGAGTCTAGCAACTTTAGAGAAGTGAATCATGGATTTTAAAATCCTTTTTTCCTCAGTATGACGCAAATAATTTAGGTGTCACATTAAAATCAACGGGATCCGGGTATACTTGAAAAATAATAAGGCTTATAAATTAAGCTGGCACTAATTTGACAACAATCGATGAGAAAATGTTCAAGAGGAAGAAAATGAGTATTGAATTAGACCAAAATCTACAAAAAGACTGTTATAAATTAGCTGAGAGTGAGGATTATTTATGGTTATTACTCAATAACCGCTATTTCCTATGGATGATTATTGTCCCTAATACCGCCCAGACGGAGCTCTACAGGTTAACGGAACAAGAGCAGCAAAAACTGACTCAACAAAGCAATATGATCAGTGAATTTATCACCCAAAACTTTGCTTGTGATAAATTAAATGTGGCCAGTATCGGCAATATAGTCGCGCAAATTCATCTTCATATCATTGCCCGTACCACGACAGATCTATGCTGGCCCGGGGTTGTTTGGGGTACTGAACATAAAGCGCCGTATCCGATTGATGCCGTATTAGAGATTCAGACAAAGCTGCAACAATTTTGTCTGGACAAAAATATCACCGGCTATCACTTTAGCGCGCCGGAGATTAAAGCCGTTCAATAAAATCTAAATCTGTTTTTGTTCCCTGTAAAAAATAGAGTGGCGGTGCATATTTGCGAGCCATTTTTATTGCCTGTTCATTGCTTAAGTGGCTTTTAATACAGAGTTTATCGGCTTGAGCTGCCAATGCCTGATAGTTTTTATTCTCAGCATATTTTTGATCCGACAATTGCCACTCGGATAAAATGCAGATAATGGGTTTAACCTGCACAACTTGTTGGTAAAACGGCCCCTGAAGTAACTGCTTAATATTACTCAAATGCCCTGCACCCGATGGCTCGATAAACAACCTGTCCGGTCTGACCTGTTTGATTAAATTATTAAGCGCCACCCGAAAAGGCATGCCCGCACTGCAGCATAAACAACCGCCATAAACCTCGCTAATAAAGATATTATTTGTTTTGTAATATTGATCGGAATACGGATTATTGCCCGATTCATTCACTAATACCGCCCATTTTTCACCGACCGGTTTATAAGTTAATAACTGTTTGATAAAAGTCGTTTTACCCGAGCCTAAAAAACCCGCAATAAGATGACAAGGGATCGCTTTTTTCATTCACTATTTCCTGAAAATTTATATTTATCAATACTGATAACAATTAAAAGCACAATAACGGTCATCCCCCCAAGCTTAAATAACCCTGCCAACAGGTTATCGTAGCATCTTTACGGATCACTCAGTTATACTGTTTATTCAAATTCAGGGAGGTAATTATGATCTACAGTATGACAGCATTTGCGCGCAAACAATTCAAAGGTGATTGGGGCACTGCAGTGTGGGAGATTCGCTCAGTTAACCAGCGTTATTTAGAGAGCTATTTTCGTCTTCCTGAGCAGTTTCGCGGTCTTGAAGTTAACTTAAAAGATATTTTCCGCAAACGAGTACAACGCGGGAAGATCGAATGTAACCTGCGTTTTGAAGCAAGCAGCAGCAATGACAATGCATTAAGCATGAATCAGGAATTAGCCGCGCAAGTGATTCAAAATACGCAGTGGATACTCGATAAAGCCGGCAGCGGCACCTTTAACGCCATTGATGTTCTAAACTGGCCTGGCGTAATGCAGACACCTGAGCAGGATCTGGATGCCGTCACCGTTGAGCTAATGGTAGGTTTTGAACAGACACTTAATGAATTCATTGATGCACGTGCCGCTGAAGGCACCAACCTGGCGGCATTTATAGAGCAGCGTTTAACCGCTATCGGCGAACAGGCAAATAAAGTACGTTCATTTATGCCGGAAGTGCAGGTATGGCAGAAAGCACGTATTCTTAAAAAATTCGAAGATGCCAAGGTGGAATTAGACAGTACGCGTGTTGAACAAGAACTCGTGATACTGGCACAAAAAACCGATGTGGCAGAAGAGCTGGATCGTTTAGATTCACATATTTCAGAAAGCCGTAAGGTCTTAAAAAAAGGTGGCCCAGTAGGGCGTCGTTTGGACTTTATGATGCAGGAATTTAACCGTGAAGCAAATACCCTAGGCTCAAAAGTGATTAACAGTGAAATCACCGCCGCAGCAGTAGAATGCAAAGTATTAATTGAACAAATGCGCGAGCAGGTGCAGAACATAGAATAATGTTTTAGCCGATTTCAGGTTGTTAGATATCTTAATATAAGCCCCGTATATCGGGGCTTTGTTGTTTTTATGGGATTCCAGTGTATTACTTGTTTAGTGATCAGCAGCAGGAAAACCTTTATCAGTTTGAATACGCCGATCACCTAGCAGGTAAAGTTAATAACCAAAAAGGTGACAGCGCTAAATAAGGAAAACTCACTACTGATTATTATGTAAACCTTCCCTTTGTATTAGCCGCCATTGAAAACAGCACCAGCTTAAAAGAACTGAACAAAGTGTATCGAGTGATGATCCTCCTCTCTCTTTGCAAACTGGAATTGACGAAAGGCTTTGCAGGTGCAGTCCCAGAGGTAAAAAGCTTCCTAGAGTGCAATATACCTAAGGGTTATTTCCCTACACGACTTGAATAAGACTTGGACAACAAGCCAACGCAGTGAATGATGGTGTTAAACCAGAATAGGTGGTTTAATCATAAGCTAAGCTAATGCTTGAAATAGATATTCAGCTTTATATTTTGTAACCTGATAAATGAAATACAAGAGAGATAAAATGAAGATTGATCAGAATGTAAAAAGAAGCCGTCGACTTCGTAAAAAGTTATATGTTAACGAATACACAATTTATGGATTTGAAGTGTCATTGAGCTTTAAGGAGATTGATGAAAGTGTTTTAGACCCTTTTCTGGATGAAATTGTCGATTTTGTTGAGTCGAGAAACTTAATGATTGCTGGTGGAGGCGGGCTTGATGTATTTGATACTTTTGTGTCTTCAAGTGATCGATACGGCTCAGCTTCAGAAGAAGATCGTCTTGCTTTATCAAATTGGTTAAAGGAAAAATCACTTATTAAAAACGTTGAGGTGGGTGAGTTAGTTGATGCTAACTATGGCCTCTAATCTCGGTAAAAAACAGACTGCCAGCCGCTCTCTTTAAAGAAAAAAGTGAGGACATTCTTTTTGCCGGTAAAGCTAATTATAAAAGCTTTGGATGTCCTCATTTTTAACGCCCATTTTTATTAATTTTTTTATTACAAATGGCTAAACTTCTGTCCCTTTTTCCTAGTCGAAATTAGCGATTAAAAAACAGTAATGGATGGCTATCAGCCATTACTGCCAATTAACTGAACTCAACCTTAGGTGAGATTTTTTTAACCCCGGCACAGTAAAACATAAGCTTTAAAAAACTGCTTTTTTATTATAAACACTTCGACTGTACTGCATTAACTGGAACAGCTTTTGCTTTTAAAAATCCCTGCAACTTCTTAGCTTAAACGATCCGCTAATACCCTAATGCTATTAAGCGATGAAGTTTCAATGGATAAACATTGAGTGCTGGGCATGCTGACGGCACATAATTTACTCAGCACACTGCCCGGTGCCATTTCGATAGCCATAGAAACGCCTCTCTGATTGAGCATGGCGGCGGTTTCCCACCACTTCACCTGTTGAGCCATATTAAAGGCTAAATCTTTTTTGATAAAATCTTCTTTGAAGATAACTCGCGCCGCATTAGCACTGACAAAAGTGGATTGTGGGGGTGCAAAGGTGGCGGTTTGAATTTCTTGGTATAACGACTGCGCCTGTTCTTCTAATAACAAGCAATGAGAAGGCACGTTAACATTCATCAGCTTAGCGCTGCTTGCTTGCAATAGTCTGGCTTGCTGACAAATAATCTCTAATGAACTAATTGGACCGGAAATAATGTATTGGTATTCCGTATTGATATTCGCCAGATACACGGGTAAGTGAGTTTGATTAACACTATGAATCAACACTTGTATTTTATGCAGGGGCAATCCAATAATAGCGGCCATGGCATATCCGGTCGGATAAGCTTCGGACATGAGTTTTCCGCGTAAACTAACCAGCTTTAATCCCTGCTCAAAACTCATTATTTTACTGGCAATTGCGGCGGGGAATGCGCCGATCGATAAGCCCAGAACATAATCCGCTTGAATACCTTCACTGGCTAATAATTCCACACAAGCAACAGCGCAAACCGTCAGTCCCACCTGCACATTTTTATTGTTTTTTTGTGCGCTTTGCGAGTCCAAATCAAAGACATTATAACCGAGCATATCCGATGCTTGTTCAAAAACCCCCTGAGTTAGCGCATTAACATTTAGCTTTCGAAGCATGTTCGGTTTTTGTGCACCCTGCCCGGGAAAGGTAAATAAAAGACTCATTGCTGATCTTCCCCTCACTTATACTTTGGTTATTGCTGACCAGGGATCCGTACATAAAATCGGCCCCAGATTGGTTTTGACCATTATTTTTTCTGGTTTATTCATCCATTCATATAAAGCAATTGCTCCAATTGGTGTTTCAATTTGCAGATCTGCTTTAAAAGGCAGTTTTTGTAACATTTGCCAAAGTAATACTAATTTTTCATTTTGCGGTTTATCTGCCATATAAACAATCAAATCAATATCACTGTTCTCATTTGCAACCATTAAGCCCGTTGCTAATTCAAATCCCAAGCTGCCGCATAATCCCCAACTTAAGTTTAATTGCGAGAATATAAGCTCTATTTTTTGCAGCACTTTAAACTGTTGTAAGGGGTGTTGTGCGTACTGACTTAACCATAATTGCCGCTTAACAACCTCGATCGCTGAGATGCTTTTAATAATATCCTGACGGTTAACCCAACAAGCTAACCTTTGTGTTTTTTGACTGCCACGTACACCCACAGGAATGAGCGGGTGATCCTTTGCCCTGCGTACTACCACTGGCCTTGTTATAATATGATTTGCATACCAGTTAGGGTTTTCTTGATGGATGACAATATCTTTCACCCAAAGTAAATCATGGGGCTGATAAAGTGAAACCTGCATTCTCTGCACCTTATTGGAGTTTAAATACATAAACGCTAAGGAATAGATGCTTACAGAACGGTAAGCATCTTATTATTTACCAGTCAGCTTGCATCAGCTGACGCACATTTTTTGTTGCCTTACGCCCTTCTCCATGTAAACGACAGCTCAAATCATTACCGTTATTCTGGATATCCTGTAATGCATCCGCCAAGGCCTGCTGGACAATATGGGTGTCATCAAGCGTCGGGTTATCCGCATTACTAACATCCAGTAGATTAGATAACAGACCTAAGCGATTATAGTTATTAATATCGTATGCCATTGCTGGAATTTTTTCTGCTAATGCTTCTAATTGCTCAACACTGCGCATCGTGACACGAGCGGCGGACTCCTTACTCATAGCGTGAACCATACAGGCATCATCATTTAATGCGATGATTCGGGAAGCTTGATAACCATGGGCAAGCAGTCCTCCTGACATGGCTTTACCCACAATTAATGCAATAATGGCATGACCTGCATTACGCGCCTGCGCATAAGCATTAACTGCAGCTGCTAACGCAAGGTGAATGCCATAGGCTTCTTCACGTCGGCCATAGGCCTGTGAAGAGACATCAACCACAGCAATAATGGCCGTTTTGTAAATGCTGCCCACATCTTTTTCAACCACCTCCTGTACGGCTTTAGCAATATTCCAGCCTTCAAGTAAGCCGACCTCACCTTTACGTGCACGTACAAAGGCATTCTCTGAATCTTTTACTACGCTGATAAAACGCGCTTTAGTGCCATTGATTTCGCTATCGATGACTTTAACCGAAGGGATAAAACCCGTTATTAATGACCCTTCATTGGTTAAACTGTTTAGCCATATTAAACCTCGTTCACTCATTATGCCGCTCCTTCAGAAAAATACTTTCTTACTAATTCCGGGGTAGATTGATCTTGTTTATTGATCTTATTAAAGATCGACAAGTAATGTTCTATCTGCTCACAACGCACTGTTTTCAAATCACTATTTTGCCTTTGAATAACAGCCTGCTTAATCTCGTCGGCATTATCTTGGCTGAAATAATCTGCAAAACCACTGGCGTGACGCTGCGCGCCGCCGGTAATACTCCAAATAAAGGGTCGATTGCGCGAGTCATACTCTTCAATACCAGCTTCTTGTTCAATAACCGCAGGACCATTCAATCCTAAACGTGCTTCTTGAGTCACAATTAAGGTACTGCACAATGCCGCAGCCATGGACATACCACCAAAACAGCCAACACTACCGGCAATAACACCGATCACATTGATATGCTCACGCAATGCCACAATAGAAGAATGAATATCGGCAATGGCCGCTAATCCTAAATTAGCTTCCTGTAAGCGCACTCCCCCCGTTTCCAGCAGCAAGACAACTTGTGTGGTTTTTCCCTGCTGGTTATCTTGCAGGGCAAGATCTAATGCCGCAGCCATTTTAGCACCTGATACTTCACCAATAGCGCCGCCTTGAAAAGCGCCCTCAATACCAATCACTACTGTATTAAGGGAATTCATTGTTCCTTTCATAACAATACAACCATCATCGGACTGCGGCACTATGCCCTGAGGAATTAACCAGGGGGAAGTGAGGTTTTTCTCCGGCCCTAATACTTCTCTTTGTGAACCATCATCTAATAAATAATGTGCTCTTTCTCTGCTGCTTAGTTCGACAAAAGAAATACCAAATTTACCGGAAACGGGTGGGTTTTTCCCCTGTTTAATTTGTTCCAGGGCTTGCTCTACACGCAGTGAAACAACCCCGGGTGTCGCCGCAAAATCATTGATCAACACATCCATCAGCAGCCTTTCTTTGCCCAAACATTTATCCAGAATATCGGACCATAATTGCTGACGGTTATTCACTGAGGTGTTAATAACCACCTGGGTTTTATTGCTCGAAGCGGGTAAAAAAATAACTTCAAGATCACCCGACCCTACATTACCAACACGCACTGAGTCCGATATGGTTTCATTTCCTTCAAAAAAAAGTTTAATTGGTTGCATAGTGGAACCTCGAAATTAATTTATTTTCTAGTGCATCAATAAATAACGTTGCCGATAACAAATCAGCCGCACCACCTGGTGAAAGATTGCCTTCAATCATGATTTCGCCTAATTTAAGCAGCTGAGACATGCCATTTTCTGCTGCCACGCCGCCACCATCTATAATTTCCTGGCAAAAATGTTGGACAGTCAATAATGCATTTTCCCCGCCCCGGGATAAGACACAGGTATCATTAATATTTGCCATCAATACTAATAAAGCATTGAGACGCGCGGCTTGTTCACTGTCACCCTTCGCTCGGCTTGCTCGTAATGTTGGTAAAGCTAATTTGATAATACTGGGAAATCCCTGTTGTGCTTCTTCTTTCGCCCCAGTGACCTGATAACGCTGACAAGCACTCTTACCTTTACTAAAGGTAATAGGGATATACTTATCATTTAACCTCGCAATAGCACCGGCTCGCGCGCATAAACTGACAGCATCGGACTGTCTATTATTTTGTGCAGCCGCGGCGCTGATAAGACCCAGTGCCCAGATCGCACCGCGGTGTGTGTTCACTTGCCGGGTAGCTAATAACATAGCTGACTCGGCGTCACGGCCAATCTCCCCTATCTTTTCACGCAATAATTTACCCGTTGGCTGCCCCCATGCAACGGATGACATCTCAGTAAAATAAGGGGTTAATGTCTGCGCGGATAAGAGCATTAGTTCAAGGCTTAGATCTCGATGCGCACCATTATCCGCAGCATCCACTAAACCCGGCTTAGGCGTCAGAAGAACTTCTTCCTGCAGCGCCCATTGCGCTAATTGAGCTATTTTCAAACAAGTCCAAGTCGCGTCGTTATCTATTAATAAATTATCCATAATCACCAACTTCTGTATTTAGCAGGTGGCTGATACAGTCCTTCGGACCATTGAACCAATTCACTGACATTTTTAGCCGCAAGCAAGCTGCGATTCGCCTCCGAGCGCCTAATCCCTAAATCTTCAGGCGTTGCCACTTTACCTTGCTCTCTAAATAACTGAACTTGCTCGGTGCTGACTTGTTTACCAAGCTCAGTTACACCCGCAACCGATGCAATTAATAGTTTACGCTCGGCCAAATCCTCAGCCATATACAGATAAGCAATGCCTTCTTCGGTTAAAACATGGGTTACGTCATCGCCATAAATCATAATAGGTGCGATAGGCATGCCTGTTTTGTGAGCTACCTCAACAGCATCTAATTTTTCAACAAAAGTTGGTGTATCGCCACTTTGAAAGGTTTCAACCATCTGTACAACCAGCTTTCGCCCTTTCACAACATCACTTTTTTTGTCTGTGATCAGATCTAACCAAGCTTCTGAACTATGGCGGCGTCCACGCGGATCGTGTCCCATATTGGGGGCACCACCAAAACCCGATAACCTGCCGCGAGTCACTGTCGAAGAGTTTCCTTCGGCGTCCATTTGCAGGGTGGCACCAATAAACATATCGGCAGCATACTGCCCGGCCAGCTGACACATAGTGCGGTTAGAACGCATCGAGCCGTCTGGCCCGGTGAAAAACACATCGGAACGCTCTCTGATGTACTCTTCCATGCCTAATTCACCCCCAAAAGAATGGACACTTTCCACCCATCCCGACTCAATGGCCGGAATTAAGGTCGGATGAGGATTTAACAGCCAATGCTTACAAATTTTTCCCTTAAGACCGAGTGATTCCCCATAGGTTGGTAGCAATAATTCGATAGCGGCGGTATTAAAACCAATACCATGATTAAGCGTTTGCACTTTATGTTTTGCATAGATGCCTTTAATTGCCATCATCCCCATTAATATATGAGTGTCTTTAATGAGGCGCGGGTCGCGCGTAAATAAAGGTTCCATATAAAAAGGTTTGTCTGCTTGAACAATAAAATCAATCCAATCACCGGGGATATCCACACGCGGTAAATCCGTGGTTTCATCCACAATCTCATTTACTTGCGCAATCACTATCCCATCTTTAAAAGCCGGTGCTTCAACCAGACTCGGAGTATCTTCTGTTGACCCTCCGCAGAAAAGATTACCGTGTTTATCCGCTTTAAAGCCGCACACTAAGGCCACATTCGGGATCAGATTACAATATAAACGCGCATACAATTCCACATAGGTATGTACCGCACCAATTTCTAAAATTCCATCTTCTAACATTTGTGAAATGCGTACACTTTGCTGTCCGGCAAAGGCAAAATCCAATTTAGAGGCAATGCCTTTTTCAAAAATATTCATATGTTCAGGTAAGCTAACACTGGGCATAATCATATGGAGATTATTTACTTTAGTGCTATCTACTTTTTCTAACGCACGCGCCAGAAAATCTGCCTGTTTTTGATTATTACCTTCTAGGATCACCCGATCCCCTATATGTAGTAAACATTCTAATGCAGCGACCATTTGCTCTGTAGGAATCACTTTGCCATGGCTAATATGCTGCACTGAGTTGATTCGTTCCACTTTTAATGCTTTTTTTGTTGCCCAATTTTTTTTATTTAGAGACATATAGTTACCTATTATAATAAAAAGTGTTACTCAATCAAGATGACTAAAATTCAGGTTTAGGCAAATGAAACGCTTCTTTGCTTACCTGAACACAATAAATATATGAGCACTTGATAAAATAAAGAACATCATAATGTTAAAGAGATGTTAATTTAATGTTGTGCTTCTAACAAATCAATAACTAGCGCATCACCATCATTACTGTGAAAGTAATGATCTTAGGTTGAAGCGAGGAAAATCAGCATGCTCAATGAAAATATTACTTTAAAAAAATTACACATTTTTTTAACTTTTATGAAATGCCGCACAATGAATAAAACAGCTGAGATGTTAAATATGAGTACTGTCAGCATACACAGAGCCATTCATTCTTTAGAAACAGAATTACAATGCCCCTTATTCCAACAACAAGGACGACTTTTGTCCCCGTTAGACAGTGCAAAAACATTAGAGATAGAAGCAAAAATATTATTAAAGCAATTAGGGAGGACTATTTCAGAGACACAAGAAACAGCTGGTATTTTTTCTGCTCATTTTAAGCTTGGATCTATCTATTCATTAACTTTTAATTCCATCCCTGCATTGATAACCAGCATGAAAAAACAGGATAAGAAACTTGAAATTGAGTTAACGACCTCCTCTAATAAATATTTATTCAAGAAATTAACGGCCTTGGAGTTAGATGTCATTGTTGTCTCTTTAGACGCGCCACTGCTTGATCCATCATTAATTTTCTTTCCTTTATTTGAGGACCACTTAGCGCTTGCCGTTCCGGTGAATGACCCCCTTGCGTCTTATTCCAGCATTGCCTTGGCGGATATAAAAAATTGCCCTTTTGTGATGCTCAGTAAAGGTTTTGCCACCGCTCAAGATGTCTTAAGAACCTTTGAAAAAGCACAGATAAAGCCCAATGTGGTAATGGAAGTCAATGATATTTTCAGCCTTATTAGCATGGTCAGCACCGGTCTTGGTTACAGTCTGTTACCAAACAGAATTGCGCGTATTTTAAATGACAAAGTTAAATTAATCCCACTACATGAGCAGGACAAAATAAAACAAACTATTACTATGGTTTGCCTTGCCAGTCGCTCAAAAGAACCAAAAATATTAGCTTTTACAAAGCAGTGCCATCTTTATGCAAAATCATTAAGAGATGCTAAATGATTTTTTCTTGGCATCGGATTAGCTGCCGTTAGACTTTTTTTCAGCGCAGAATGCGACGAAAAAAAAATTCTCTCTAACCGCATTGAAGCAGGAAAATATTCTAAATGAGTAAACCTAGATAACTAAGAATGGCAGAGGCAATAATAAATCTAAACATTACCATGCTATGCTTGGATTTCTTGAAAAATTGAAGGTTAATCGAATTTAATTTAGTTTAATAACGCAGACAGTGCGGCAATCATTAAAAAATAAAAACTGGTAAAAAACAAGACGCATTAATTTTTTCATTATAATCAGGCAGTTAATGCTTTTTTTGGAATGGTAATATACGGGAAAGTATAAGGATATAAGATGGTTAATACGCTCAAAAACTTTAAACTTCAGCCTTTAGTTGATGCGAAATTTATTAAAACTTCACTGGCAACCTATGAGCAAAACGGTGTCAAAAAATCATGGGAAGTAGTCAAAGCGCATGACTCTGTAGCTATCCTTATTTATCATAAAGAAAAAGAGGCTTTTGTGCTTGTAGAACAGTTCCGCCCAGCAGTGTATTTGAACAATGATAATGGATTAACCATTGAACTGTGTGCGGGTATTGTCGATAAAGACCTCTCTTTAGAACAGATAGCCAAAGAAGAAATAGAGGAAGAGTGCGGCTATGATATAGCGCTTGAGAGGATAGAAGAAATCACCTCTTTTCATACCTCCGTAGGCTTTGCCGGAAGCAGGCAAATACTCTACTATGCAGAAGTTGATCAGAGTATGAAGGTCAGTGAAGGCGGCGGTATCGATGCTGAAATGATCGGAGTTGTGTACCTGCCGATAAACGAAGCCAAAGCGCTTATTTTTGATGTCAGCATCGCAAAAACATCCGGGCTTATGTTTGCATTTATGTGGTGGTTTGAACAGCAAAAGAACCGCTAGAAAACAGGGCTAATGTTAGTCACAATATCTTTTGAGTAAGCCGTGATAGGCTTCCCGTGCATGCGTTTCAAGTTGTTGTTAATAATAAGAACGGCCGCGCTTGCCTATCTATAAATATTCAAAAGATGAACTAATTAGCCATCAACCCCAGCCTATTTTAATCACCACTTCAAAAAGCTAATCTATCTACTTTAGATTAACCAAAAATCCCTAAAATCAACAAGCCACTGGTAATAAATAGTGTCGCAACTATTTTTTGCTTGAGATGAACGCGATCTTTAAAAAACAGCATAGATAAAACCACGGCTAATAAAATGCCAATATTGGTCATGGATAGCACATAAGCGGTGGGCAGAGTTTGCATGGCGAGTATCACTAACGCATAGGCGGTTCCAATAAACAGGCTGCCTGCTAACCACACAGCTAAATGCGGTCGAACGGCGGGAATAATAGTTTCACAATGTTTTTTCCGATAAAGGCATAAGGTTACCCAAGCAGAAAAGCTATCTACCTGCTGGCTGATTGCTTTATCAGATAGCGAATAGATACTGGTAAAAAAAGCCGCTGCAATGCCTTGTTCATTAGCGGTTTTCACCAGCAGTTCAACACGCCCTATGGCCCCTTCTGCTTGTTGTTTTTTATTGGCAATCATCTTATCTAACTCTTGGTCAGACTTTTTATAACTTTTACCAAAATAGGCTTTATAGGAAGCTAAATCTTTAAACTGCCCTTGCCCTGGTGTGTGATCCATTAATGAGACAAGCTGCATGGCTTGGTTTTTCATTAAGTCTATTAAGATAGGTAGACCGGTTGGATCTGTAATTTCATAACGACAATGGACACGGTTATAGACTAAGGCATGCGGTTGGAATTGATGAACAGCTTGCGCAATTTTTTTCGCAAACTGGTTGTTACGTACGCCCAATTCTTCATTTGCAAAAGAGAGAGCATGGTATACGGTAGTAACCAACAACCAAAGTAAATCGGCAAATCGAGCCTGTATCATAGGTTCGCTAACATCCTTAACAACTTGCGCAATAAAATTAATTTCAATCTCATTAAAATCATCAGCAATAGCTGAACGCTTATCACTTAAGTGCATGAAAGCAGTAAATGGCTCATTTGGACTACTTGGGTTTAACTTCATCGATAAAATACATGCACATAAATCTAATGCATTAGCTAGAGGCTCATTTTTATCTTCTCTAACTTGATTAGCATAAGACCTGAAATCGGAACTGATAGAGTAATAACCATGCTTGAAAGGTGCTTCTACTGCATGTTGATAAGTGGCTAAAAACTCCTCAGGTGAGCATAATCTTGATTAATTAAAGGCTTAATTTTCTCATCAAATTCTTTTGAAATGATATCTATTATCTGTTCAATATCTCTCATTTGATTGTGTTTTGCAGGGACCAATCAAACTTGGGTAACAAATTGACAAGGAGAGTCTGAGAGATCAAACTACGTTATTTAAACCAATTGCTCTGCCAAAAGCAGTTTCTATAACAGTAAAAAATATGCCGATACTTGACCGAACACGACTTGCTCCCTCAGACAAATTACATCTTCTCGTAAAATCGTTCTCTTGCCAAGCTCATGGCAACATTACTTCTTTAGCAAGTGATTTTTCTATCTCCAGAAAAGCAGTTTACGCAGCACGCGATGCGATGCAAACAGCTCTAAATGCGCTGACTCAAGATACGCGTGAACCAAATTGCATTATCCGTGTTGGTGTCGATAAATCTCAGTTACGTCGCGCTATCGTGGCTTTATCCATTACATCAGCCAACTCTATCCGCGCAATTCAAGATCAGATACCCATTATGTATCCAGGGTGCTCCGTTAGTTTTGGCTATGTTCAAGGGGTGATCATTGAGGCGCAAGAGCAGACTGCACTATTTAACAACACCATCCCTTTAGCCAATATTGAAAGTATTGCCGTTGATGAAATGTTTAGTCAAGGAGATCCTGTATTGGCGGGTATTGACCTTGATAGCGGGTATTTATTTTCTTTATCACATGAAACCTCACGTGTTGGTGAAACATGGGCTCGGGTGCTTAATGAAGCTAAAGAGCAAGGTATGGAGCCTAAGCATGTCGTTAAAGATGGCGCAAAAGGGATAACCAAAGGTATTGAAATGACTTTTGATGAGATAGAGCAACGCGACGATGCTTTTCACGCCGTTTACTTAGCCAGTAAAGCCAGATTGAAACTTGAGCATAAAGCCTATCGCCACATAGCTTATGAAGCCCACGCTGTCAAAAAGCACCTTAAAGCATCGCCTGAAAATAAGAGAAGTGTAGCAAAATCATTAGATTGGGCTAAGAAAAAATACGCAGATGCCATTAAACGATATACCTTAGCAGCGCAAGCGGTTCAAAAAATACGTCGTGCATTTTGCTGTATCAATTTTAAGAGTGGGGAGTTAATTACACTGGATGCCGCACAGTAATTACTGACTCAAGCAATCGTGCACTTACGTAAAACAGAGCATAGAGATTGCCTATCCGTAGCACTCTACATAGATAATCGACTCACTGGCTTAACGTCAGCGACATCAGCATTGCATCAACGCTTATCTGCGCTTCGAGGCCAATATTCTGATGAAGCTATCTCACTGACTTGCCGTATAATTGAGCGTAAAAGGAAAATAAAAAAGATGAATCCATGGAAGCGCCGTCATGTGGCAATCGAAATGGCGGGGGCGTATTATTTACTCGGCCGCGAACTTATTGATACTGAGATTGCTGAAATCACAAGTAAAATAGAACAACTCCTGCAAACTCGACATATGGCATCAAGTGCAATTGAAGGATTTAACGCAACCTTGCGAACTTATCTTTATGCGAAAAAAGGGGTTAATCAAGGATTCTTAGAGATATTTAAAGCTTGGTATAACCTGCGAGAGCGTCGTAATGGACCGCGTAAAGGGACCTCTGCGTATGAATTATTGACCGGAACATGCGTCAATGATTGGCTGACGCTTCTGGGCTTTCCGCCCTAAAAATACGCTCACTAAAACACCCTTTTCCACCTGATTTATATTACCCGTTCAGCATTTGTTGAGCTGGCGATAGCTATTGGATTGTTACCCTAAATAGCCCTAATTTGATTGGTCCCGTTTTGCATTAGGTCCTTGATTTTTAACTACAGGTGTCCAAATCATAAAGTGATGTTCAAAATGAGGAAAACTTTTACGAGCATACTGAATGTTTTTCCTAAACTTACTCACGAACCTATTCATATTGTATATTCCAGTGATTATTGACCAGCGTTACGATCATCTATTGCCAACATTACGGTCAAACATAGCCAACATTTATCAGTAACTTTGCCAGTATGAGCCACTCAAACGATCCTCGTATATTCATTATTTATATAATAAACTAAAAATAAATAACAAAAAGTTCTTAATATTTATCAATAAAATTGACTGTTTATACATTTCAATTAGTTAAGTAATAAGGGATTATAAAAGTGACGTCATATGCTAAGGTTTTCCTTTTGTTACAAGGGGTATGATTTGCTTTTATTGTTTTTTCATTCAAGATGGTTCACCAATACTTTTCTATATTGATTCAAATTAATTAATAGAAATAACGATAAGAATAGAAAATAACATCTAGTCTTTCGGCTCTATCACTAAGATAAATGGTGCATCTATTTTATGCTAACCCAAGAAAGTTTTATAAAGCGAATAAAGCAACCTAATAGCCCAAGTTGGTTACATGTTGGTGTTGATACTCTAGATGAAAACCAGCTATATATAGCTGTAAACGGTGGAATGAATAATATCAACTGCGCCCCTATTGAATTCTATTTGGCTTAGATTAAAGTTTGCGCCGTTGCGATGATTGATGAGGGAGAGTTATTCATTGATAAAATGCGAAACCACTTCGCATTGGTCAAGGCCGAAGTGCCTATTTTTATACCTTAAAAACGACAAGCGAGAGCAGTAATACCTTTAGGTATAGCTTTGCTAATTTATTCGTTAAATGGCAAATCACCCATCACGTATCAGATATTCATGCGCAAGATATGCTCGACTTAACTACGGATGAATTTTGCCAATTCAAAAAGGATGAGCTTGATATTAGCGATATGCTTATTGATAAACTTCATCAATCTACCAGTTTCTCTAAACAGCTTTGGTTAAATTGCTTAGCAAAACATAAAGAGCTAGACCAAAAATGAAACTGGCTATTTATTCTGATTTGCATTGTGAATTTGAAACATGGGTACCCCCACTAGAAGCTGCTTATGCAGATGTTGTTATTTTAGCGGGTGATATTCATATCGGTATAAAAGGCTTGATTTGGGCTCGTGAGCATTTTAAGCAACCGATTATATATGTACCTGGAAACCATGAATATTATAGAAATAAAATTTAAGCAGATTGACTGGATAAATTTTTCTCCTCGTTGCCTAAAAGCAGAATTGAATAGTTTTCAAGTTTGGTATAACTGTGTGAAAACCCACTCCAATTTAAATGATCGAACGCCAGCTGAGTTTTTTACAAACAAGAAAACAAAAGGTAAAGGAATATTTATTTCTGACTGGTGTGGCGTATTGTCAGGTTATTACTTTCCTGACTGATCACAATGAGCTGTATTAAAAAAATGGAAGTATTATCGTTCTTACTAAATGATAATTTTTATCACATTCCGTTTATAAAAGAGCATAAATTAGAAAGTTAATTATTAGTTTATGCCCCATAAATCAAATTAACGGTCAAAATGTCAAAAATGACCATTGATTTATATACAACTTATTGTCCGAACGATACGAACGGGACATAGCATAGGAAACTCAAAGTGACTGTTTCTGCTATTTGATCACACTTTAGCTATAAAAGAAATCTCATGATCTTGCCCTGTCCTAATTTAAACCCAATAGAACGGCTATGGAAAGTAATGAATGAGCATGTCAGAAATAATAAATATTTTGCAACAGCGAAAGAATTTAGAAACAAAATTGATGAGTTCTTTAGTCAAACGCTTCCTAAGATAGGTGATGTCTTGGCGAGCAGAATTAATGATAATTTTTAGGTTTTAACAGAGCGTAGCGAAAATATCGGGGGCTTGCCCCCGTGCTGGATAGTGTTGACGGGGCGAAGCCTAGTCTAGATTATCCAGCATTGGCTTTTCAAGGCTTTGTTAGCTTTATCGTTTGCGATAAAGCTTTGGACTATCTTAAAACTAGGTCGCTTGCAGCCGATTCGTTTATAACCCGCGCTTTGAATGATGATGGGTATAAAATCATTAAGCACTATTGTTATTTTGTTTAACTCAATATTATGTTTATTCGTGCTCTATTTTTGGGATAGGTGGTGGTTTGGTGATTACTATCAGATCAAATTTAGAGCATGTTTTCAATTGTTTTATTTCTTAAGATCCAACCTATGATACATCGTTAGGTTAGCAATTACTTATTTTGTGAAAAATTTTAATACAGATGGTAATCGTTGTCCTTGCAACATCATATGATCACGCATTAACTGACTCGCTGTACTACCTTCACCAGCAAGAATTGCTTTGCAAATAGCCTCGTGTTCTTCTGTTGATTTTGAAAGTCGTTCTCGAACGTTATAAGGTAAAGAACGATATGTATTAATATGTATACCGATATGTTGAAGTTGTTCAATTAACCAGCGATTATTGGTAGCCTCATGAATTGCTGCATGGAATTCTATATTCGCAATACTATATTGAACTTTATCCTCATTTTCAGCGGCTACTTTGCAGTTTTCCAACTTACTCAGAATTACCTTTGCATGCTCGTCTGTGAGTGAATATGCTGCTAACCTACTAGCCATGCCCTCCAACCCTGCAGCTACTTCAAACAAATCCAAAAGTTCTTTCGTGTTTAAAATTCTGACTTTTACTCCCTTTCTTGGGATAGCTTCTAATAAACCAAGCCTTACCATGGCTCTTATAGCTTCACGAATAGGTGTCCGAGAAACTCCAAACTTTTCCGCTAAAAAAGATTCTTTCAGTTGATCGCCAGGCTGTAAAACCCCTGAAGTAATGTCTTGTGTAATTTGTGATATTAGTTTGTCCGCAGCCCGCGTCATTAGTTGTCCTGTATTTAGATAACTGATATGTAACTGTATTTAGATGACTGATATATAATTATATATAATTATATATCACTATGGTAATTTAATCGATAATTATACATCACAATGGCACGGCAAGATCATTATAAATTGAATTATTGATGTAGCAGTGATCAAACCATATTCTGGTCAAGTCCAACCGGACACCTGACTTTGTAAATTTTCATAGTTAATCGGCGTTAAATCACCGAGTGTTGTATGAAGTCGTTCATGGTTGTAATAACGGATATATTCTTCAACATCCATCTTCATCATTTCACGTGTTAAATGCACAACATTTAATAACCATTCATTCTTTAAACTGCCAAAAAATCGTTCTACAACAGCGTTATATAAACAAGCACCGACACTGCTCATTGAGGCTGTTATTTTATACTTGTTCAGCAATCGACTAAATCGCCCGCTAGTATATTGAGCGCTTCTATCACTATGGAACATTAATCCAGCTTTAGGTTCCCTGATGTTAATCGCCATTTGTAATGCGCGTTCAACTAAATCAACAGTCATACGTTTCGAGATAGACCAACCGACAACCCTGCGGGAGTATAAGTCCATGACAATGGCTAAATACATCCAGCCTTGATTGGTTCTCAAATACGTTACATAACCCGCCCAAACCAAGTTTACCTGTGCGGGATTGAACTGCTGGTTTAATACGTTATCAGCAACGCTATTACTATGCTTACGCTTTGTTGTTACTTTATATGCCTGGCGTTGGGTCACCACAAGTTTCAGCTTACGCATGATGCTGCGCGTACAGTAACGGCCCACATTAAAACCCGCTCGTCTCAAGTTCTTGCACAACTGGCGAGAGCCTAAACTGCCACGACTGCGTTTAAATAGCTGACGCGCCGTACGGTACATATTCAGCTCTTCTTCACTATTTATTTTAACTGGCCGTTCAAGCCAATCATAAAATGCACTACGACTCACTTGTAGTACATTACAAAGTAGTTTTATTGGATATTTAGAGCGACATGCTCGAATATATCGAAACTTTACTTCATTTCTTTTGCGAAGAAGGCACTGGCCTTTTTTAGTATTTCTTTCTCCATACGAAGCTGTTTAACTTCTTTTCGCAAGGATAATAACTCCGTCCGCTCATCAGAATTTACCGTTGAATTGGCATGCTCTTCGGCTTTTTGTTTCCAGCTATAAAGCAGGCTAGTTGTGATACCTAAAGCAGAAGCGGCCTCCTGAACGCTATAACCTTGCTCACTGATTAACCCTAATGCTTCTGTTTTAAATTCACTCGTATAAGTTTTGTATTCATGTTCACCTCGATAGTGGATTGTATTATCCAAAATTAAAGTGTCCAGTTCAATTAAACCAGAATAGTTTTACTGCGCGATGAGGATTGGTCAACACACATGATTGCTCAAGCGTTACGCATACATGAAACCAGTGTTGTTCGATATATTGATGATTATGTAACCAGCGAAAAATTAACGACAAATAGTGGTGGCTCCGACAGTTATCTAACGGATGAGCAAACTAAAGAACTCATCGAGCATTTATGTGACGTCACTTATCTTCATGCACATCAAATCGCGGATTATATTAAAGAAAAGTATGCCGTTATCTATCAGATATACGGATTGAATAAATGGTTACATCAGCATAATTTCAGCTATAAAAAACCCAAAGGTGTACCTCATAAATTTGATGAAGATAAGCAAGCCGATTTATTGCGTTTTACGAGCAACTAAAATCAACGCTAGCACCTGATGAGCGGTTATTGTTCATGGATGCTGTTCACCCAACCCAAGCGACCAAGATTACGGCAGGTTGGATAAAAAAGGTGACGATAAAGCCGTAAAAAAAACAGGTAGTCGCTCTCGTATCAATATTGTTGGTGCAATTGAATTAGGTTATTTAGAAAATGCCGTTATCAAAGAATATGAAAAAACCGTTAATGGCGAGGCAATTGTTGATTTTCTTAACAAGGTCCGTGCAAGCTACCTAGAAAGTGGCACGATAAAGTTAGTATTAGATGGAGCAGGTTATCACCGTTCAGATATCGTTAAAGATGAAGCAAAAAATTGAATATCGACTTAATTTATTTACCACCCTATAGCCCTAATTTAAACCCAATAGAGCGACTTTGGAAGGTGATGAATAAACATACTAGAAATGGTGAATATTTTGCGTCTACGAAAGAATTTCGACGGCGAGTTGGTGAGTTTTTTACAATCACACTACCAGAAATTGCTAATACTCGTGATAGTTGGATTAATGACAACTTTTAGGTTTTAACTAGCGAAGCGTAAATCTCGGGGGCTTGTCCCCGTGCTGGATACTCAAAGAAATACACATCATGTTTATCGATTAATATATCACTTTGTTTGGATACCTAAATATCGTCACAAAGTATTCAATGAGCCTCATCGTTCTACGATTAAAGCTATAATTCAAAAAATTGGATATGATTACGATATCGATATAGTGGAATTAGAAATACCAGAAGATCATATTCATATGGTGATTAGGGGAATACCTGAGCAGTCACCAAGTGATGTAATGCAAATAATTAAAAGTATTACAGCACGTGAATTTTTCAGGACTTATCCTGAAATTAAAAAGAAATACTTCTGGGGAGGTAAATTATGGACTCAAAGTGTCTTTGTTGAAACTATTGGAAATGCCACTGAAGAAGTCATTAGGAAATATGTTCAAAACCAACTGATTGAATTAGATCGTAAAGAAATAAACTCAGATCAGCTGGACTTGTTTTAAAACTCGGTCGCTTGCGGCCGAGATATTTATAACCCGCACTTTGAATGGTGAGGGGTATAGAAGAAGCTAAGGAAATGGTTGAGGAGTCTGTGATGATATATAATGGAAGGAAGGCGTATACGGCCTTAAAATAAAAAACGCCCGATGAAGTTCATCAGGCGTTTTAATTCAAAATGTGTTAACCCATGCTAGGACGAGTCATTGACTTAAAAAATTATTTCATGAATTACTCATGAATTACTTATGAATTACTTGGTGTTAATAATGTGCCTCCCCCTGGTGCTACAGGGTCGAGTTTGAGTGCTTTTAAAATACTACGGGTTGTGGCTACCGCAGCAGATAATGTTGGTAAACCAGAAGCTCTTTCAATTTTTTCAATTGATTGTAACGATGGCATTTGTACACAAGCAGAAGCAACAATGGCATCGATACCAGTAACGTCAAGTTTTTTCCACAATTCAGTTGGTGCATTTGGATCTTGGGCCCCAACTTTTAAATTATCGGGAATTTCTAATGCCAGGTAATCTTGAACTTCTATCCCTTCACTTTCAATATAGTTTACCACCAGTCGAGAGAGCGGTTTCATATAGGGACAAATGATGGATACTTTCTTAGCACCTATCTCATGTAGGCTTTCAACTAATGCACCTGCTGAACTAATAACAGGAGCAGGTATACCATTTTCCAAGCTTACTCTGTATAACCTTTCTTCCGCCACTCGATGGTAACCTTTACCTCGGCTCATAATCGCAACGAGACAAGCGTAAGCTTGTACATCAACCGCTGCATCGGATAATTCTAATGCGCAACGCAAACTATCATCATCCATTCGCTCAAGCTCTTCTTTTGTAACACTTTTCATTCTCATGCGAGAGGAGTGAAACGTAAAACGTTCAGGTAAAATTGCTTCACGACCACGCAATAGTGAAGGTATTTCGGTTTCCATTGTAATATTTGAACTAGGCACAATTAGCCCAACACGATAATTTCTAGATTTGATCTTCATAGCTAATACTCCTTAATAATTAAATTATATTATATAGCTGAGCCCATTACGGCCTCAGGTAGCCATGTAGCAATGCTAGGGAACAAGCAGAGTAAAACAATGGCAATAATCATGCAGGCAACAAAAGGTAATGAACCCCACAGAATAGTTTTCAAAGAAATGTTTGGAGTAATGCCATTAATCACATAAAGATTTAAACCGACTGGTGGTGAAATTAAACCAATTTCCATATTGATGGTAAGGACTACAGCAAACCAGATAGGGTCAAAGCCAGCATTCATAAGCACAGGCAACAAAATAGGGGCTGTCATTAAAATTACTGCTACCGGAGGGAGGAAGAATCCCGCTATAATCAAAAAGAAATTAATTAAAATCATTAAACTCCAACGATTAATTTCTAGTGCTCCAATCCACTCAGCTATTGCTTGAGTAATATAAAGGCTAGACAACATATAAGAAAAAACGCCCGCTGCTGCAATGATAAATAAAATCATTACGCTCTCTCTGGTGCTATCGCGCAATATTGTCCACAAATCTTTCGGACTAGTTAAACGATAAATAATCATCGCAACAACTAAGCACATTATTGCGCCCAGAGCTGCTGTTTCAGATGGCGTTGCAATACCGCCATACATGGTATAAAGCACAGCAATAATAATGCCAACAAATGGTAATACACGAGGCAGTATTTCGAATTTTTCTCGCCAGCTATAATTGATTGGTGTCATTAACGCACGGTTACCTGAACGCCAAGTTGCGTATATAGACCAAGCCATGAACAATCCCACAAGCATCAGGCCAGGCAGCACTCCTGCAAGAAATAAACGACCAATTGATGTCTCTGTTGCAATGCCATAAACAATCATGGTGACTGATGGAGGAATTAAAATTCCTAATGTACCACCGGCAGCAATTGATCCGGTTGCAATTCCTTCAGGATAACCTCGCTTAAGCATTTCAGGAATACCCATTTTCCCAATCGCTGCACAAGTGGCAGGGCTAGAACCGGACATAGCAGCAAACAGAGCACAAGCCCCCAAATTTGATACCACTAAACCACCGGGAACTCTTGTTAACCATCGCTCTAGCGCTTCATACAAATCAGCGCCTGCTTTTGTAGAGGATATAGTCGATCCCATGAGAATAAACATAGGGATTGATAAAAGAGCAAAGCTATCCAATTTGCCAAAAAATATTTCTGGCATTAGCTGTAACGACTGTAATCCATCAAAAACAATCAAAAATAATCCTGAAACTACGAGCAAACCAATACCAACAGATACACCAGAAAACAATATAAGAATGGTCGTTATACCGACCAAGGCACTAAGAATTAGAGGATCCATTAGTTTTCTCCCAACCCAAAAGGTTTATCAATTTTTAATAAAACAGCAACTAAATCGGCAACTAATTGTAAAAAAAGTAAACCAAAACCAATGATCATCGATGAATGTGGAATCCATAATCTAACTGCCCAAACACTGTCTGTTGTCCAGCCACGAGAAAACAATAAGTGCCAGTATTCAAAGCTATACCAAAACATAGTACCTATGACAACAGCAGATAAAGTTAAAGTAAAAATCGCCAAGTAATAGCGTGCACGAGAAGGTAACATCAAGGGGATTAAATCTACATTAACGTGCCCGCGTACTTGTTGTACAAAAGGTAAACCAATAAGAGTTGCACCAAGAATTAAATAAATAATAGCTTCGGTCTGCCATGTGGTAGAGCCATTAAGCACAAATCTAACAAAGATCATTTGGCAAGTAATAAAAACTGCAGCCAACGTCATAGATGCTGAACACCAACCAGAAATTGTCGATAACCAAGAGGTTATTTTCAGAAAAAAAGGTCTTTCCTTGTCATTAGAAGGGCTAATATCAGATGAATCAGATGAATTAGATGAATTAATAGTAGAGTGAACTGTCATATATACCTCTCTTGTCCACATTGCTTTAAATAGGCAGTAACATACTGCCCAAACGAATATCATGCTATAAATAATTATTTAACAGACAGGGCCATATCCAATAGTTCTTCACCCTCAGGGTAGCTTTCTAAAAACTTTTTGTAAGATGTTTCTCGAGCAAGGTTTTTCCACTCATCAAAGTCTTCAGGTGTCATAGTACCGATTTTAACACCCGCTTTTCGAAACACTTCGACTGAATTTGAATCTTGTAACTTAGCCTCTTTTGAGTAATAAGCTTCTGCTTTTTTACTTGCAGCCAATAGAGCTTCTTGTTGAGTTGAATTTAGTTTTTCAAATTTAGTTTTATTCATAATGACTGGCTGGTATAAAAACCAAAGAGCGACGTCTTTAGATGCTGGGGTGTAACACTTTACTTGTTCATAAATACGATAAGAAACGAAAGAAGATGAAGAAGTATTAGCTACATCTAAAATATCTGTTTGCATTGCGCTATAGATCTCAGCTGAACTCATTGAGGTGATAGACGCACCCGCTCCAATTAACATCTGTTCAAAGGATTTACCGGCTGCACGAGCTTGAAGACCTTCCATATCACTAGGCTTTTCTATACACTCGCCTTTACTCACAAATCCACCAGCAAGATAACCGTCGACCAGCACCATAACATCGTCTTGTGCCATTTTATCTTTTATACCATCCATAAATGGCGATTCTATTAATCTGACCGCATGATCATGATTTTTGACTAAGCCTGGCATTAGGGTTAAATCAAAAGCTGGCTGTTGTCCTGCAGCGTAACTTAATGGAAAAATTGACATATCAAGTAAGTTTCTACTCATTAGAGTATATTGCTCTTTAGGTTTAAATAATGACTTTGAAGGGAAAATTGTAATATTTAGATCTACATTAGCTGCAGATACTTCGTCAGCAATGATTTTCACAACTTTATGGCGTACATCGTTTGTAGACCATTGATGAGAGAGGTTTAATTCAGTAGCGCTTAAGGCTCCTGATGAAAGTAAAATTGTGGTAAACGTCAAACTTTTTATTATGTGTGATTTAAGCATTCTTGTTTCTCCTATACATAAATGAGTATCCACAATAGCGGCTTAAGTATTTTTAGCAAGCTATAAATATACAGATAGGGTAACTGCTCAGCACCTTGATCACATTTTTGATTATTTATAGAAGATCAAAAAAGATCGACTTGCTTGATCCTTTTGAGTCGTTATTCTAACTACTCTCTTCCTATTGGCGTAATGATACAGAATGAAAGTAAGTGGCATTGATATTGAAAGTAATATCGAGAAAATAAAATAGCAAATAGCGGATGACAAAACATTGTCCCCTTCTATGCGCACAACGTTAGATTTATTACTGCTTATCGTTAATTTGCTTTGCCAGCGCCTTGGACTCAACAGTCGCAATAGTGGTAAGCCCCCATCAAGTGTCCGAACAGAGAAAAATCACCCAGGAATAACAGTTCAAATAAAACAGGCGGACAAAAAGGTCATAATGGATCAACACTGGAACGTGAGATAGATCCAGATATCACCCATCAATTACCTGTCGATACAATTCTCTTGCCCAAAGGGCATTATAAAGAAGTGGGTTATGAAACACGTCAAGTTGTTGATATTGAATTTAAACGCATTGTCACTGAATATCAGGCTCAAATACTTGAAAATGAAGCGGGCAAACGCTTTACCGCCCCCTTTCCTGATGGTGTTAATAGTCGAATTCAATACGGTAATGGCGTTAAGGCGCATGCGGTGTACCTCTCGCAATATCAGTTACTGCCTTATGAACGTATTCGTGAATACTTCACCGACCAATTAGATATCCCCCTGAGCAGTGGTAGCCTTTATAACTTCATTAACAGTGCTTATAGCAAGCTTGAAGCGCTCAATGTAGGTGACCTAATTAAAGCGAATTTACAAAAAGAGAAAGTACTACATGCCGATAAAACGGGAATTAATATTAATGTGACACGGCAGTGGTTGCACAACGCTTCCTCTCTAAAATGGACCTATTTGTCTGCTCATGAAAAACGCGGCCAGGATGCAATGAACTCGATAGGCATATTGCCTCATTTCGAGGGGGTATTATGCCATGATCATTGGAAGCCCTATTATCGTTATAACTGTCTGCACTCGTTATGCAATGCACATCATTTACGTGAATTAACCCGATCTTATGAACAAGATGATCAGGCTTGGGCTGAAACAATGCGTCTATTTTTAGTTAATCTGAATCAAATTGTGAGGGATTCTGATGATGTGCTTACCCCAGAAAAACAAACTGGCTACATTGATCAATACAGAGTTATTTTAAAAGAGGGAGAAAAAGAAAGCCCTCCGCCAATACCAATAAAAGGTAAGCGTGGCAAATTGAAAAGAACCAAATCTCGAAATTTACTGGAACGCTTACAAAAATATGAAGATGATGTACTCAGATTTATGAGCAATAAAGAGGTTCCTTTTACCAATAATCAGGGTGAAAATGACTTGAGAATGGCAAAAGTTCAGCAAAAGATATCAGGTTGCTTCAGAAATGAATATGGAGCTGAGATGTTTTTTGGCCTACGAAGTTACTTATCGAGCTGTAAAAAGCAGGGTGTTAGTGGCTCCACTGCTTTAGCGCTATTGTTAAATCGTATGCTGCCGAATATTTTCACCCCTGCTGAGTAGTTACCACATAGGTTTGGCGTTGAAGATTTTAAATTAATATAGAAAAATCTAAAGGTTATAGGTATTAAATGATTTTTTTACTTTTTCGATGTCAATGAATTTGATGTTTTTTATCCCTGAACGGTAATAAAATACTAAAAATTGTATTCAGTAAATTACTTAAAGAGTTGAAGGACGACGGTGAAGGTATGACAATATTGTGAATTTACAAATGTAATATTTGAGAAGTTCCTATTAATTAGCTTTCCACAAGATTCAAATAATTCAATTAGTTCTTATGTTCAGCCGGAGATTCATTAAACTAACCCCCTATAACTGCAGTATTGGAATGTACTTCTTTTATAAAAAAAATTAATTACATTCTTACTGAAAATATTTATTAGTTCTTCCACCTTATTAGCTTTATGTTGGTCAGCTTGTTGGTACTCAAAATGTTTCTATATGTATTTTATTTAAGTATAGTTCTTTATTTATACTCAAAGAGTTGGTAGTGTTTGGTGAGCCAAGCAAAGATAAAACTACAACTATTCATCACTTTGTTCTACTTATAGCTAGCTTTATTGAGTTTTTAAATTGGTTTTGGAGCTTATAGTTGAGCTCCAGTATATATGTACACTTTTATTGGTGTTTTTATGCTTTTAAAAGCTGCACAAAGCGTGATAATCGCACCTAACAAGGCATTCAAGCAGGACAAATAACAGCTAGCTACTTGCTCCTTCGTCGCTTATTTTAGCCAACAATTATTTGCCTCTTAATGTGGCGTTAATTTTTTCAGAATATATTCGGAGGTTGCAGTGTTAGAAATTGAATGGATTTTATCTTTTTTGTTACTCGGTACATTTGTTGGTGTTATGGCTGGATTGTTAGGTATCGGCGGTGGTGGAATTATGGTTCCCATTCTAACAACAATTTTTTTGGCTCAAGGGCTTCCAGTCGAAAAAGTAGTTCATTTAGCTTTAGGTACGTCAATGGCTTCTATGATTTTTACTTCTTTTTCAAGTATGAGAGCGCACAACTCAAATGATGCTGTAATTTGGGTAATTGTTAAAGGTATTAGTTTAGGTGTTTTATTGGGGACATTTTTTGCCACATTTGTTGCATCTAAAATTGACTCTATCTATCTTGCTATATTCTTTTCAATTTTTATGGCGTATGTGTCTATCCAAATGTTTTTAAATAAAAAACCACAACCAGATAAAAACATCTCGGGGAATAAAGAAATATTTTTTGCCGGTACGGGTATTGGTGCTATTTCCGCTTTCGTTTCTATTGGCGGTGGTTCTTTAACTGTTCCATATTTAGTTTGGAGAAATATAAATATTAAAAAAGCTGTAGGTACCTCAGCAGCTATTGGTTTACCTATCTCGATAGCAGGGACTTTAGGCTACCTAATTAATGGGTGGTCAAATACGTCGGTAGAAAACTATACTTTTGGGTTTATATATCTACCAGCTGTTGTATTAATATCAATAACCAGTTTTTTCAGTGCGCCTTATGGTGTAAAACTAGCTCATTATTTGCCAGTTTCAGTGTTAAAGAAGATATTTTCATTATTGTTAATCACTCTTAGTATCAAAATGTTAATGACAATAATTTAAAGTGACAAGTGTTTGTAAATAAAAAACTAACAAGAACTTCAAACGGAAAATGATCTTCCCCCGCTTTAACGGACACCAAAATCATAACTAAAGATGAGGTGTTCTATGCCCAAGTACAACAATCCAAGACGAACTTGGCAGTATTCAAATGAGTTTAAAGTTAACGCGGTTCAACTCAGTTTTACTGTCGGCGTTACCATAAAATCCGTTGCTGAAAAACTCGACATACACCCATTTATGCTGTCACGATGGCGAAAAGAGTATCGTGAAGGGATCATTGTGGTGGATAAACGTAAAAAAGTAGCGGTCAAAACAAAACCAAAAAAGTACTCACCAAAGAGCAACAACTTGAACGCGAAAACAAACAACTCAAGGAGGAGCTGTATATCCTAAAAAAGTGGCAACGGTTTCTTGGGGAGGAACATCAAGCCGCTATCGATGCATCGAAAAACTCAGAGCCGACATAAAAGTTGTTAGGTTACTGGCGTTTTTGTGTGTATCTAAAAGTGGCTATTACGATTGGCGTGAACGTCAACCGAGTGCCTGTGCGATAGAAGATGTGGAGCTTATACCAAAAGAATTTAATTTGTGATCTAATGTGATATCGTTCATTTATCATTACCTGAGCGATTATCATATGAAAAAGACTTCTCAAATAAAAATCCCATATACAAATAATGCGAGCCTTAAACTACGCTACTTGGCAGTACAAAAATTCCATGAAGGCTATTCAAGAACATCAATTGCAAAAACACTTAATGCAAGTCGACGCTTGGTTAATGAATGGATCACAAATTACTTATCAGGTGGTTTTGATGCATTGGCATTAAAGCTAGCAACAGGACAGCCTTCTCGCTTAAGCAATGAACAAAAAATACAATTAAAAGAATACGTAATAGCTCATGCAGTTAAAGTGCAAGGAGGCAGATTGATGGGTAAAATATACAAAAATATATCCAAGAAACCTTCAATGTGAACTACTGCGTCAGAAATATTTATCGTTTAATGAAAGAGTTAGATATTGTTTGGATAACTTCTCGTTCTAAACACCCTAAGCAAGACTTAGCGGCTCAGGAAGTGTTTAAAAAAATTCCTAATTGAATCGATCATCATAATCCCTGGCCATATAGCACTTGATAAGGTGGATGTTTGGTTTCAAGATGAGGCACGGTTTGGCCAACAAAATACAACAACACGTGTTTGGGCAACGAAAGGTAGTCGACCGAGAGTAATCAGGCAGCAACAATTTATTTCTACGCATATTTATGGTGCTGTTTGCCCATCAACAGGTCAAACAGAAGCATTAATCAGTCCTATCTTGAGTATGGAAATGATGGAGAAACATCTCCAACAGATATCATATGCGACACCCGCAGGTCGGCATGCGCTTGTTGTAATGGATTGTGCGAGTTGGCATTCAAATAAGACCGCCATTAAATTTGATAATCTAACTATTATGCACCTTCCCCCCTATTCTCCAGAGCTTAATCCTATTGAACAAGTATGGGCTTGGTTGCGAGATAATGACTTAGCAAACTTCGCATTCAAAAATTATGAAGATATAGTTGACCAGGTGAGTAGAGGTTGGAATAATTTTAGGCATCAAGTTGACCACGTAAAATCACTTTGCCAAAGAGACTGGGCCAATCTGATCACAAATTAAATTCTTTTGGTATCAATGAAGCGGTGACAAAAAATCGTTTCTAGCAAATGATAGGAAGTCATTTATATAAATGACTAAACTTAAGTGGCAAAGGCAATCATAAATCCAAGTCTTACCATGGCACGCTTGGATGTATGAAAACTTGAATGCCAATCAAATTTAATGACGCAGACAGTGCGGCAATTATCATAAAGCAATAAAGACTGGCAACAACACAACACAGTATTAGCTTTTTTTGGAATGCTAATACACCGACAAGTATAAGGAGTTAAGATGGCCAATACGCTCAAAAATTTTAAACTTCAGCCTTTAGTTGATGCGAAATTTATTAAAACTTCACTGGCAACCTATGAGCAAAACGGTGTCAAAAAATCATGGGAAGTAGTCAAAGCGCATGACTCTGTAGCTATCCTTATTTATCATAAAGAAAAAGAGGCTTTTGTGCTTGTAGAACAGTTCCGCCCGGCAGTGTATTTGAACAATGATAATGGATTAACCATTGAGCTGTGCGCGGGTATTGTCGATAAAGACCTCTCTTTAAAACAGATAGCCAAAGAAGAAATAGAAGAAGAGTGCGGCTATGATATAGCGCTTGAGAGGATAGAAGAAATCACCTCTTTTCATACCTCCGTAGGCTTTGCCGGAAGCAGGCAAATACTCTACTATGCAGAAGTTGATCAGAGTATGAAGGTCAATGAAGGCGGCGGTATCGATGCTGAAATGATCGAAGTTGTGTACCTGCCGATAAACGAAGCCAAAGCGCTTATTTTTGATGTCAGCATCGCAAAAACATCCGGGCTTATGTTTGCATTTATGTGGTGGTTTGAACAGCACAAGAATGGCTAAAATACCATTGATTTTATTTAAGTAAACCGTGATAGGCCGTTGCGCCTATCACGTAAAATAGCCCTATCTTTTGTCCGTTGATCTTCAATGTCGGTATAAATCCTAATTAAAATCCATTTATTAAATCAATGCTTTACAGGTTTTTATATTTTTCAATGTAATCGCTTAATTATATTTTTGCTATGATTAATCATCAAACGCTGCCTATTTTAATAACCACTTCAGAAAGCTAATCGGTCTACTTTAGATTAACCAAAAATTCCTAAGATCAACAAACCACTGGTAATAAATAGGGTCGCAACTATTTTTTGCTTAAGATGAACGCGATCTTTAAAAAACAGTATGGATAAAACCACGGCTAATAAAATGCCAATATTGGTCATGGATAGCACATAAGCGGTGGGTAGGGTTTGCATAGCGAGTATCACCAAAGCATAGGCGGTTCCAATAAACAGGCTGCCTGCGAGCCACACACCTAAATGCGGACAGACGGCAGGAATAATAGTTTCACAATGTTTTTTCCGATAGAGGCATAATGTTATCCAAGCAGACAAATAACCCAGCGTAACTACCCCTAATAAAGCCGAAAAGCTATCTATCTGCTGGCTGATTGCTTTATCCGATAGCGAATAGATACTGGTAAAAAAAGCCGCTGAGAGTGTCCATAATAGCACTTTGGGGTTGTGCTTATGTTTCACTGTATTGCCCAGTATCCACAAGCCAATAATACTGACTAAAATGCCAAGGCAAGCTAGATTAGAGAGCGTTTCGTCAAAAATCCATAACGCCCAAATAGCCACCAGAATGGGAGAGCTGCGGGCAATAGGATAGACAAAAGCAACAGGCGCTAAAGCGTAAGCTTCTCGTAAAGAGAGAAAATACAGGCTATTCGCAAAAGCGGTGATGGCAATCAAACCTGTCAATGTCCAGCTCCATTCGATTTGCACTAAGTGATACAAACCATAACCACCCAATAAAAGAAGATGACCCAATAACCCCCACCATAAAAAGTCGGCTTTAGGGTTGACCTGTCGAGCCATTAAATTCCAGCTGACGTGCATCAGTACCGAAAGAATAATAAACAGCCAGGCCTGTTCAAAGGTAGAAAAAGAGGCCAGCACTATAATTCCCATGCTTGGTTGTCATAACCTATGGCCACATTTTCAGGTAGGCAGTTTGGATGATTGATAAAGTACTCATCTAAATTATGACTAATATGAGTAAGCACCAGTTTTTTAGGCTGAACCTCTGCAAATATCTCTAAGGCCCGGGTTAAATCATTATGATTTCTTGGCGCAGTTTCAAGCGGTGGTTGCTCGCAATCTAGAATCATAAGATCAATAGGTTGGTCAATGAGGTATTGCTTTACATCACGACGCAGTAAACCGGAATCACACAAATATGCAAAACGTTTACCATTTAACTCAATAACATAACCCATGGTTAGTTTGGAGTGAACTAATGGGATCGGGGTAATAAGAAGATCTTTAAATTCAAATGTCTGAAATGGCCGTGTTTTTTGAGAAAAATCAAATATTCCGGGATACTTAAACAGATCATCACAGCCTTTTGGATCATCGGGTGAAAAAACTGGAATAGTTTCGCCGACTCCCCAGCGAATAGGGAATAGGCCCTGCACATGATCCATGTGGAAATGAGTCAGTAAAACAGCGTCTAAACTGCCCGGTGGAAACCGCTCGGCAAGATGGTGATAACCGGCATCAATTAATAAACGTACCGTACCCAATTGCCCAGCTATTTCTAAAAAACCGCAAGCGGGATTACGCCGTAAATCGGGGTTAGCGAGTGCTCTATTACATACTATGCACTCACAACCATAAACGGGAGCGCCCTTCACTGAGCCTGTGCCTAAAAAAGTAAATTTCATAAGATTTTCACTGCCTGATTTCTAAGTAAGCTTACCAACTGTTCTCCAGCAACAGAAAGCTCACTGTTATTTTCAATAATTTGCATATTTGGGGAAGTTAATCCCACAAAGGCTTGTGCTCGTTGAATACGTTTTTCAATTTGTTCTAATGTTTCACGTCCACGCTTAATTAAGCGCTCATGTAATAAATTTGAATCCACTTGAATCAATACCGGCACAAGACCTGGATGTAATGCCACTGCCGTATTTAAATAACCTCTGGAGCCATTAATAACCACATTTGACCCCTGCATTAACCATCTATCCACTTCGACGCCAATCCCGTAATCTAACTCGTGGGAGTGCCAATTAAATTTAAAACAGCCCCGTTGTAGACGATTGTTAAATTCTTCCTTCGTAAGCTGAATGTGATTTTCACCCTTCAACTCTACCGGGCGTGTAATATAACGATGTGCAAAAACCAGCGATTCATTGGCCAGGCGCTGCCGTGCATAATGCAGCAAAGAGTCTTTACCTACACCCGACGCGCCAATCACATAGAAAAGTTTACCCTTAGAGGGATACTTTTTAATAATCGAATTAGGCATGGTCATAACTGGCTTTAAAGGCAGAAACACCGGCAACAAACACCTCAGAGACTTGTACTAAACCGTCTAAATTAGCAACCATAATAAGATCGGCGCGTTTACCCACTTCAATCACACCCCGATCATAAAGTTTCGCGGCTTCTGCCGGGTTTTTGGTCGCTAACTGTACCGCTTGTGCAAGGGTTAAATCTGAAATTTCAGGTAGTTTAAAAACAGCAACGATTAAAGCCGCTGGCGCGTAATCCGCACAAAGGCAATCGCAGACACCCGCATTAATCGCATCTAAGGCGCGCATTGAACCTGACTGGCTTTTACCACGTAGAATGTTGGGTGCACCCATAATGGTTTTCATGCCTTTTTTACGCGCATATTCAGCCGTTTCCATATTAATAGGGAATTCCGAAATACCCACGCCAAACGCGGTCATAGTATCAACACGTTCTTTACAATCATCATCATGAGAAGCCACTGCTATGCCTTGTTCATTAGCGGTTTTTATCAGCAGTTCAACACGCTCCATGGCCCCTTCTGCTTGTTGTTTTTTATTGGCAATTATCTTATCTAACTCTTGGTCAGACTTTTTATAACTTTTACCAAAATAGGCTTTATAGGAAGCTAAATCTTTAAACTGTCCTTGTCCCGGGGTGTGATCCATTAATGATACAAGCTGCATCACTTGGTTTTTCATTAAGTCTATTAGAATAGGCAGGCCGGTTGGATCTGTAATTTCATAACGACAATGGACACGATTATCGACTAAGGCATGTGGCTGGAATTGATGAACAGCTTGCGCAATTTGTTTCGCAAACTGGTTGTTACGTACGCCCAACTCTTCATTTGCAAAAGACAGAGCATGGTATACGGTGGTAATGCCTGCACTGGCATTATTTTTATCTGCCTGAGCACAAGCAAAATCTAATGGAAAATGCACATTAGGACGCGGCTCCACTTCTTTTTCTAATGAATCACAATGCAAATCAATCATGCCAGGCATTACAGTTTTGCCTTTAGCATCAATTGTTTGAACATCATCAGAGACGATTTTAGGATTAATAGCAGAGATTTTCCCATTTTCTATTAATAAACTCGCCTTGTTGAGAACATTGTCAGCCAATACGAGCGTTGCATTTTTAATATATAAAGGTTGCGTATTCATGGTTATGGAGCCTTGTTTATATCTGAATTAAAGAAGTTTTCGGTACCGATTGGCGGTTCAAGCACCACCACACTATCGGCTAGCCTTTTCACTAAATCCATATCGTGAAAGATGGCAATCATCGCGGTACCCGTCTGTTTGAGGTTGTTAATCAATTCAACAACACGATCCGTGGTTTTTGGATCTAAGCTTGCGGTCGGCTCATCGAGTAACAATAATCTTGGTTGTGCTAATAACCCGCGTGCCAAATTGACGCGTTGTTTTTCTCCACCTGAAAAAGTAGCAGGAGAAACTGCCCACAGTCTTTCCGGCAGGTTCAGTTGGCTTAATATTTCTCGTGCTTTTTCAAGTGCGATAATCCGCGATATGCCTTTCTTGATTAAAGGCATGGCCACGACATCTTCAGTCGACTGCCGGGGCAGAGTATGTAAAAACTGGGTGACAAATCCAATCTCGTCTTTACGCAACTCTAGAATTTGATGTTCATCAGCCTTAGCCAAATCCGTTTGTTGTCCTTGTTCCGTGGTAAATATTATGCGCCCGCTGGTCGGTAAATAAGTACGGTAAATGCCTTTTAAAACTGTCGATTTCCCTGCACCTGTAGGACCGGTTAAAGCGGTTAAACGACCAGGGTAAGCTTTTAAAAATACGCTGTGCGCCGAAGGCAGTTCTGTTCCTTGTTCATGCAGCATAAAAGTTTTTGAAAAGTCTTCGACTTCTAAGATAGGTTGAATACTCATTGTCCATGGTCCCCTTAAAGTGCTGACGCAACCAAGCGTTGTGTATAAGCATCTTGCGGATCTTCTAAGATTTGATCCGTTAAGCCTGTTTCAATAATGCGACCATACTTCATCACAATAGTACGTCCCGCCAATAGGCGGATAACACCTAAGTCATGGGTTACCACAATCATGGCCGTTTCGCTTTCACGTTGAATTTCCATAATTAAATCTAGAATGGCTGCCTGGACAGATAAATCTAAACCTGTAGTGACTTCGTCTAAAAAAAGTAAGGGTGGATTAGTGGCTAATGCCTTGGCAATTTGCACACGCTGCTGCATTCCTCCAGAGAAGTTTTTTGGCATTTCATCCATACGTTCAGTCAATACTTCTGTACGGCGCAGTAATGTAATGGCTCTTTCTCTAATTTCCCGATAGTTAGTCAGGTTCGTCATTAACAGGCGTTCAGCAATGTTTCCACCCGCTGAAACATTAAAGTTCAAACCTAATATCGGGTTTTGATAGACCATGCCAAACCGGTGGTTACGTAAGTGGCGTTTTTGCTGAGCGTTTAAACTGAATAAATCATACTGCTTACCATCGTCAAAAAACGTTGCTTGACCCGAGGTTGGCATTACATCAAAAAACAGATTATTAACCGAGGTTGATTTACCGGAGCCTGATTCCCCCATCACGCCTAAAATCTCACCTTTATAGAGATCAAAACTGATATTGTGAGCCGCTACAACAGAGCCACAATGAGGACAGATATTAGTATTGTGCTCTGGACCCGTTGAATCAAAACATTTAGCACAACCTTTACCGTAAACCTTTGACAGATTGCGGACTTCTAATACTTTTTCACGCGACATTTATCCCTCCAAGCTTTGCTGATTGTGCTTCTAACTGTTGATCACAATAATCGGAATCAGAACATTGATAGTGTTTTTCGCCAGTTGTTGCATCGGCAAACTCATCTAAAAAACTATGGTCACAGCCACAACAGCGGCAGGTACGACGTTTACCCGTCTGATCATTAAAGTTTTCAACACGGAAAGGCACATCATCAAACTCTAAAGGCTCTGCTAATGTATAAGGCGGCACGGCATAAATTTTCTTTTCACGCCCGGCACCAAATAAAAGCAAAGCTTTTGAATTGTTCATTTTGGGCACATCCCAACGTGGAATAGGCGAGGGATCTAATACATAATGACTATTGATACGCGTTGGGTAACGGTGTGAGATAGTGATTTCATCAAACTTCACAATGTCTTCATATAGCTTGACTAATAAGCGCGAGTAATCTGCTTCACCGTGCATAATTTTGCGTTTATCTTCTGATGGCTCGACCACTATTAATGCATCAGGATAAGGAACCTGCAGCACTATCACCTGATCTTCACGCAGTTCCTGTTCCGGAATACGGTGACGTGATTGAATTAAATTCGCTTCAGAAACCCGGGTTGTGGTATCAATGCCGGGACAGGTCATTTCAATAAAGCTGCGTAAGTTGACTGCATTGACCGAATCATCGGCTCCCTGATCAATGACTTTTAGGGTGTCTTGTTTGCCGATTAACGACAGGGTTAATTGCAAACCACCTGTTCCAAAGCCCCGCCCCATCGGCATTTCCCGACTCGAATAAGGCACTTGATAACCTGGAATTGCAATGGCTTTTAAAATACTGCGGCGGATTTCTTTTTTGGCATTCTCATCTAAGAAACCAAAATTATAGTCGGCAGAAGCTTCTCTGAATGCTGAGCCTGATCCGTTTTCTTGATTAGACATTGCCAGCTCCTTGGTTTGCATCGTCATGCTTATCTTGCGTAGTTCTTAACCTGTCCATATCCGATTGAAAGGTCACATAGTGCGGCATTTTATAGTGTGTACAGAATCCCATCGAATCGATACCATCAATGTGCAGCAATACAAACTCGGGATCTTCTGAAGGGTTGGTCGGCCCATTTTTCATGCCGGACTGTAAGGCACGGTCTAACACCGACATTGAGATGGCTTTAACTTCGTTATGCCCAAAACAAGCGCCGTAACCTAGACTAAAGGTCGGTTTCCCACCCTCTTCTTCGTCTTCGTACATGGCAACGACTTCACACTCCGTCATTAATACTTCACCCACTTCGATTGGCTCACCGGTGATCGGGTGTGGAAGCATAACCGGTAAATAGCCCACTCTAAGTTCGGCAACCGTTGGATGAATATCTCCGTAGCCACGCATATTGGAATACGCAATGGCAAGAATAGAGCCTGTTTCAGAACGCGCCATAGTCGATAATGCGGCAGAACGCGGCACCGGAAAAACCAGTGGTTCACGCGTAATATCAAAGGGTTTTTTTTCAGCTGCAGCTTGGTCAACAGGTGGCAGCAATCCTTCTTCACGTAGGGCGTCCAAGACTTTTGGAAAAGTATCAGGAATCTCATTATGACTATTATTATCCAGCCAATTAGCCGCCACGGCTTTAAAGGCTTCTGGTGATTCATCAAGCAGCTCGGTACGCATTAAACGCAAGGCATAATCAGTACTGGCACCCAACATCTGCCCACCGGGAATGTCCTTAAAAGAGGCCGAAATACGACGAATCACGCGCATATTGCTGGTCTCTGTGACCGGAGATTCAACCAGACGCGGCTTGGTTGAACGATAAGCACGTAAAGCAAAGGAGGCTTCCAGCGTATCGCCCAAGCTTTGTTTAATGGCCAAAGAGGCAAGTTTAGGGTGATACAGGCCACCTTCAGATATAATTCGGCTATGTAGAAAATACAACTGGTTTTCAATGGTCTCTAAATCTAATGGTTCCGCCGACTCACCTTGACGAGTACGCACGAATTCCAATAGTTTTTCCGCACCCGCAATAGCCTTACCACCGCCTTTAATTGCAACGTAACCCATTAGTTTAGTCCCTTATTAGTGTTGATCTCGATAATCTCAACCTTGGTGGTGCGTGGTAGCGCCATAATCTGAGTGTCATCAACTAAAACACAGTCAATTCCTAAAGGAAAAGCGCAACACCACTCATTTCGCTGTTCTAACCAGACAGGATCAAGGCCTGAAACACATACAACGGTTTCACCATCGACACCAGGCCCGGTTAATTTCAAACGAACATCTCCGTTATTAATTTCTAATTTCGAGACTTTTAAAATTAATGTCGCTGCAAAATCAGGTGATACTAGTGTCCCTAATTTTGGTTGGAAGCTAATGGCTTTAGCCCCATCACATAAAACATAATTCGCTTGTTCAGCATTCATATTTTGAGCCTGTAACAGCGGCCAATGATCATCGCTTAATAATCCGTCAATATCAGCTAAAGAGACTTCACCATCTAATAAAATCGCCAAAACTGCTAAATAGGCGGGGCTGCTCTCTAGACTCTCTGCCCAATTATCTAACCGGCCAGGGCGAGACATAACCTGCATCAGGCTATTAAACAAAGCTTGTTGAGTGTCTGCCAGCCAAATAGGGTTGATATAAGCGCCGAGTAAATCTTGTTTAAACACTTTTATTTTCCTTCTCGTTAGTTGCACCCAGTAAGGAGAAATCAACCACTGTCGAACCTAACATGGCTTTACGGGTAAGTGCTTCTTGCTCAAACTTAAACTCTCCTCTTTCAAGGAGATCCGAAAGTTTAGAACAGGCCATTAAGTCATTTGCCAAAATGGCATCACAGACGGCCAATAGAGAGGCTAAGTTTTGATCGTCATCCATTAACTGTGCTGCACCTTCAAAGGTCTTGCCCTGTTTATCGGTTAAAACCACCCAACTGATTGCAATCGGAAACTCCCCTAAAAAATAGGGTTCATGCATGGCCGTATCTTTAGTTTGCAATACACCCAATCCCGTTTGAGGAATGGATTTATAAGACACTTGGTATTCATTAATAACGGCATCAATTAGCGCTTTAATTTCATCTACGGGCACCAGTTTTAAGGCTCTAATCCATGCACTTCGTGGTATTTTTCGACAAGTTTTATTCATTTAAGATTCCCTTTAAAGTGTTTTCTTACGCAGTTTCTGTGAGAAAAACTCAAGCACTACAACAGTAATAAAAACAATTAATAAAATAGTGGCAACATAGTCATAATCGAATATATCCCAACGGCCTTTTAGCTCCATACCAATACCGCCTGCACCGACAATGCCGAGTACAGTTGCAGTACGGATATTACGCTCAAAGATATATTGAACAGAGGCAATCCAAGCGGGTAAAACTTGAGGAAAGACGGCATAACGCAAGACTTTAATTGCATTAGCACCTGCTGAACTCAGTGCCATTTGCGGGCCTTTAGCAGCATTTTCAATCTCATCGGCAAAGAATTTACCTAAGACCCCCGAGGTATGAATCGCCAGGGCCAACACACCTGCAATCGGGCCAAAACCATAGATAAGCACTAAAAATAAAGCCACAATCAGTTCAGGCATTGAACGGTGAAAACTTAGCCAGGCACGTGCGACATGATATACAATAGGGTGTGGAGAGTAGTTACGAGCCGCTAAAATACCTAATGGCAAAGAAATAACAATCGAAATAATGGTTCCCCAGAAGCCCATTTCAATCGTTTCCCACATCATCCACAACACTTTTTTTAAGTAGCCAAGGGGTTCAATTAAGTATTGCGCTTTTTCTTCTGTCCAAGTATCAGTATCTATATAATATTCACGAGAAACGCCTTCTTTAATATAAGAGAGCCAAGGTAAGTGTTGCAAATCTAGCCCTTCAATACGGCTTAATTCAGTCCGTGTTTGCAATTGAATTGGAAAAGCCTGACTGGCAAATTTAGACACGCCATTTAACACCTCAGAATCACCAATACCAACTGCAGACAGAACGGCCTTACTAGTTTCAATTGCAGCTTTATCCATTTCGGTATTCTGCCCAGACCAAGCTAAGAGCACAAAGGCTAAAAATAAAAACAGGACAGTTTTTGGCGTGATAGCTTGATAGGTTTGCCATTGACTGTGATCACGTTTTATATGGTTTTGAGTGTTTTTATTCATGCGCTGGCCTCCTTCATTTTAACGATCCTTGGTTGTGCTGGCTCTTTAATAGTTTCAGAGGACTGACTGTGTTGTTTGTCTAAATTTTCGCGTTCAATGGCATAGAGACGTTTTTGTACATCGGCAGTCATCTCAGAAGGCGGGCCATCAAAAAAAACTTCGCCATCTCGTAATGCAATGATCCGGTCTGCAAATTCCAGCGCATAATCCATCTGGTGCAGGGTACAAAGCACGGCTGCACCATTGATTTGAGCCGCGGTTTTAAGGCTGTTTAATACACTACGGCTCATGGCAGGATCTAAACTTGCTACCGGCTCATCTGCTAACACCACTTTAGGGCTAGCCATAAATGCTCGAGCAATAGCCACCCGCTGTTGTTGCCCTCCTGAAAGTTCAGAGGCACGACGCACAAGATGCTTTTCTTCCAGGCCCACTTCGCTTAATAACTCACAAGCTCGCTGCTGATCTTTTACCGGAAAATACTTAATCATGCTTAGCCAGAATCCTGCCTGTGGCAAAACGCCGGTTAACACGTTAGACAGTACACTTAAACGTGGCACTAAATAGAGTTGCTGGTGAATCATGCTGACACTTCGTTGAATCATTTTAAGATTCTTTTTTTCCAGTGGTTGGCCATCTAAATAAATCTTTCCGGAACTGGGTTCAACCAGGCCATTAACCATATTCATTAAGGTTGATTTACCCGCCCCAGATGGCCCAAGCAAGACACAAAATCCGCTTTTTTCGAGACGGATTGAGACTTCTTTTACCGCTTGTGTACCATCAGAATAAATACGGCTAACATTGTCAAAAATCAACATTATTTTTCTCCAAAAATAAACAACTTTGTATACAGATCTAATAAAGTTGGTTTGCAAAGTTCTCTTAAAAAGCACCTCTGAAATATCAAGATGCAATTAAGATAGATTAATGACGAAAATTAACGCTGACCTGCTTTTCCAATCATTTCTACTTTTACCGTTTTTGTAACCGCATTTAGCTTTTTCAGAGCGTCAAAGATTTTTTGCTCATCAAATTCTGCATCATAGCGATCCACTGTTTTACCGCCATATCCACGAATTTTAGAAGGATCCATTTTTGTATGGATTTCACCAAATGCTTTACGCAGTTGTGCTTTTAACTCAGGTGTTAATCCTTTGTTCATCGCAAGAGGAGGATTCGGAATGGGTTGTGATTTTGCTAGAGGCGTGAATAACGAAGGATCAATCGCGCCTTTTTTAGCGGCTTTACCAAAAGAGTTGTATGAAGAGGCGGCTGCATCTACTTTACCTGCTGATAATGCAGCTAATGATGCTGAGTGAGAGCCCGCAATAATGACTTTCTTAAGGTCTTTAACAGGATCAACGTTGTCTGCAATTAACATTGCAACGGGAAAGTTGAATGAAGACGTTGAGCTTGGGCTACCAAATGCCATGCTTTTGCCCTTAAGGTCTGAAAGCGTTTTAATACCACTGTCTTTACGGACAAAAATACCCGAGTAGTAAGAAGATTCGCCTTTTAATACATCAACTGCTAAAAGTTCAACACCACATTTTTCCTTTGCCTGACCGTAAGTAACTGCACCAAACCAAGCAATATCCGCTTTATCGTTACACATACCTTCAACAACAGCCGCATAGCTTGCGCCCGCTTTAATATCAAAGTGAATACCGTAGTTTTCAGTAATTCCTCGAAACACCGGGCCGTAATCTTTAGTGATATCGTTTGTACCTGTGTCTGCTGGAATCATCAACACACGTAATGGGTTTTCCTGGCTACCGTCAGGCAGCGCCGAAGCGGCTAAAGGTGTTAAAGCACAGACGGTAACGGCTGCTAAGAATAGGTTCTTAATTTTCATTAATATTTCTCCAAAAATATAAAAAGTTAAGTTAAAAAATAAAAGGTTTAAACAATCTAGCCAAAAGAGTGATTAGACAGATTGCATAAATGTTTCAAGGTGTTGATACCTGATTCGTTAAATTAAGCGTTCATTAAAATTTCAAGTTGAATCATGTCGGACCTAAACCGGGTGATCGAGTATTCAACTCTTTTGCCAGTTTGTGTATCTTCATTAATTGTTTTCACTTTCAAGATAGGTCGGTTACTTGACATACCCAGTCTGAAACTGTCTTGTTCGTTTGATCTCGTGGCAGAGACTAAGCTCGACACTCTTTTTGTTTGAATGCCACACTCTGCTTTTAAAAATTCTCCTAGTGAACCAGATTCATATTTAGCGAATGCCGTCGGGCAAATATCTTTTGGTAAAAAGTGACTAATTAATGCCGCTTCTTTACCTTCAATTTTTCTCAGTGTGTCAATTTGAAAGACTTCTGCGCCGTTCTTTAATTGCAATTTTTCTGCAATACCACCACGAGCAGCAATAATCTTTTTATCGACAAGAAGACTTTCAACCTGCAAGTCATGAACCTGTACAGATTCTGTAAAACGCTGATCGCCTTTAACGCTATATGCCAACCTTTTTTCAGCGATAAAAGTCCCGAGTCCATGACGTTTTTCCAAGACACCTTGTTTGACTAATTCTTCTACTGCTCGACGAACCGTATGACGATTGACCGCAAACCTATCCGTCAGAATTTTCTCCGATGGATATAAGTCACCGGGCTCAAAAGCATCTTGAATATCCGCCTCAATCGCATTGGCAATTTGCCTGTAAATTTTTTCTGGGCTGTATCTATTAATCATTTCACTTGTCTAGATGTCTAAAACTGTTGATGAGTTTAGATAAAGAAAGTTTCAGTAAAATTTCATTTTAATTAAGGTTTTATTACCAATGTAGACATCCATAAAAATAATTGAATGACAATAATCGGATAAAAAAGGGAGGGGGGGGATCACCTTGCCATTTTTTAACCTACTCGCGAAAACCCATTTATCTGACGAAAAAGGGTTATAAAATAGAGTTAAAAATAACAAAAAAGATAATTAACATTAATTAAATCAATTGCTTGATTTTTAAGGGGCAGTAATGAAAGTAATAAAGTGAAGGGGCTTATATTTAAAATCGAGTGCCCAGTGTGTTTCTAGGCCGAAAAAAGGTATCTAGCAGCTCCTGAAGGTTGGCGCTACTCACGCCTATCTGGCGGCAAAAATAAACAATGCCGTTATCTTTAACAGTCTTGCTTATTCGTTCCCACATGGATAGGTTCCACCATTAATTATCAGTTAAATTAGGATCATGTTGAATATTGGTTTTTGAAGATTTCTTTTTTTCATTACCAAGCCACATGGCAATGGCTATCCATACAATAATCAGCGTGTTGAATAATGGCTTATCCAGGCCTTCATGGTAGACAAAGACCGCAAGTAAAAAATGCAGAGTGGGTTCGACATACTGATAAACAACAATCTTTTGCAGATTTACATTGCTAATGGCAGCAGAGAGCAGAAAAACAGGGATAATTTGCAGGAAAACCGCCCCAAGAAGAACATAATAAGCGGGGTCTGGTTGGGATGGATTATGGCTTGACGCAATAACGACAACTGTTATCAAAGCAGCAGGAAGCTGAATTAAGTTTTCAATATATAAATTTTCATTATTACTAAACTTAGACAGCTTTTTCAGTGCCATATAGGCAGCAAACGAAACAGCAATAACAAGAGAAAGACTGGGTGCAACACCCTGGCTGATAGCAAGGTAGATAAGCGCGCCACACATTAATAAAAGCGATAACCTCTGGATATTATCGGTCTTCTCTTTAAATAAAAACCATGAGAATCCAGCAGTTAGTATTGGCGCAATAAAATAGGCCATGCTTGCATCCAGCACATAGTTATTTGAAAGCGCATAGACAAAACCATACCAGGATATATTCATTATCACCCCGGATATCGAGATGGCTAAAAATGAACGCTTATCATTCCAAAGTTTTTTTAGATCAACCTTTACGCCGGTAAATTTTAACCAAAGTACCACCAGGGTAAATGACCAGATAATTCGGTACGCCCATAACTCAGCCATGTTATTCGCTGGGAAATAATGAAAAAATACCGGGGTGAGTCCCCAGACCACAAAAGCGAGAATGGCAAAAAAATGAAATCTCATTTACAAGTGACCTAATGCGTAACCATTGAGGATAATTATTCCTTTATGGTTCAGAATTGGGTTGATAACAGCCAAACTATCTGCAAATGAACGGCAAACACCCATCCATTCGAAGCACTTTGTTACTTTTCGAGCAAACAACGGCCCTGCATATTTTTCCAGAAAATGAAAACCGTTGAGATCACATCCTTTATTTTGGAATGCTGTTTTACCTGCTAAGCGAATAGCATGCTTCATTAATATTGCAAAGAAGCAGCCTACAGGTCTATTTACTATGATATTCGAATTAGCTAATTCCACATTGCAGCCCGCTCACTAAAAATAGCTACTGTAACACCAAAATTAAAATAAGGCTGTTTGATTAAATGCAACTTGCCGGACAGCCATCAGTGCGGCGGTAATGCGCAGCGTTTGATTAATCGCCTGATCGGTCTCGCCGAGGTGCTTTAAACTGCTGCAGTGACTGTGAAAACAGGCATAACCGCCATTTACGACAGAAACGCCAACACAAGGATAGTGCGTTGCTGACCTTAATAGTGGAAAACGAACGAAAGCACAGTGCGTCTAACGTGTTCCCCACCTACAGATCAACAATCCCACGATTGACAAAGTAAGGGTTAGTAACCGACATACGGCTTACCGCAAACAGTAGTTCGCGCTGCTCATTTTCAGTGAGCGTACCAAAATGGTCTTTGACTACAGCAATAACCGATAGATCCTGACAAGCAAGGGCTGCTGCCCATGCCGAGCATTTTCGATTAACCGGACTGAGGAACTTCTGTTCTGTTAATACATTGTCCAGCAGTGTTTTCTGATCTTCGGATTCTGCTAGAAAACAGACCAGTGGCAGACATACCTATGACCTCACAATTTCACCGGTTTAAGGTAACCCGTTAATCTTTCAAAGCGAGGTATCCAAGCGAGAATATTCTCATATGGAGTTAAGGTAAGCAGTGCTTCATCGCAGTAAATTAGAGTCGAGTAAACGGCAATGTCGGCAATAGTAGGGGTATTACCGGTTAACCAATCTTTACCTGCGAGTTTTTCATTTATGATAGGCAGGATTTTTGACGCAAGTTGCTCACAAATGGGAAATTCCGATTCTGGCAATAATTTAAAGGCGTTAATCAAGCGGGCTTTTTCTACTGAATCCTTAAGCTCATTACTGGTTAGACTAAGCAGAATATCAACTTGGCTTTGTTGTTCCAAATCAGCCCCCAACCATTTTTTATCTTCGCAGGTTTTGGCCAGATAGCGCAAAATTGCAACTGAATCGCTTACTGTTATATTCAACTCGTTATCAACTAAGGCAGGAATAAGGCCTAGCGGGTTGATGCGTAAAAAGTCAGCCTGTTTCTGCTCACCTTTGGTGATGTCAATTTTAATAATTTCGGCTGGATGCCCGAGCAGGGAGGCAGCCAGGCGAGTTCGGTAACAAGGTAGTGAAAAAGGAAAGCTGTAAAGTGTGATCATAATTACCTCATGTAGTTGTTTTAAAAAAGTACAGATCGGTACTCTACGGAGTGAGGGCCGCTAGGTCAATATGAAGTTACAGATCTGTACTATTTTTGTTACAATATTCGAGTTACCAGCCACTAGATTGGATTTTATTGTGTCAAAAAAGAAACAGCAACTAATTGATATTGCACTTAATTTATTTATGAGTGAGGGGTTTCATGCGACCGGCATAGACCGCATCGTAGAGGTTTCCGGCATTTCTAAAACCACTATGTATCGTCACTTTGAATCAAAAGAGGTGTTAATCAGAGATGCACTACTTGTCTTTAGTCAGCGCCAGCAGGCCGCTTGGGAGTTCGATGAGCCTCATCTATTGTCCGCAGAACAACTGATGCTTGCGCGTTTCGATGAGTTAGAGGCTTTGGTGCAGAGTAAGCATTTCTGTGGTTGTGTGTTTCTCAACGCAAGCGCAGAGTACCCCGATGAAGAGAGCCTTATTCACCAGGTAGCTATCGCCTACAAAGCAGCATCCCTCGCAGAAACCAAGCGACGCTTAGCCTCTATAGAAGATAGTGATAACAACCTCGCATTGACTATCGAATTAATTTACGAGGGAGTTGTCGCCCGATTGCTGGTTCAGCAGGATTTAGGCTTGATTCAAACAGCTAAAAAAGTGGTGACTGCGGTGCTTAAATCAAAACCATAACGATCTTTTTATCAAAGAGTCATAATAGGAATCATCTTTCTTAAATCCAGTAAAGCTACAAATGATTCAACGGATGGCGAATTTTTTTAGAACTTATGCGGGGTTATTCGATGCATAAATATGCACCTCTATGAGAATAATCTAATAAACAATTGATAATATTTAAAATAATATAACCTTGGCTAAGTCTTATGGTAAGTAATTTTTTTTAAGTGTTTGGGAACGATTTAAGTGGTTTTTATAAATTTAAGAATCTGTGCCAGAACACTATTACCAGCATTTAATTCCTTGTAAATGTTAATATTATAGTAATTTTTAGGTTTTTATTTTTTATAAGTCATTGTAATTTATTATATTTTAAAATCATAAGATTATAAGTACGACAACCATAAAGTGGAACCAAGCTGAATTTAATGCTCAAAGCAGTAGTTAAACAAGAAATGTAACTATTTATTATAATGGTGATTTTGCGCATAAATATTACTTCATAAAAAATACTAAAATTCAGCGCGTTATGATATTATTAAGGTCTTTTAGTGTTTATTTGCAGATGCTAATAACACATTAAATAGAGTTAATAATTATGAAAAATATTATTTGGGTGTTTCTTATTGTATTTACTTCTGTAGCACAGTCAGCAAACTTTCAAAAAGGTATGAATGCAGCTGACAAGGGGGACTTTAAAACAGCTTATAAAGAATGGTTTCCACTTGCCCAATTCGGGGATGCAAACGCCCAATATAATTTAGGAACGATCTATGCCAATGGTCTCGGCATCCCTCAAGATTATAAAGAAGCTGCCCTCTGGTCCCGCAGAGCAGCCGAGCAAGGACATGTTGGCGCCCAATACTATCTGGGATTGATGTATAACAATGGTCAGGGCGTCCTTCAAGATTATAAACAAGCAGCCCAGTGGTATCGCAAAGCCGCTGAGCAGAGGCATACCGGCGCCCAATACTACCTTGGTTTGATGTATGACAATGCTCAGGGCGTTCGCCAAGATAAGAAACAAGCTACCTACTGGTATCAAAAAGCTGCTGAACAGAATTATGCAAACGCCCAATATTCTATGGGTGAGCGGTATGCCATTGGTAACACCGTCCCTCAAGATTATAGACAAGCAGCTCAGTGGTATCGTAAAGCCGCCCAACAGGGGCATGCAGCCGCCCAATATGATTTAGGATTGATGTATTCCAGTGGTCAGGGCGTCCCTCAATCTTCTGAACAAGCGGCCCAGTGGTATCACAAAGCCGCCGAACAGGAGCATGCAGAGGCACAATATACGTTAGGATTGATCTATACCAGTGGTTATGGCGTCACTCAATCTTATAAACAAGCAACCTACTGGTATAACAAAGCCGCTGAACAAGGATATTCCGATGCCCAATACAATATGGGGTTGATGTATAACAGTGGTAATAATGGCTTTAAAAATTATACAGAAGCGACCCGCTGGTATCGTAAAGCCGCTAAACAGGGGAATGCAGACGCCCAATACAATATGGGGTTGATGTATAACAATGGTCATGGCGTCATTCAGGATTATAAACAAGCGCTCCAGTGGTACAATAAAGCCGCCGAACAGCAGCATGCAGGCGCCCAATACAATATGGGAATGATGTATGACTATGGTCAGGGTGTCTCTCAAGATTATAAACAAGCCGCCGACTGGTATCACAAAGCCGCCGAACAGGGACATGCAAACGCTCAATACTATCTGGGCATGATGTATGAAAATGGTCATGGCGTGCTTCAAGATTATAGGCAAGCCTATATGTGGCTCAATTTAGCCAGATACAATGGTGACAAAACTAAACAAATATTTAAGTTAGTCACGCCTAAAATGACATCAAAAGATATAAATGATGCACAGAAACTGTCGAAAATATGCTTAGATTCAAACTATAAAAATTGTGATTGGAAATTGTAAGTTAGCTGACTGATCAATATCGTTTAACAAACAAAACGATTTGTCTCTTTGCCTGCAAAAAACAATATCTTCTTTATTTTTTTCGTTAGAACATTAAGGCCTGCTTACTTTTCGGGATTATTAACCACGAAATACAAGCAGGCCTTAATTTAAAAATTGGTTGTATGCTCCAGTTTAAAGTACATACAATATTGAGTGTAACTACGGTAAATTATACCAAACGCATTAATCAAGTGATCATAAACTTAATGCGTTTATACCCATGTTAGTTCAAGATGCTTTTTGAAATTTCATGGGTATAGTATTAACCCTCATTGATCAGCATCGAGTTTTGTAAAGTAATAACTCGTTGTTGCTTAATTAACTGAGGATTCTTACCATTGCTAATATAGCATCGCCATTGCTGCAGGCTGTCTTCCGGGTAATAGTTAAATTTGCAGTAATTCACACCGAGCAACACCTGACAAGTACTTTTAGTGTAAGCATCACTACGGTCCATTAATACTGAACCAGCCCGACTGCCTAGATTATGCTGCAGATGAATTTTTTGCAGGACCGCAGCAGCCGACAACTCAGATAACTGCGCCAACCATTGTTGAAAATGCCGTTGCCGTTTAGCTAACACCGTTTCGGTATTTAACGCAGATGAGCTAAGCAACAGTGCCGCTTGACTGACATTATGAACACTTAAGTACCGACCATTCCAACTTAGATGTAAGCATTCACTACTTGAGATAAGCTTTAAATAGAAAGGATTATAGTTTTGATATTTTTGATGATTTTGCTCAGCAAAGCTGTTTTTCACAAGGTTAAAGTTACCATAGGCTAAGGATTGCGGAATGATATTTCCACGAGTGGGTACGGTATCTGATTGAGGGTCTTGATAGATATTAAGTAAGGCGAGTACCGCCCCATGATTATTAACCCCAAACCATGTGCCTTAACCTTGTCTGTCAATGGGATAGAGCCGCTCAACGCCATTATTCTGTGGTTGTTTACTGAAAAATATGCAGATCAACCGTTTCCAGGCAAAGTATTTATTAACATTGCCACTATTTAACGGTAACTCATTAATAAATCAGTGCGACTTAATTTCATAAAGCTGATTGCCTTTTTAAGCCGTTTTTTCGCCTTGCGTTTAACAAACGCTTTTATGATATAGCAAGCTTAGCGCAGCCAATTCAGTATATTATCTGTAAAAGTTATTATTCGCAGTTTGCTTTGCTGTTGTTTTTTAGCCTTGCCGGTTATCTTTTTAATAGCAGTGACGCGCCACTGCAACAACTGCAGCATTTATATCTGCTGATGATCCCATTGGTTTTTGTCTATTTATGGTATGGCGCGCACAAAAAATACGGGCTGGTAAGCTGATTTAGGCTGTTTCAGGTTATTAGAATCCTCTTATAACAGGCACAGAGTGGCAGTCTGTTTTTCAGCCCATAATCGTATATTTATTAAACATTACGTTGACTTTAACTCCTGACTCTGTATAATCCGTATCAGCAAAAGAAAGCCTTACGTTTACATTCTCCATTTCGTTGTTTTATTAATAATACCTCGCACTGTAGTTTTTAAGTTCCAGTCTGTTTTTACGCTATTCAAGCCTTCTAAAGGCAATTTCATATTAAAATTACAGGATATTATTATGTCTAATAAAGTACAAGGAACCGTTAAATGGTTCAACGAAGCGAAAGGTTTTGGTTTTATTGAGCAAGCATCTGGTCCAGATGTATTCGCTCACTTTAGTGCTATTGCAAGCGAAGGTTTCAAAACCTTAGCTGAAGGCCAAAAAGTAGAATTCACTGTAAGCCAAGGTCAAAAAGGCCCGCAAGCAGATACTATCGTAGCACTTTAATTTGCTCTGATATATTAGCTCCCAAATCGAGCTAAATTGATAAAAAATGGTAAACCTTTTCGGGTTTACCATTTTTTTTGTTTAAAAACAGGCTTCATCAACTCAAATAAGATGAAAGCAGTAAAAATAAATAACAACTCAACACTGCTGAATTGGTAACACTCTGTAATTATTGACTTTTTATTCTATCGTGCCAAGTCACTAACCAAAGGCAGGCCGAGTGCTTTGTTTATATGAAGGTGAAGCTAGAAATGCTGTTTTTTAGCTATTAAGGGGTATTTGGTTACCGCTGTCGATCGGTCTTAAAAAGGCAAAAAATATTGCGCTTAAGCACAGTGTAGAAATATCAACGGAAGTGCCTGACCTTGACGACTATGCTCTTGGTAATAAGCATAGTATCCATTGCCGCACACATTCCAACATTATTACGCAAAAAACTTTATGGTCAGGTTGTTACCCCTTTAAAAAGCAACGGAGTGTTTATTTGAGAAGAATACAAAAAACCCCATATTAAAATAAAGGGTATTGGCGAGCCACCCGAATCGCAAACCGTGTTATTTATCTTACTTGATCAATTGCCAGTTGAGCTTGGGTGTCTAGAATTTATTATCGGGACTCCACTTAAAAGACATATTATGCAAGGAAAATATCATTAGGGAGAGACTGCTGTTGTTAAAGTTGTTACATGCAAAACGGCACAAAGAGAAAGCAGACTACAAGACAGTTTATAATTGGCGCTTTTTTGAAAACAATAAAGTACCAACACCGAGTAAGCAGATCTTGCCACTATAGCGTAACTCTCTTTTTAGAAATTAATAAAAAGGAAGAAATCTAATCTGACTCGGATTAGTCTTAATCATCCAGGTAATTGTAGGGGGAAACAGCATGAAAAGTACTCAAATGGGTTTTAACCCAGATTATGCAGAAGACGCACCGACACTCGAACAGATTAGTGCCTTGGTCGGTGATGCTATCCTCGAATTTGGGGTACCCTGGTGCGGGCACTGTCAGGCAGCACAACCCGCAGTTCAGGAGGTACTAAGCGAATATTCGCAGCTTCCTCACATCAAGGTAGTTGACGGTAAAGGTAAACCACTGGGTCGTGCATTCAGAGTTAAGCGTTGGCCGACCTTTATTTTACTGCATAAAGGGATGGAAGTGGCGCGATTGGTACGGCCTTTGGGTACTGACGAGATACGCGAGTTGCTCGCTCAATGCAAATAATTTGAGTACTAATAAAACCCAAGGCATTATTATTTTAGCGCTTCTGCAGCTCTCAAGCGCTAGAGTTTTATGTGCAAATTAATGGAGTTCACTTTTGTCGGCGTTTTTATTCACCACAAGCGAATAAAAAATATTTGCAGAAGATTGCAGATAAATGCTTTAACATTGTCAGAAAAGTGTAAACTGCGACCCATATCTCATTATTTTTCTTATTGCCATTAAAAAAATCGACAAATAATTGATGTTAAGTTGACCTTTTTATTTTTGCCTGTAAAGTGTCATCAACGTCTAATTCTTTGTTTATTGTCCTTAAAAGGAAAAATATGCATAAAATCATAAATGTTAAATTGACTTCTATTTTCTCCCCAATATGCCAAACGCTGCTTCAGGAGGATGCTAAAAGGATCAAAACACAATCTGAGGATCAAGACACGGATAACCGCACTGAGTTACTTATTATTCGTCTCGATGGGACTATTATTGGTTATGCTACTTTTGACGTTATTGATGATATACATGTCAATATTAATTCACTACATTTCAGAAAAATCGTTAAAGATCATTCACTCGGTGAATACTGGTTATCTCGCCAATTAAATCGCTATTTACGTAATAATACCTATATCAATTTTTTGCTGGCCAGTTAACAACTCTGCTGCAGAAGGGTGAAAAAGAACAATATTTGTGACTGCACTGTTAAAAGTGCAAGCACAAATATAAAATCAGTCAGTTAGTTTTACAAATGGGTTACTCCGCACGTAGGGCTTCAACCGGATTGAGCCGGGCAGCGCGCCGGGCAGGCAGGACACCGGCAATAAGGCCAATACTGATAGCGATAACTTCGGCCAGAATAACAAAGTTCCATGAGGTATGGACAGGCAGTGCAGGCAGACTCAGATGCAGTAGTTGGGCAATGCCGATACCGAGTCCCAGTCCGGCGAGTCCACCAACGGCTGAAAGTATAATCGCCTCACCTAAAAACAAACTGAGTACCTGAGACCGCCTCGTCCCCAATGCCCGAATTAAACCTATTTCACTGATCCGTTCATTAACGGAAATGGTCATGATAGTGACTATCCCAATCGCACCGACTAATAATGAAATACCGCCAATAGCCCCAACGGCAAAGGTCAGCACATTTAAGACAGAACCCAGTACCTCAAGCATTTGTTGCTGAGAGGTAATAGTCACATCATCTTTGCCATGGCGCTCTGCGAGGATTTTTTCAATCCCAGCTACTACGGTTTCAACGGAGATACTACCATCGTAAAGCAAATCCACTTCATGCAGGCTGTCACGGTTAAATAAACTCAAGGCACGGGATGCCGGAATAAAAACAGTATCATCCAGATCAAAGCCCAATACGTTACCTTTTGACGCCATTACACCAATAATACGAAAACGATTCCCTCCGACTGTAATGCGTTGTCCTAAAGGATTTAAATCGTCAAATAATTCATATTTGAGTTTACTGCCGAGTACAGCAAAAGCGCGTGGAGCGGTGGGATCATCATCGGGCAGAAATCGGCCTGACTTGACGCTCATTTGAAAAGCTTCCGGCATTTGTGAACCGGCACCATAAATCGTAGTACGGCGACTACGGTTGCCCGCTTCTACCTCGGCATTACCCTGCACAACAGCCACCACGGCTCGGGCATAAGGTAGCCGTTTAAGCGCCTGCGCATCTTCAACGGTTAATGGCCGCTCAGTACCAAACACACCCATACTGATGCCGCTAGTCGTCGCTTTTCCTGGATTGATGGCCACCAAATTAGTACCAAATTGGGTAAATTCCGCAAGCACAAATTGATGGACACCTTCGCCGATAGACGTTAACAGGACAACGGCAGCAACGCCCACTGCAATGCCTAATGCAGATAAAAAACTGCGCAGACGATGTGCAATCAGGGATGAAGTGGTTAAATGTAGAAGGTCGCGCAGCTGCATAATCTATTTACCCGTCAGGGCGAGAACAGGATTCAGACGCGCAGCTTGTTGTGCCGGCAGTAAACTAAAAATAAATCCGGCTAATAGACTGACAGCAACCGCAGTCAATACCGCCCAGAGCGGAGAATAGGCAGGCAAAGCAGGAAAAACCAGTCTGATAGCAAAACAACCCAGTTCGCCCAATAATACACCGAGCACAGCGCCGAAGATCGATAACATAATGGCTTCGAATAAAATCAAATAAACAATCTGACGCGAAGGTGCACCTAAGGCTTTGAGTAAACCAATTTCTGCAGTACGTTGAGAGACGGCGACCAGCATCACATTCATAATTAAAATACCGGCGACAGCCAGGCTGATTGCCGCAATGCCGCCAATAGCATAAGTTAGTGCGCCTAATATACGATCAAAGGTTTTCAGTACCGCATCCTGGGTGATCACGGTCACATCCCGTTTGCCCTGATGACGCTCTTTTAACAGCTCGATAGTGGATTGCTTGACTGACTCGATGGCAGAACGGGTTTTAACTTCCAGCAGAATACGAAACAGTGAAGCGCTGTTAAATAACTGCTGCGCAGATGCCACCGGAATAATAATAGTATCCTGTACATCCACACCAATCGACCGCCCTGTTGAGGCCATAATGCCGATCACCCGAAAACGCCGATCCCCCAGACGTATCCATTGACCTAACGCTGCTTGTGCTGCAAATAGTTGATCTTTTATATTACGCCCAATCACACAAACAGGAGTAGCACGATCTAAATCACCGGCAGGTAAAAAATGCCCCTGGGCCAGTTGCCAATGGCGAATATTTAATAGCTCGGCGTTACTGCCAATAATGGGTACTTCACGTGATCGGCCCTGAAAACTGGCATTAATTGAACCGATATTGATCGGCGCTATACGGCGAATATTTAGGTTACGGGTTAATGCCTGCGCATCATCAAGGGTCAGATCACGAGGAGTTGTCCCCACCATAGCAACGGAATTAAGCCCTGATGTTTCAGAATAACCAGGAAAAACAATCACCAGATTGGTACCTAATGAGCTAAATTCATTGCTGACATAACGCCGGGCACCCTCCCCTAAAGCGGTTAACATAATGACCGAGGCAACCCCGATAGCCATCGCAGTTAACATCAATATTGTCCGGGTCGGATAACCGCTCAGAGCACCCCAGGAAAAAACGGTAATATCACGCAGTGACGTTTTCATAAGCAGGCCGGAGATAAAGGCTGATCCGATTCAATACGGCCATCAACCATTTTTAATTGCCGCGTTGCCCGCCCGCCAATATTGCTGTCATGAGTCACAATAATGACCGTTATCCCCTGCCGGTTAAGCTGCTCGAGAATATTAATCACATCCTGACCGGATTTTTGATCCAGATTACCCGTCGGCTCATCGGCCAGTAATATCTTCGGCTGCATAATAGTGGCACGGGCAATCGCAACACGTTGGCGCTGGCCACCAGAAAGCTGATCGGGTCGATGGTGAGCACGATCGCTCAAGTCCATTTCTGTGAGCGCTTTGTTAACCAGAGGACTGCGCTGCAGAGGCTCCATACCGGCAAGCATTAAAGGCAGCTCTATGTTATCTGCTGCCGTTAATCGGGGGATCAGGTGAAAGGCCTGAAAAACAAAACCAATAATTTTACTGCGGGTGGCAGCCTGCTTGTCATCGGGCAGCGCGGTAACATCCTGCTGATTTAATAAATAAGTGCCTGCCGTGGCGCTATCCAACAGACCAATTAAATTCAGCAAGGTTGATTTCCCTGAACCCGAAGGTCCCATAATAGAAATATATTCACCCGCCACAATGGACAGATTAATATTATCGAGGGCATGTACCTTTTGCTCTCCAACCAGAAAGTCACGATGAATATTCTTTAATTCGATCATAGTTAATTCAGTCATCTTTATTGTCAACAACAGCACGGGCACCTTCTTCGACCCCTTCCCGTTCGATTGAAGTTACCAGCAGTTCACCCGCAGCAAGACCGTCAAGCACTTCTGTATAATGCCAATTGCTTATGCCAATTTTGATCTTTCGTTGTTCAAGCAGACCATCTTCTTTTAAAATCAATACCTGGTTACGATCGAACAGTGCCGCAGTAGGAATACGCAAAACGTTATCACGTTGATCAAGAATAACTTCGGCATCGGCACTGTAACCGGGCAACATATTACCGATATTGTCGAGATTGATAAATTCAACTTCTATTTCAACCGTGCGTGACTGTTTTTCCAGATCCAATACATAGTCAGCAACCCGGCGTACTCTCCCGGCAAATGTTTTCCCCGCAAAAGCATCCAGTGAAACACGGGCGGGCATTTTCGGGCGAATCTGCGGTGCATCGACTTCATCAATGGGTGCAGAGACATACAGACAGCTGTAATCAATCAAGTCAATCGCCGGCAAAGTAGCGACACCAATGGGCGAAGGGGTTAGATACTCCCCCACTTCACCATTCACTTCGGCAACGCGGCCGTTAAAAGGGGCATTTAAACGGGTGCGTGCCAAAGCGGCGCGGGTTGCATCAATTTTTGACTGGCTCACCTTGACCGATGTATGGGCAGCTTCGCATGCTGCAAGCTTAGCGTTCGCTGCACTTTCGGCCTGATCAACACTCTCTGCAGAGACCATGTTTTTTTTGAACAAAGTGCGCAGGCGATAAGCTTCTCGTTTAGCAAGATCGCCAATAATACAAGCCTCGCGCACTAGAGCTGCAGAGATTTCACTTTCATACTCAGCCAGTGTGACCTGTGCCTGTAGATCATCATTCCATATTTCCAGCAGCAGTTGCCCGGATTTGACTAGATCCCCCTCTTTAACCAGCAGACTTTCAATCTGGCCACCAATAGAAGGTGAAAGACGTGCTCGCTGGCAGGCTTTGAGCGTTCCCGCCCGAGTATTAGTAATAGTTGCCAGCACTTCACCCTTTGTTACTTCCTGCACCACAACCGCTATCGGGCGAGAACGTTTGAGATAAACAATAAGCACTGCAATGGCAACAATAATCAGCATAGTGATAATAAGCAGGCGATGTTTTTTTAGCATAAAAAGATCCCGGTTATTTTGACAGGAAAATAATTTGTTGTGTTATTAATCCAGACTGGATTAATTTATGATCAGCGAAAAATAACAATGTGATCAATCAAAGGGCTATCAGCTGCACATATAAGGTTAAAATACACAAAATACCCGTTCAACTTAGTATGCCTCCACGCGATCTACAGACCATTCTAAATATAGATCTAAAACAGCAATAGTGACAAGAAGGCGAGAGAAGGCGATAAGGCGATAAGGCGATAACTGGAGAGTGATAGTGCAGAGTGTTTTAGTAAAAAACTAAAAAAGATGAATAACAGGATTTTATAAAACACATAAATAACCAGGACTAAAATGGAAAACGGTCTGTTATCTCTCCTTTTTAACGGCAGAAATTAACAAAAAACAAGTGGATAGGGCACAAGCCATCAATAACAGCGAGCCGTATTTTCCGAAAAGAGCACAAGATTAATCCGATTTTCATAATAAAAAAGAGGGGGTAGTCAAATACAGTGGTTATATTTTACGGCTGATTGCAGCCTTAGGAAGGGAGTAAATAAGTCTTTATGCTTTTTTTATGACTTAAAATTTGTTTAAATGATATTTATTTGGTTAAATATTAATCTAAACAAGGGGATAGGGCCCGATTATTTATTGCGTAAGTTGCAACTATTCACAATTAACCCTAATTTTTTGTGCTATTGCTCACGCTCCATAAAGCAAAAATGCAAAACAGCTCACAAAAAAAGATAGAAACGGAATTTCTAGTTTGCGCGGCCAATTATTATTAGATATCTTGATTTAAGAAAAGTTCAACAATAAAATAAATAAATAAGACAAAACCTGAATTACTCAGGTATCTATGATAACTAAGGGAAATACATACAATGAAAAAATCTATTCTAGCTTCGAGCATCCTTGCTTTATTGGTAGCATCTGCAGCGAATGCAGGTCAAACATTTGATACAGCTGCTGGTTCTTTATACCTAGGTGGTGATGTTGAGTTTGATTACACAAGCCAAACAAATGATAATGTAACTTCAGGCGGTCGTTTATTAATTGATATCCACGGTCAGAAAGTGTTAGACAATGGTGCGTTTGCCTCATTTGCTGTGGCACCTACTTTTGGTCAAACAGGTGGTACTGGTACTGATGATGTTAAATTTGCCTTTGGTATGCAAAATGACTGGAGCTTAACAGTTGGCCGTTTTGAAGCACAAGATCTTTCACCTGCTGGTCAAGATACTTATGTAGCTTCATCTGGTACTACTATGTACCGCGCAGCCACTGCACGTGGGCGTGTTAGTGGTTCTGGTGATGCACAAGCAACCTTTAATAAAACAATGTCTGCAGCTGGATTTGAATTAACTGCTCAGTCGCAAGACAATGGTGACCTTGTTATCCTTCGCCCTGCTGTGACAGCTGATTTAAGTAACAAAGTATCAATGATTGTAGGACTTGAAGTACCAGTTGCTGGTAATGAAGTTGCTGGCGTTTCAGACAGTGCCGACTGGTTGGGTGCTGGTGGTGCGCTTATTCTTCAGGCAACAGATGCTTTAACATTAACTGCTCGTGCTGCTTTCTTAGCAGATGATACAGACCAAACTACTTCAGTAGATTCTTACACAGCCGGTCTTAACGCACAGTACAACAACTTCTTTATCTCCGCATTATACGGTGAGTCTGATTCTGATTCTGATGCAAATGATACAACAGAAACACAAGTTTATGCTTCTTACAAAATCCCAGCTGTAATGGAAATCAATAACTTTGATATCTACTTAGGTGCTGGCTGGTCAGAAGCTGAACTTAATAAAGTAACTCAAGATGAAGTAGTTGGTGCTCGTGTACGCTTTAAATACATCTTCTAATTTAATTTTTTTAGCGGCCTAGCCAATAAATAGATTAAATAATAAAAACCTCACTCCAGTGGGGTTTTTTTATGTTTTATTTTTAAAAGTAAAACATAAAAAAAAGTTTTAATATTAATACCAGTAAAAACTCCCCCTGCTAGCAAGCCTTTTTCATGCGCAACCTTAGACAATAGTAATTAAGCCCAAATGGCGTTATCTCAAACGAATATTAATCCAATGCAGTTAAACCAGCGCTGGATTTGACCAGCTAAAAAACTATCAGCACTCGACTCTAACATTTTCCACAAGAAAACAGCTTTTAGCAGGATAAGAGTATTGTATTGCACTCTCCTTTAGCTCGTTGATAAATCACTGAACGAAACAGAAATATAAACATAGACTTAACGGGTACACCATCGATTTCTGATTCAAAAAGTGACTGACGCAGATAAGGCCAAATATATTCGGTTATCCAGCGCACATGACCTGCCACAGGAAAATTTCAAAGCAAGGCATGTTTAACTTTTGGCGTATATCCCAAAGACCCAATAGAGTAACGGTTAAGATGATAATCAACACTCAGAATATAGCCGGCCAAAATAGAGACAATAAGCAAACAAAACTCACTAACAAACTGGCGACAAAAAAATATTTTTTGACCATTGTATTACTCCCATGCTGCATATCTTGCGCTTATCAACTTAAGTGCAATACTAAATTGAGCAGTTAAGTTTCCAGTCAATGCTGCAGTTTTAATATCTGCTTTATTATTAGCCAGCAGAACATTGTTTTTCTTTTATATCGGGCATAATATTGGGCACTTTCCGATTTTTAATTCTCCACAGATAAAGAGGTCCCCCTTGAAGTTTGCTCGCTTGTATTCGTTTATGCCCGGGTTAGAAGGTCTGCTGAATTACCAACGGCAATGGTTTCGTGATGATATCCGTGCTGCGTTATCTGTGGTGGCCGTTGCCCTGCCAGTTGCTATTGCCTATGCCCAATTGACCGGTGTTAATGCGGTAGTGGGGTTGTATTCCTGTATTCTACCAATGTTGGTTTATGCGCTATTTGGTACTTCACGGCAATTAATAGTGGGTCCCGATGCGGCAACCTGTGCGGTCATTGCAGCAGTTGTAACCCCGTTAGCCGCTGGGGATCCGGTTAAACATTGGCAACTGGTTATGACCATGACCGGGATGACCGGTATTTGGTGTTTGCTTGCCAGTAGATTTAAGCTTGGAGTACTGGCTGACTTTCTGTCCAAACCGATTTTAATGGGGCTGTTAAATGGTGTTGCAATCACCATTATTGTCGGTCAATTTTCTAAAGTTTTTGGCTTTAAATTCGAACATCCTTATCTGATTGAACGCCTCGCTGACTTGCCCCGTTATATTACCCAATTTCATAGACCAACAATATTAATAAGCTTAGTGGCCCTATTTGTCTTTTTGTTAATTAAACGTTTTCGTCCTCAGTGGCCTGCCGCATTAGCGGTGATGATAATCAGCGCTTTTGCGGTCTGGTTTTTTAACTTGGGTACCTTTGAAATTAAAACAGTCGGGGCGATTCAATCTGGACTACCGATATTTCAGACACCGGCCTTTGATCTTGGTATAGCACGTGAACTGGTGATGCCGGCACTTAATCTGGCGATGGTAAGTTTTGTCAGTATGATGCTGACGGCACGCAGTTTTGCAGCCAAAAATGGTTATGATATTGATGCTGATAAAGAGTTTATGGCTTTGGGTCTGGCTAATATCGCTTCCGCATTCTCCCAGGGGTTTGCCGTCAGTGGTGCTGATTCGCGCACCGCCGTTAATGATGCCAATGGCGGGAAAACGCAGTGGGTCTCTATTATAGCGGCTTTATTAATTACTCTGATCGCATTATTTTTGACTGCGCCATTACAATATATCCCTTCGGCAGCATTGGGTATTGTGCTGGTTATTGCATCCTTATCGCTGATTGATCTAAAGGCGCTGTGGCAGCTGCGCAAACGGGATAATTCGGCTTTTTTTCTGGCGTTCACAACCTTATTAGCAGTGCTCTTTATTGGTGTTATTCCCGGGATCACTCTGGCAGTACTGTTAGGTTTATTTCAATTCTTACGCGTTGTAATGCGCCCCACGGAGCAAGTGTTAGGTCTTGATCATAAAGGGGTCATACGCAGCATAGATAGTGCGAAAAAAGCTATACCTATACATGGTGTATTTATTTATCGCTTTAATTCACCGCTGACCTATTTTAATGCGCTGTACTTTAAACGCCAGCTGCTTAGGAAGATAGCAGCTGAAGAAGGTGTTGAGTGTCTGATTATTGATGCAGTGCCCTGTTTTACGCACTTAGATTTGAGTGTAATGGCCATGCTTGCAGATTTGCATATTATATTAAAAAAACTCGGTATTCGCCTGGTGGTAGCGGGACGCAAGCGGCAAATGCTCAAGTGGTGTGAGTTAGCCAGTGTATCAACCACCGATGGCGGGGTATTGATACGTTCAGATCTTTATTTAGCATTAAAAATGAATCAAATCTATAAACAAGCACTCGCGGAGGGATTAGCACCTTTAGTCCATAAACAACCCAACAATGAAGATGTCTTAATACACAGTCATTTATAGGGATATTAAGGTCTTTATTTTGGAAGATGAATAATCAAAGTGATGGTATAATATGCTGTTTTAAAATGTGTTTCATTTTAATAAACCGTCTGTCTGATGATTTTTTATCAGCAGTTACCCCGCAATTCCAGGGCTTGTTAAATGCGTGTACCCCCCGTAAAAAATGCTCATTGATAAAGCCTCAATCATGTCTAAAAAATAAAAAAGTAAAGACTAACTTATTAAAGAAAGCTGAGCAGATAAGTTTTCTATGGGTAGCATCGCTCCAGTGATGATTTTATTTTTCAGCAGATTACAACCATGATATTTTAGTGCAGCAACGGATAAAGCGGTTTAAAAATTGCCTCTGATAAGCAGATGAAACAAAATTCTTTAAGTCAGCAGCATTTAATACAAGAAAGTAATCAAGGTGCATTTAATGCTCACAAACACAAGGATCTTTTTTACTTATTTATGCAAGGATCTTGTGGCGGAAAACAGATCTTAGCGGTAGAATTATGCGCCCGAATTTAATAACTGGAGTTAGTGATGTCCCTGGCAATTTGGCAAGAGTGCCTAGCACAATTAAAAGATGAACTGTCAGCCGGAGACTTTAGTACTTGGTTACGTCCTCTTCAAGCAGATTTTAATCATTCAACCCTGTCACTTTATTCTCCTAATAAATATACCAGCGAATGGGTGCGTAATAAATACATGGCGACGATTGAAGATAAGGTCCAACAACTTGTTAATCAGGAAAATCCTAATCACTCGGTGAAGATTCGTTTAATGGTGGGTAATGTTAGTTCTGTTGAAAAAAAACCAGCAAAGCAAATCCCTACCCAGGCACCTCTTACCAATCAACCTTGGGAAGGCGAAAGCAAAGCCCATAGAGTTCCTCACAAAAGTAATTTAATAAAAAAATACACTTTTGATAATTTTGTTGAAGGTAAATCAAATAATTTCGCTATCGCAACAACCCAGCAAATAGCTGAAAACCCGGGTGATGTATACAATCCCCTGTTTTTATATGCGCATCCAGGTTTAGGTAAGACACATTTATTACATGCTGTTGGCAATGCCATTCTCGCAGAAAATCCTGAGAGTAAAGTGGTCTATATCCGCTCAGAGCGTTTTGTGCAGGATATGATTAACTCGATCCGTAACAATACTATCGAACAGTTTAAAGAATATTATGCATCACTTGATGCTCTGCTTATTGATGATATTCATTTCTTTGCCGGTAAAGATCGCTCTCAAGAAGTACTTTTCCAAACCTTTAATTCTATGTTGGATGCGCATCAACAGGTTATTTTAACCAGTGACCGTTTTCCCAAGGAAATTGAAGGTATTGACGAGCGTTTACGAACCCGTTTTGGTTGGGGATTATCCATTCCCATTGATCCGCCTGAATTGGAAACACGGGTTGCAATTTTAATCACTAAAGCCGAAGAACGCGGCCTAAAACTGCCCGATGATGTGGCTTTCTTTATTGCTAAGCGCTTAACTATTACCGACGTGCGTGTTTTAGAAGGGGCGATTGCTAATATTTCTGCAAAAGCACAATTCACCGGTCAAGGTATAACGATATCTCTAGTACAAGATGCGCTACGCGATATGCTGGCGGTGCATACCAAACAGACGACTATTGACAATATTCAAAAAATAGTCGCTCAGCATTATCGTATTAAAATATCCGATATGTCTTCAAAACGCCGTACCCGGACCGTAGCCCGCCCTCGTCAAATTGCCATGGCATTAGCTAAAGAGTTAACTCAACATAGCCTGCCGGAGATTGGAGAGGCATTTGGCGGACGAGATCACACCACGGTTTTACATGCGTGCAGAAAAGTCCAAGAGTTACGTCGAGAAAATAATGATATTCAAGAGGATTATAAAATTCTGATCCGCACACTTTCGATGTAGACAAAGCAGATCTGATCCAGCCCGTCAAAACTGTTGATAATTTATTTGGATTAAAAACAGAGCGAGCAACTCGTTAAGTAATTTAAAGGATAAATGGCTTAATGAGTAACTCCTGTCAATTTCCTCCGCGTCTAACATTGACCACTTATTTAATGTAATTGCTATAAGGTAAGTTTGATTATGCATTTTTCAATTTCTAGAGAAGCATTTCTTCGTCCGCTGCAACTCGTTGTTAGCTCCGTCGCCGGCGGGCGTCCCGCGTTACCTATAATGGCTAATATTTTAATTGAAGTTAAAGATAACCAATTAAGCCTAACGGGAACAGATCTGGAAGTTGAACTGATTGCCGTTATCGCACTGGAAAATCCCAGTGAGAATGGTGTTATTACTGTTCCTGCTAGAAAATTACTGGATATTTGTCGGGGTTTATCTGAGCCCTGTGAAATCAAGTTTCAGGTAAAAGAAGAGAAAGTAACCATACGCTCAGGCCGTAGTCGTTACTTACTATCTTCATTGCCAGCTGTTGATTTTCCTAATATAGAATCCTGGCAAAGCCTGGTTGAGTTAACGGTTCCTCAAGCTGAGTTTAAAAAACTGATCGAATTCACCCAGTTTGCGATGGCCAGCCAAGATGTGCGCTATTATCTTAACGGCATGTATTTTGAAGCTTCTGAACAGACCTTACGCAGCGTAGCAACCGATGGGCATCGACTTGCCTCCTGCTCAATAAAGCTTAATCAAGTTATTGAGCAACAGTCTGTGATTGTGCCAAGAAAAGGGGTGATAGAGTTAGTTAAGCTGCTCGATAATGATCAGGCAAATGTCACCATTCAAATCGGGCAAAATAATTTGCGCGCCGTAATAGATGGCTTTATTTTTACCACTAAATTGGTCGATGGCCGCTTTCCGGATTATCGCCGCGTTATCCCTAAAAATGGTGATAAAGAGTTAATTTCTAATCGGGAATCATTAAAGCAGGCTTTTTCTCGTGCGGCCATTTTATCCAACGAAAAATTCAGAGGGGTACGTTTAATTCTTTCTGAAAATCTTCTGCAAATTACCGCAAACAATCCGGAAAGAGAGGAAGCTGAAGAATATATAGATGTTGATTATCACTCCGCCAACTTAGAAATCGGCTTTAATGTAAGCTACGTTTTAGATGTCTTAAACACCCTAAAAAGTGAACAGGTTAAAATAACATTTAGTAATTCAGATCACAGTGCACTAATAGAATCAATTGATAGTGATGACTCACTTTATGTGCTTATGCCAATGCGCTTATAGCAGTTACCTCAGGTGACACAAATCCTCAAAAAAATATTTTCCATTAAAGTGTGCTTATATGTCACTCAGTAGATTGATTATCCATCAGTTTCGCAATATAAACTCGGCCACACTCGATTTTAATCCTAAAATAAATGTAGTCGTAGGGCCTAATGGCAGTGGTAAAACAGCACTGCTTGAAGCGATTTACTTTCTTGGACTCGGTCGCTCTTTTCGTACTCACTTAACCAGTCGCGTGGTTGAACACGAATCTAAATCCTTTACGCTTTTTAGCGAAATTCAAAATAATAACGGATCAATTCCGATTGGTTTACAAAAAAGTAAAAGTGGTGAAACGTTATTAAAAATTAATGGCAGTTACTGCAAAAAATTAGCTAATTTAACCCAATACTTGCCATTACAACTTATTACCCCGGAAGGTTACACTTTACTCTCAGGAAGCCCTAAAAACCGGCGTGCTTTTTTAGATTGGGGGGTTTTCTACCATGATCCTATTTTTTACCCTAACTGGTCGCGTATTAAACGACTTTTAAAGCAACGTAATGCCGCTTTAAAGCAATGTAAAACTTACAACGAGCTCCAAATATGGGATAATGAACTTTGTATTTTAAGTGAAGAAATCAGTCAACAACGAGAAGCTTATTTTGAGTTGCTAATGCCATTAGTAAAACAAACATTAGCCGATTTTTTACCTGATTTTTCTATTACTAGTCAGTTCTTTTGCGGCTGGGATAAAAACAATAAATCATTACAAGATTATCTGTTTGATAATTTTTATCGCGACAAACAAATTGGTTATACCAGTGCTGGGCCTCAAAAAGCAGATCTGCGCTTTAAAATCAATGGAATACCTGTTAGCGATGTATTATCAAGAGGGCAGTTAAAGTTATTTGTTTACGCCTTACGCTTAGCGCAGGGATTATTTTTAAACTCTTTTGATAATAAACAGTGTGTTTTTTTAATTGACGATTTTAGTTCTGAATTAGATCAGAACAAACAACAGATATTAGCAAAGCATATTATAAATTCGAATGCCCAAATATTTATCAGTGTTATTGCAGCAGAAAATATTGATCGATTATTTGGACAGGAACAGACTGTGTTTCACGTGGAGCACGGTAAGATTACAGTAGAATAGGTGAAAGTTTGATGGCTGAAAATAGTTATGATTCGTCAAGTATTAAAGTACTAAAAGGGTTAGATGCGGTTCGCAAACGCCCTGGCATGTATATTGGCGACACAGATGATGGCACCGGTTTACATCATATGGTTTTTGAGGTTTTAGATAACTCAATTGATGAAACATTGGCGGGTTTTTGTACTGATATTATTACTACAATCCATACCGACGGCTCAGTTTCTGTACGTGATGATGGCCGCGGTATTCCTGTTGATATGCATGAAGAAGAGGGTGTTTCAGCAGCCGAAGTTATTATGACCGTGTTACACGCCGGTGGTAAGTTTGATGATAACTCTTACAAAGTTTCCGGTGGTCTGCATGGTGTGGGTGTTTCCGTGGTTAATGCGCTTTCAGAAAAGCTGCGCTTAACGGTTAAACGCCATGGTCATATTTATCAACAAACTTATATTCATGGTGTGCCCGAGGCACCCATCGCCATTATTGGTGATACTGAACAAACTGGTACAGAACTGCGTTTTTGGCCTAGTAAAGAAACCTTCTCTGACACACTGTTTCACTACGATATTCTGGCAAAAAGATTACGTGAGCTTTCTTTCTTAAACTCCGGTGTGTCAATCAAACTTTTTGATAAACGCGAAGAAGATAAGTCGGATCATTTTCATTATGAAGGTGGTATTGAAGCCTTTGTTAATTATTTAAATAAAAACAAAACCCCTATTCACCAGAAGATTTTTCACTTCTCAACAGATCATGAAGATGGCACTAATGTAGAAGTGGCAATGCAGTGGAATGATGGTTTTCAGGAAAACATCTACTGTTTTACCAATAATATCCCGCAAAAAGATGGTGGTTCTCATTTAACCGGTTTCCGTGGTGCATTAACTCGTACCTTAAATAATTACATGGAAAAGGAAATGGGTAAGGTTAAAAACGCGAAGAATAAAACAGCCACTGAAGGCGGTGATTCACGCGAAGGTTTAACCGCTGTTATATCCGTAAAAGTGCCGGATCCTAAGTTCTCTTCACAAACAAAAGACCGTTTAGTTTCATCTGAAGTACGACCTGTTGTCGAAGGTGCAATGAATGAACATCTGCAGGAATTTTTACTGGAAAATCCTGCTGAAGCCAGAATTATAACGGGTAAAATTATTGATGCCGCACGAGCACGTGAGGCAGCCCGTAAAGCCCGTGATATGACACGCCGTAAAGGTGCCTTAGATTTGGCTGGTTTACCCGGAAAACTGGCTGATTGCCAGGAAAAAGATCCCGCTCTTTCTGAACTCTATATTGTGGAAGGGGACTCCGCTGGCGGCAGCGCTAAGCAGGGACGTTCGCGTAAAAACCAGGCGATATTACCGCTTAAAGGTAAAATCCTGAATGTTGAAAAAGCACGCTTTGATAAAATGCTTTCTTCCCAGGAAGTAGCAACCTTAATCACAGCCTTAGGTTGTGGTATTGGCCGCGATGAATATAATCCGGAAAAAACCCGTTATCATCATATTATTATTATGACCGATGCCGATGTCGATGGTTCTCACATCCGGACATTGTTACTGACCTTTTTCTTCCGTCAAATGCCGGAATTAATTGAAAATGGTTATATCTATATTGCTCAACCGCCTTTATATAAAATTAAAAAAGGTAAGCAGGAAGATTACGTTAAAGATGAAGCTGCAATGCAGGCATTCTTAACCCGGTTAGCAATGGAAAATTCATCACTGCATATAAATTCCGATGCACCCGGTATTTCCGGCATCGAACTGGAAAGTATGATTCAGCGTTACCGTAGTGTTCAAGATACTATTACACGTTTATCTCGCCGTTATCCCTCTGCGATGTTAAATAAGCTTATCTATAAACCTGAACTCACGGCCGATAATCTGGCTAATTATTCGCTTGTCTCAGAATGGGCAAACGATATTGTCGCAACCTTAAATCGAGAAGATTTAGGTGGCACAATTTATAAAACTGAAGTCATTAAATCTGAAGATGAACTGACCAACAATGTGATTGTTATCGTGCGTAAACATGGTGTGGATAACCGCTATCAGCTTGATGAAGAGTTTTTTGGATCATCCGGTTACAAATCTTTGGTTTCATTGGGTAATGAAATACAGAACCTTCTGGAAGAGGGTGCATATATAAAACGTGGTGAGCGCAGAAAAGAAGTTAAGAACTTTATTGAAGCGGTAAACTGGTTAATGCATGAAGCAAAACGTGGCCTTTATATACAGCGTTATAAAGGGCTGGGAGAGATGAACCCTGGCCAGCTATGGGAAACCACGATGGATCCTAGTGCGCGCCGTATGCTGCAGGTAACAATCCAGGATGCGGTGGGTGCTGACCAACTGTTCTCGACCTTAATGGGCGATCATGTTGAACCTAGACGTGAGTTTATAGAAAAAAATGCACTGCGGGCTGAAAACTTAGATATCTAATAATAAGCCAAAATAAAACACCATAAAATGCCCGTCAGTTTGCTACTGACGGGCATTTTTTTTAGCCTGCAAAACATCTCAGTAATACTAAAAGCATTAAATTTATAATCAGTTGCTTAAAAGGAAAAATTTACGCTCACAAAACCACCGGAATGATTTTTAATGGTAAATCTGATCACTTAAGTATAATTAGTATTAAGAGAGACATGCTGCATATGCTTTCACTCTATTACCATTTTGAATTCGACTATTAACACCAGCGGGATACGCTATTAAAGCGTTTCTCAAATTCACTTTCAGGTATTTGGCATGATCTTCAGCGACAACTCGTACAAATTCAATATCAATAACTTGACCTGTTCCATAAGCCACTTCTTGGTAATATCCTTTGAATAAAAAATTCTGTCTACAGGTAAGTTATGTATGATGTATGGATAATTATTAAGCGCCAAGATTAAAGCATTCTTACTTTTGTCTGTTTGGCTAACTGAATGGTCGCTTAGTACTATTGCGCCTGTTGAGTTTAAGGCGTGGGCAGAGTAGTTGAACAGAAATGTGACTTACATCCGAATTAATTGAAAATTATTCTATGTATGTTTACTAATTATCTATAATGTATGCCGTAGAAAACAGAATCACAGGAAGTCGTTAAGGCTAAATATTTTTCACTGCAAGGCCAAGAATTTTTATGGCTAATTGAGCTTGACTGCTGATTTGACCCTCCCTTAAATTTCACTTAGTTGTTTTTTCTACCTATTCAATTTATCGACTTATTCTTTGAATCTAAGGTGGGATTACTGCAAATGAACAGACTTTATTATTTTTATTGGTTTCTATTGGCTGGCGCATCAATATATGCGTTTAGACAATATGTTGCTGTTAATAAAAAAATAGTCAGCGGTCTGCCGATATAATATCAAATATCAAATATCAAATATCAAATATCAAATATCAAATATCAAATATCAAATATCAAATATCAAATATCAAATATCAAATATCAAATATCATCAAAATTATAGCATTAAAATTTAAAAAAACAGTCAATATCTTACAAGAGTAAGTACGTAATGAGACATAGATCGACGAATTTAGCACTCAGTCACTTAAAACACTTGCCGGTGAATAAACTTAAAAGAGCTCGTAGCTTTATTTTGCCGGGCGAGAGGGTGAAATTTAAAGTGCAATACGAAATACTCAAGGATCTGGGCTGCGATTATGCGCAGAGGTATTTGTTTGGTAAACCGTTAGCTGTGTTAAAAAGTGGAAGTGTTGCCCGTAAATAGTTGTGTAAATAAAAATAACGACAGTGTGATCGTATTATCTGAAATTCAGGAGCCACATAGATGAAATTTAAGCAATCCATAGCCTCGCGTCTTGTGATCATTAATTTGATACGAGCGCTGGTTGCAATCATAGTAGTGGCAAGCATGCTTTATACAACCAGGGAAATCATAAAATCCAATGAAGAACTGGACCGTGCTCATCAAACACTAGAACATACGTTAGCTATGCAGGTATCTTCAAAATCACTGCTTATAAACGGCTATGGTTTTTTAAAAAGTGGTAATCCTGAATTTTTGCAGACCTTTGAACAAGAACGCAATGAGTTTGATACAGACTTTGCCATATTACTGGAAGGACTGAGCATCCACGCTGAAAAGTCCAAATTTACTTTGGATATTGCGCTGGAGATAAAACATATCATTGATACTTGGCTAGTCGAAGAGGTTGAACCTCAGATTATAGCTCAGCGGATGAATGTCGATATATATTCCCCAAAGCCTGTATTACTAAAGAGTTTTCTTTATGGAAATGCCTTACTGACCAAAGTGAAAGATAAACAGGCTGAACTGATAGCTGAAGAAAAAAGCTTCCTGCTCAAGCAACAAAAATTGGTTCAGGATACTCTCGCATGGGCACAACTGGTGTTTATCGGCGGCATTCTGATCTTCATGATGTTGGGTTTTGTATTGTCTTATTTTGCCGCTACAGGCATTACCCGTCGCATCGGGAAATTGGTGGAAGCGACTCAAAGGCTGGCAAAGGGTGATCTTGATGTGGTTGTTGATATAACCTCGCAAGATGAAATTGGCCTTTTAGGCGAATATACTAATCAAACCATACAACGCTTACAACATCTGGAAGTAGTCGTTAAAGCGACAGCTGCAGAGGATTTCGCCACGCAGGTGCGGGTGCTTGGGCAACAGGATCAGCTGGCACTCTCTATTAATAAAATGTCAGAAAACCTGAAAAACTCAGCTTTTGAAAGGAAGAATCAGACCTGGCTGAAGAATGGCATTGCAGAACTGCACTCCAAAATGCGCAGTGAACACGAGCTGGTATCTTTAAGTCAGCTGGTCATTACCTATCTGGCCAAATACCTGAACGCACAAGTAGGGAGCTGTTATCTGGCGGAAGGCAAGCAGTTGCAACTGGTTTCCAGTTATGCTTTTAAAAGACGTAACAACAATGACAACGTCTTCCAGTTTGGCGAGGGATTGATTGGACAGGCTGCACTGGAGCAACAGAGTATTCTCTATCATCAGCTACCCGATGATCACAACGACTTGCTTATTAATACCGGCATAAGTGAATCCACTCCAACTGATATTTTCGTTCTACCACTGGTACATGAAAATAAGGTACAAGCCGTATTGGCACTGGGCGTTAGTCGAAAATATTCTCAAATCGAGTTAGAATTTCTGGAGAGTGTCGCCAGTGGTATTGCTATCACCCTGCACGTGACGCGTACTAGGCAGCAGCTGGTTGACATGTTGGAGGAGTCAAAACTTCAATCTGAAGAGCTGCAGGCGCAGCAGGAAGAGCTGAGGGCCTCCAATGAAGAGTTGGAAGAGCAGTCAACTATGCTGGTTAAATCCGAAGAGTCACTGCGCAACAAGAGCGAAGAGCTGCAACAAATCAATTCCGAATTAGAAGAGCGTTCCGAAGAACTTGAGCGGCAGACCGCAGAAATGACAGAAAAAAATACTGTTATTGAGCGCGCCAAACAGGCGGTTGAAATACAAGCTAATAATCTGGAGAAAGCGAGCCGCTACAAGTCAGAATTTCTGGCCAATATGTCTCACGAATTACGCACCCCGCTCAATAGTCTGTTAATTCTTTCCCAGTCTCTGGCCAAAAATAGTCAGGGGAACTTGAACGAAGAGCAACAGGAAGATGCTCGAGTAATATACGAGGGAGGTCAATCCTTACTGGCCTTGATCAACGATATTCTGGATCTTTCCAAGGTAGAGGCCGGTAAATTGGATATCCACTTTGAACAATTCTCAATTAATAACCTGCTCGTTAATCTGGGCAGACAGTTCAAGCCGGTTGCTAATAAAAAAGGTGTCGAATTGTGCTTTGATAAAGAAGACGTATTATCTGATGATTTTTTCAGCGATCCACAGCGCATTGAACAGGTACTGCGTAACCTGTTATCCAACGGCATTAAATTTACTCATCATGGAACAGTCTCTCTTAAAGTAATACAGCCTGGGCCATCAGTCCGCTTTGATAACCCGGCTCTGCGAGGGCGGAACACCCTTGGCTTTGCCGTAAGCGATACCGGTATCGGTATTTCTGCCGATAACCAGGAAAGTGTATTTGAAGCTTTTCAACAGGGAGATGGATCCACCAGCCGAAATTATGGCGGCACTGGACTGGGGTTAACTATTTCCCGGGAGCTGGTCAAGCTGATGGGTGGAGAAATACAGCTGCAGAGTAAAGAAGGTGAGGGCAGTACTTTCACCTTGTATCTGCCATTGGATAGGCGGTTGGGTCTGGCTGCAAAACAGCCGCTGAAAGCAAACACTCGGGAGTCTAAAACCCATCAGGAACCACTGGAAATCAGTGTCCCCACAGCAGATAATACACGCGAGGAAGTGGTCGAGGTTAGCACAAAGGCAGATCTGCTAAAGAGCCCCCTGAGCCCCGTACCAGCAAGAGAGAAAACACTTCAGGAAAAAAACACTTTTGCCGATGACCGCGACATTCTGAAGGCGGGTGAAAAATCGGTACTGGTGATCGAAGATGATCCCTCATTTATGCGCATTCTGATCGATCTATCACGCCATAAGGGCTACCGGGGTCTATCCGCATTGACAGGCAGAGAGGGATTAGAGTTGGCAGCGATGTATCAGCCAAGTGCTATTGTTCTCGATCTCGGATTACCCGATATCAGTGGTCGGCAGGTATTAGAGCAACTCAAGCAGAATATCAATACCCGCCATATTCCAGTGCATATCCTATCGGCCGAGGATAAAAATACCGAAGTATTACAGATAGGCGCGGTCGGATTTTTGACTAAACCGGTATCGGGTGAGGATATTGATTCCCTGTTCTGCAATATTGAGCACTTGCTGCAGGATTCCATTAAACGGGTTTTACTGGTCGAAGACGATAATAATAATCGTTTAGCCGTCACTCGCTTAATCGCCAACAAGAATATTGAAATTTGCTCCGTTAGCACCGGCAGAGAGGCACAAGAAAAACTGTTAAGCGAGCTGTTCCACTGTGTCATTTTAGATCTGTCATTGCCGGATATTAGTGGTTTTGAACTGTTGAATCGTCTGCGTCACAATAAAAGCATTACCTTGCCTCCTATCATAGTTTACACAGGCCGTGAGTTGAGCAGTGAGGAATATAAGGAATTAAGTCAATACACCAGCAGTATTGTGATTAAAGGTGCCAACTCGCCAGAACGATTACTGGATGAGACCACACTATTTTTGCACAGTGTTGATTCCTCATTGCCCCATGATCAACGTAAGATTATCAAGATGCTGCACAACTCGGAGCTAGTGCTGCAAGGACGCAAGATATTGTTAGTAGATGACGATCTGCGTAACACCTACGCTTTATCCAAGGTACTGCGGGAATATGGTTTAGAGGTAATTATGGCTGATAACGGTAAACTGGCATTGCAGAAACTGGCCGAGGAAGAAAATATTGAACTGGTGTTGATGGATATTATGATGCCGGTGATGGACGGCTATGAGGCGATGCGTAAAATTCGCTCGCAGACACGCTTTAAAAAGTTGCCAATCATTGCTCTGACGGCCAAAGCGATGCCGGAAGATCGGACAAAAAGTATTGAAGCTGGTGCCAACGACTATTGTATAAAACCGATTGATGTCGATAAACTTATTGCCATCATGAAAATATGGTTATTTAGATGATCCAAGTAGATGATAAAGAATTACAGAGAATAGAGATTGAGTTGCTTTTGGATTCGATTTTCCAGCGTTACGGTTATGACTTTCGCCACTACGCCAAAGCCTCTTTAAAGCGCCGCATTACTCAGTATATGCAGCGTGCAGGTGTCAGCCGGATCACTGATCTAATCGCTCCTATTCTTCATGATGAAGCATTTTTTGATGGTTTTTTAAAGATAATGTCAGTGACCGTCACGGATATGTTCCGTGATCCCACTTTTTTTCAGTCACTACGCAAGGAAATCATTCCGGTATTAAAGACTTACCCTTACATCAAAATATGGCATGCAGGTTGTGCTACGGGCGAGGAAGTTTATTCACTGGCGATCCTGTTAAAGGAAGAGGGGCTATACGAACGGACGCAAATCTATGCTACCGATTATAACAGTCACTCGCTGGCGGTGGCCAAAGAGGGCATCTATCCTCTGCAGCGGATCCAGCAGTATAGCGATAATTATATCAGCGCGGGCGGCAAAAGCCTTTTTACCGATTATTATCACGCCAGATATGGCGGAGCAAAGATGCTGGAAATGCTTAAGGAAAATGTGATTTTTGCCAATCACAATCTGGTCAGTGACGGTGTTTTTGGTGAAATGCAGTTGGTCATTTGTCGTAACGTACTGATCTATTTCGACCAAGATTTACAGAACCGAGTATTAACATTACTGCACAACAGCCTATCACCACATGGTTTTTTATGCCTGGGCAGCAAAGAATCACTGAAGTTTTCAACGGTTGATAAGCTCTTTGAAGCACAAGTTGCAGAGCAGAAAATATATAAGCATCTGCACAGTGAAAGCAGTTAAAATAAGGGTTGAAACGTTCGAGCAGGCAGTATTATTGCAGGCACATAGAGGCACTAATGTAAATATCCCCCTGCCATTGAGTGATGTGATGGCAGCTAATCTGCTAACAGGCCGACGCAGTGAAAGCTGTTAACCGTAGTTATGATCTGGTGATCATTGGCGGTTCAGCAGGTGCTATACAGGCGCTACCGCTTATACTTGCGCAGCTGCCGGAGTCCTTTTCCTTGCCGATCGTTATCGTGCTGCACCGTCTGGAGGGCTCCGGCAGCTATCTGCATCAGTATTTCAAGCAGTATTGTGTTTTACCTGTGGTTGAGGTCGAGGATAAGCAACCATTATTACCCGGTCAGGTTTACATTGCACCTGCGGGTTACCATCTGCTGGTTGAAAATGAGGGACACTTTAGTTTATCAATTGATCCACGGGTCAATTATTGTCGTCCCTCAATTGATGTCCTGCTAGAAAGCGCGGCAGATAGTTATGCGAATCGGCTGGTCGGGATCATTCTGACCGGGGCGAATACCGATGGCAGCAAAGGGCTTAAGCAAGTTAAGGAAGCAGGGGGACTGACAATTGTTCAGCGACCTACAACGGCGGCAGTAGATATTATGCCAAGAGCAGCGATCAAAGCAACGGACGTCGATTGGATACTGGATCTGGAAGAAATCGGTTTCCTGCTGGCAGAGATTCAGTACAGCGATGATTAATATCAATGTGGATAAGCAAGCAACCTAAAATGACATACAAGCAATTAATGAGAGCAAGACGTTTGATTGATCGAAGAGTTATCTATATCCATATTATTTGGGTATAGATTGCTGAGATCACGCTTAGTTATATCAAACGCCAAGACTGTTGTAGTTAGGCGATAAATATTAGAAATAAAAGAAGAGAGATTCGTGATGCCAAATAATATTCCGCAACCCAAAATTCTGATTGTCGATGACCGAATAGAAAATATTCGTTCGATGAAACGGGTGCTTGAGTTAATAGATGCTGAGCTTTACACTGCGCAGTCCGGTATTGAAGCGCTGGGATTTTTATTACGTCATGACTTTTCGATGATTCTGCTCGACGTAATGATGCCGGAAATGGATGGTTTTGAAACCGCGGAACTGATTCGTGGCAACCTCAACAGCCAGCATACACCGATCATCTTTGTTACAGCGGCTGACAAAGATGAGAGCTTTGAATTCAAAGGTTATGATGTCGGTGCTGTCGATTACCTTTATAAACCGATTCAGCCCCATATATTGCAGAGAAAAGTACGTTTTTTTCTGCAGTTGAGTAATAATAAGAGCCTGCTGGAGAACAGTCTATGCGAGCTAAAGCGGGTAAAAGATCACAATGAACTGCTCCTAAAATCAACTGCCGAAGGTATTATCAGTCTGGATCCGATGGGAAAGATAAACTTTGCCAATCCAGCTGCCAAACAGCTACTGATGTATAACGATGATACTATACTGGGTATTGATTATGCTCATATTCAGGGCACTGATAATCTAACATCCCCTTTTAAAGACTGTGCGCTTCATCATACCGCATTATCTAAACGTATTATCCATGATGATCAGCAGTCCTTTCATTGCTTTGATGGCAGCAGCTTCCCGGTTGAGTTTACCGCCAGTCCGATTTGTAAAACCAACTCCGAAAGCTCCGGTATAGTATTGGTATTTCAGGATATCAGTGAGCGCAAAAAAACAGAACAACAATTAACCCGTCTTGCACAATATGACTGCCTCACCGGGCTACCCAATCGAGCACTGTTTACCAGTCTTCTGAGTCAGGCAATTTCCCGCTCTGACCGCCGTAAAAACAAACTGGCATTACTTTTTCTGGATTTGGATCGTTTTAAACAAGTTAATGATTCCTTAGGACATGATGTGGGTGATCTGCTTTTACAGCAGGTGGCCCAGCGACTTCAGTTGGCGACCCTAGAAGGTGGCACGGTCAGTCGGCTAGGTGGTGATGAATTTATGGTGATTTTAGAGGAGGTCAACTCCGAATCTCATAAAGCTGCCAAGCTGGCCCAAAAAATGATAACCAGCCTGGATGCCCCTTTTAATATCCTGGGTCGTGAGGTATTAATTAGTACCAGCATAGGTATTGCACTCTGCTCAGGCTCGACGCAGTGTATAGACTCTTTGTTGAAACGTGCTGATATGGCAATGTACCGGGCGAAAGAACAAGGGCGAAATAATTTTCAGTTTTATACCGCCGAACTGCAGCAACAGGCGTCAAAGTCAATAGAGTTAGAAAACCGCTTACGTCATGCGCTGCAGCGAAAAGAGTTCTTTTTACATTATCAGCCACAGGTTGATACAAATAGCGGCCAGATTATCGGTCTTGAGGCGCTATTACGTTGGCAACCCGATGGCCAGGCACTTATTTCGCCAGAAGAATTTATACCGGTTGCCGAAGAAGCCGGGCTTATAGTCCCTATTGGCGAGTGGGTACTGCGTGAAGCCTGTTCGCAGCTTCACCGCTGGCATAGATCTGGTTTGTTATCACCAACCGTAAAAATGGCGGTAAATCTGTCGGTACGACAGCTGGAGCATACATCGCTGCTAAGTACATTAACTCAAATTCTACAAGAAACCGGTCTTAAACCATCTCAGTTGGAGTTGGAAATTACTGAGACTGCGGTGATGAAAGATCCTGATCTGGTAGTGAATATACTTCATAGTATTCACGCGATGGGAATTCAACTGTCTTTGGATGATTTCGGCACGGGTTATTCATCCTTGCGTTATCTGAAATTATTGCCTTTGCATGTATTAAAAATTGATCGTTCATTTATCAATGATATTGGTGGTAAACAAAGGGATCAAGCAATACTGGAATCTATTATCTATTTATCCAGAAATCTGGACTTAACGGTAGTAGCTGAAGGGGTTGAGACACAAGAACAACTAGATTTTCTAAGTCGCTTTAACTGCCATTCTATTCAGGGTTATTACATCAGTAAACCAAAATCAGCAGCTAACATTGAAAAACTACTCCACAAAAATAAAGACGGCAATTTACTACCTATGAAAACCTCTGTAATACCAGATAGACTGATTTTGCTACCTGAGGTCTATTGATTTTTATACATTTATTGTGCTCTTTCATGGTGGTTTTTCGTTTTTTGACAAAGTAATCTGGGCCCGGCTCAAGGAAAAATACCTAGAGTACGTCATTCCAGCAGTGTTTTGGCTAGAATCTCAGCAAGTTAAAAATAGTTTTCTTTCGAATAAGCCTTCTCTCATGGAGATCTTCGATTAAAATACTTTGAAGATAAAAATATTGAGGGTGAAGTTATTATCCCGAATGCAGCTAAAGTAGAGAGTGTTTCACGTGAAACACCCTTGAAAATGTCAGTTGGAATGATATGAGATATGCCTGTTGAAAGCATTTTTATTGATAAAAATCATTCATAACTTCAGCTAAAAAAGCGACTCTTTCTATCTTGTTTCACGTGAAACAAGATAGAAAACAGTTAGCTCATGTCCTGAATTTACAATCAGAAGAAAAAATTCGCCAGCAGCTAAACAGCCAGCGACTGGGAGATAAACATATACAGACCGGTACCCGCCATAATACTGAGCAATGCATTACCGCGCCACAGATGCAAAGCGACGACTAAAAGAAGCGCCAGAAGTTCTGCCGGGCCATCGTCAAAGGTACTGAAGCGCAGATCTTTAAAACAGTAAATCAGCAACAGCACCATCATCACCGGTGGCAGGTAACGCCCCAAATAAATCAGCATAGGATGGTCGCTTATCTTATAGAGCAGAATAAACGGCAGCACCCGGGTAATAAAAGTCGCAACCGCCATCACCATAATAAACAGTAACAAATAGTTAATATTCTGCATTTATAAAGATCCCTGTTGGATAGCTTCAGTCGATTTTTTTCTTTTATGAAACAGCAGTAAGACGATAATGAATAACAGAATAGAGATCAGCATTTATATAGACTCGTTTTGAATAGCTTCAGTCGATTTTTGTCTTTTATGAAACAGTAGTAAGACGATGATCGAGAGCACAATGGACATCAGCAGCATATTGTCTCGACTGAACAGCCAAATAGACACAAAAGCCACGGCGCAAGCCATCACAAAGGGCCAGGACTCGCGCACCGATTTATACTGCTCGATTGCCAGCACCATAAATAACGCCGGCAGGGTAAAATCGAGTCCGGTGGTATTAAAACTCAGATTAGCACCAACAATGGCACCCAAGGTAGAGCCAATTATCCAATAACTATGATTTAAAACGGTGATCAGCAGATAGAAATTAGTCTGATCTTTGTCGTCAGTAGGCCGTGTGCCGGTCAGCAATGAATAGGTTTCATCGGTCAATCCGAAGATCAGATAAAACTTGCGCAAGCCGCGGGTCTTAAACTTATTGATCAGGGAGATACCATAAAACAGATGGCGTGAATTGAGCAGCAAAGTGGTAATTGCCACTTCCATAAAACCGGCGTGGTTAGCCAGCAGGCCGACAGCCATAAACTGCGCAGCTCCGGCATAAATAACCAATGCCATTAGCGAGGCGTAAATCCAGTGAAAGCCAAGTTCGTTGAACAGAACACCAAATGCCATGCCCATCGGAATATAACCAAACAACACCGGGGCAGTGGTTTTAAAAGCGCTTAGAAAAAGTGATTTATTCATTAAAACTAACTCTATTATATTTATCGGCTACAAGCTTATAGTTGAGAAATACCGGCAGTTCTGTTAACCATAACACCATCTCACAATCCCATTCTGCCAGCGCCAATTTAATTACAAATCTATAACTAACTGATTTATTTGCTAGCTATAGATTCGCTGTTCCACGTGAAACACTATTATTTATTCGCATACAATTCGTTAATAGTATCGGCCAAAATAGTAATACCTTGCTCAACTACCTTGTCATCCTGCGCATAATTAACACGAATACACTCCTGCGTATGCTGCCAATTCTGATCTAAACCAGGGAAAAAATAATGCCCTGATACAATTAATAACCCTTTGCTTTTAAGTAATTTGTACAACTCATTGGAAGAGATAGGTAACTCTTTAAACCATAACCAAAGAAATAATGCCCCTTCAGCTTTATGTATTTTAAATTCCGGAATGGTTATTTTTGACTGTAACAGGGTGATAGCTTTGTTCGCTTTCCCTTGATAAAAAGGTTTAATGACCTCATTACTTAATTGGATAATTTCTTTGGATTTAACTAAAGGTAATACAATTTCAGGGCCAATACCGCCTGGTGATAGAGCCGTAATCCCGGATAAGCTAGACATTGCTTTAATAATTTCAGGCTTGGCGATAACGATACCGCAACGTGCTCCGGGTAATCCAAATTTAGATAAACTTAAACACAAAATAGTATTAGCGTTCCAAAAGGGAGTGGCATTTTCAAAAATAATATTCGGAAAAGGTGTACCATAGGCATTATCGATAATTAACGGGATATTATTCTTTTTAGCTAATCTATCAAGATGATTTATCTCATCATCGGTTAACACATTACCGGTTGGATTTGTCGGCCTGGAAACGCAGATAGCGCCGATATCTTCGGTTACTTTTAAGGCATCAAAATCAACATTATATTTAAAAAATCCGTCCGCTAATTCTGTTATTTTAGGCCGCTGTGCAACAAAAGCATCTTCAGACACACTTGCATCGGCATAACCTATATATTCAGGTGCTAATGGAAATAATATTTTTTTATTTTTATCATCACTAAAGTCACCGGCCAACAAATTAAAGAGATAAAAAAAGGCATTCTGACTGCCATTGGTAAGCATGATATTTTGCGCCGTTAATTTCCAATCATAGAGATCATTAAATAACTCAACCAGTGCATCGATAAAGGTATTTTTTCCCTGCGGCCCATCGTAATTTGATAGCGTATTAATTAACTTTCCTTCGGACAATAATTGCTGCATAAGCTCTTGCAGCCTGTTTTGTATCTCTGGAATGGCAGCAGGATTTCCCCCACCCAACATTAAAATATCGTCGCCCCCCTGAACACCTTCATTAAGATCATCCATTAATTCAGTAATGCCTGAATGTTGTGTAAATTTATTTCCAAATAATGAGTAGGGCATTTTTGTTTCTATCCTATATTTTGTTAATTATTTTTAGAGGGATGTTTCACATGAAACACATGAAACTATCATTTGAGCAAAAGCACTTTGTAAGAGAAGAGCAAGAAGTAGACGTTTTTATCTGTAACAAAAAAGCTCAGTATAAACTGAGCTTTTTAATCAATATATTACTTATCTGCACAGCACTGCGATGATTTTTTACAAAACAGAAACATCGGCAATTTGTAAAAATAAGTTACGCAAACGATTTAAAATCGCAAGACGGTTCGCTTTGATAGCAGGATCTTCGGCCATTACCATTACGTTATCAAAGAATTCGTCCACAGGCTCGTTTAGAGACGCGAGTTCAAACAAGGCTGACTCGTAGTCTAAGTTGTCAAATAAAGGCCTTAGTGTTGATTCTAGAGAGCCTAAAATTTCCGATAATTTGATTTCAGCGGGCTCCTGCAGTAAAGAAGGGTCTACCTGTGCATTTATCTCCCCTTTGACTTTAGCTAATATATTACTAATACGTTTATTGGCGGCGGCAATAGGAGCCGCTTCCGGTAATGTTTGGAACTTGGCAACAGCTTGAAGACGTTTCTCAAAATCAACAGGCTTGGTAGGCCTTCTAACCAGTACCGATTGAATCAGCTCAACTGAATAACCGTTAGCTTGATAAGTCGCACGGAATCGGGCAAACAAGAAATCAACAACATCCTGTACCACGTTATCATTAGTTAATTTATGACCATATTGCAGTTTCGCAATTTCAACTAATTCGACCAGATCCAGATCCAGATTTTTATTAGTAATAATACGTAATAAACCGATTGCAGCACGACGCAGTGCAAAGGGATCAGCAGCACCTTTGGGTGCTTGACCAATACCAAAAATACCCACTAAAGTATCGAGTTTATCTGCTAAAGAAACAGCACATGCCACTAAAGAAGTGGGTAATTTATCACCGGCAAAACGCGGTAAGTATTGCTCATTTAAGGCAATAGCAACTTCCTGCTCTTCACCATCATGTAACGCGTAATGCATTCCCATAATGCCTTGCACATCGGGGAACTCCATCACCATATCGGTCATTAAATCTGTTTTAGATAAAAGACCGGCACGTTGGGCATGTTTTGTATCGGCTTTAATTTGCAAAGCGATATCTTCAGCGACATTAGCAATACGTTCAGATTTTTCTTTTAACGTCCCTAATTTTTGTTGAAATAAAACACTGGATAAAGATTCTAAACGGCTTGCTAAGGTTTTTTTCTTATCTGTCTCAAAAAAGAATTCAGCATCCGCTAAACGTGGACGAATCACTTTTTCGTTACCGCTTATGACTTGTGCAGGATCTCGACTGACAATATTAGAAACAAAAATAAAGCGCGGTAACAGTTTGCCGTCTTTATCTAATACCGGGAAGTATTTTTGATTATCTTTCATTGTATAGATAAGGGCTTCGGAAGGGACGTCTAAAAATTTATCTTCAAAGGACCCAACCAAGGTTACTGGCCATTCAACTAATGAGGTCACCTCTTCAAGTAGACTTTCATCAATATCTGCAACACCATTTTCATGGGCCGCCAATGCTTCAACCTGATCACGAATAATCGCTTTACGGCGTTCATAATCAACAATCACTTTACCGCTATCATCTAATAATGTTTCGTATTGATCAGCATGATCAATAATCAATTCAGCTTCGCCTAGAAAACGATGGCCACGAATAATGCGATCCGATGCAACACCTAATAACTCGCCTTGAATTAACCGCGAACCAAATAACATAGTCACAGTATGAACAGGGCGGATAAATTGCGTACTGCTCGATCCCCAGCGCATCGGCTTGGAAATAGGCAACTTGGCCAGTGCATTTGCGGCGATTTCAGGAATCAGCTCCGCCACGGATAACCCTTTAACCTCGGATTTGAATAATAACCATTCCCCTTTATCAGTGATCAGACGCTCAGCTTGTTCAACGGTAATACCGTTTGAACGCGCCCAGCCCTGTGCAGCTTTGGTCGCCTGACCTTCGGCATCAAAGGCAACATTTACCGCAGGACCACGTTTTTCTACTATTTTATCCGCTTGCGAGTCTGATAAGTTAGCAATAACTAATGCCAAACGACGCGGAGATGCTAGCCATCGGACGCTATCAAAGGATAATTCAGCTTTATTTAATTCAGCTTCAACATTACTTGCAAAAGATTCAGCAAGTTGACGCAGTGATTTGGGCGGTAACTCTTCAGTTCCCAGTTCAATCAATAAATTTTCTTGTGCCATGAAACTTGCCTCTATTTAACTAGGTTTTTGCAAAGTGGGAAACCAAGCGCTTCACGCTTGCCGTAATATGCTTCAGCGACTGCTTTTGATAATGCACGAACACGAAGTATGTAACGCTGACGCTCGGTGACTGAGATGGCATGACGTGCATCGAGCAGATTAAAAGCATGAGATGCTTTCATTACTTGTTCATAGGCAGGCAATGCGAGTCCCGCTTCTATCAGTTTTTGGCTGTCTTTTTCACACTGATTAAATTGATTAAATAAAGCATCTACATCGGCATGTTCAAAGTTATAGCTTGATTGTTCAACTTCATTTTGATGGAAAATATCTCCGTAAGTCAATTTACCCATCGGGCCGTCAGTCCAGACAAGGTCATAAATACTTTCAACACCCTGCACGTACATTGCAATACGCTCCAGACCATAGGTTATTTCACCGGTTACCGGCGAGCACTCTAAACCACCCACTTGCTGGAAATAAGTAAACTGCGTTACCTCCATGCCGTTTAACCAAATCTCCCAACCAAGTCCCCATGCGCCGAGCGTGGGTGATTCCCAGTTATCCTCTACAAAACGGATATCATGAATGGAAGTATCAATACCGATTTCCTCAAGCGACTTTAAGTAAAGATCTTGAATATTTTTGGGTGACGGCTTTAAAACCACTTGGAATTGATAGTATTGCTGCAGACGGTTTGGGTTTTCACCATAACGACCATCGGTAGGTCGACGACAGGGTTGCACATAGGCGCTGTTCATTGGCTCAGGGCCAATTGAACGTAAAAATGTTTGCGGATGAAATGTACCGGCACCCACTTCCATATCAAGCGGTTGAACAATGGCACAACCTTGGCGAGCCCAAAAATCTTGCAGTGCAAGAATGAGCCCCTGAAACGTTTTAGTATCGAATTTTTGCATAATTTAGGCTTAAGTTGATGATAGAAAAATGACTGCCATTATACCTATGGTAGATTATTATACCAATGCCAATCAGTTAGATGATCTCATATTGAAGTTAAGAATAGGGCAAGATTATTGATTAATATTAAAACAACAAAATGTTTAACCCTAAAAGAGCAGATAGGTAATAAAAATCAATCAGGCAGCTGATATTATTAAGGCTAAAGATGACCAACTTTCACCTTATAAAAACCAATAATAACTGCCGGAATCTGCAAAGCTTGAAACTGTTTTATGTTTTAATACAGACTGATACTCAATCAATTTAAACAACATAGAAAAATATTAATGAAGAATATTAATGAATAATAAACTCAAAGAATCTGATCTCTACCTACCAATCAAAGGGTTCCTTAAAAACCTCGGTTACCAGGTCAAAGGGGAAATTAGTAATTGTGATCTAGTCGCTAAAAAAGACGATAAAACAATTATTATTGAACTGAAATTAAGCTTAAATATTACCCTGTTATTACAAGCTGTTGACCGTTTGTCTCTCGCCGATACTGTCTATATTGCGATTCCCAAACACAGCCCCATTTATAAAAAGCAGACCTCGAAAGTCAAAAAACTGATCAAACGTTTAGGCATTGGTTTAATTGTGGTTGATATGCAGGAAGCGGGGCAGTATGTTGAAGTCATCAATGATCCGGATTATTACGTACCTCCTAAAAATAAACGTAAACAAAGTACGCTGCTAAAAGAGTTTTCAACACGACTAGGTGATCCTCAAAAGGGTGGTTCTAACGCCACAAAAGCCGTTTTAACCGCTTACCGTCAACGTTGTATTAGAGTGGCACAATACTTATCAGAATTACCTTCAAGTAAAGGTTTTGAAATAAAAAATGCCATCAATGAACCGCAGGCAACGCTGTTTTTAAGGGATAATTATTATGGTTGGTTTAAAAAAATTGATCGGGGTATTTATAGCATTTCAGAAAAAGGAATGAATGAACTCCCTGAATGGGTCATTAAAATGAATAAACTGTCACTTTAATAAAATAAAAAAAGGCGACTTATTAGTCGCCTTTTTAATCAAAAGTTAATATTACTTTCGAAGCATCTTAATAACACGCAGTTGTGCAATTGCTTGCGCTAATTGAGCAGTAACAAGGGCATAATCAATATCCTGATTCGGATTTGAAATTTGCTCTTGTGCCGTACGTTTAGCTTCTTCTGCTTTAGCTTTATCAAGATCGGCACCTCGAATAGCAGTATCAGCAAGCACGGTTACACCACCAGGCTGCACCTCAAGAAAACCACCAGAGATATAAAAAACCTCTTCATCACCGTGCTGCTTAACCATTTTCACCATTCCTGGCTTAATAGGCGTTAACAGTGGCGTGTGGCCGGGCATAATACCCAGTTCACCTTCTTGACCTGAAACTTGCAGATGTGAAACGCGCCCAGAAAAAAGAGATTCTTCAGCACTTACAACATCTAAATGTGTAGTCATTGCTTTAGTCATAGTTATCTCCAGCTATTACATCTTTTTCGCTTTTTCAACAGCTTCTTCAATCGCGCCTATGTATAGGAACGCTTGCTCAGGAAGATCATCATAATCCCCAGCGAGTAACCCTTTAAAGCCAGCTAATGTGTCTTTAAGTGGTACGTACATCCCCGGATCACCAGTAAATACTTCTGCTACGTGATAAGCCTGAGTTAAGAAATTGCCGATTTTACGTGCGCGAGATACGACCAGTTTATCGTCTTCAGATAATTCATCCATACCCAGAATCGCAATAATATCTTTCAGCTCTTTATAACGTTGCAGGGTGCCCTGTACGCCACGTGCGATATCATAGTGCTCTTGGCCAACAACTAATGGATCAAGTTGACGAGAGGTAGAATCTAAGGGATCGATCGCCGGGTATAAACCCATTGATGCGATGCTACGGTTAAGTACAACTGTTGCGTCTAAGTGAGCAAAGGTTGTTGCCGGAGCCGGATCCGTTAAATCATCTGCAGGTACATATACCGCCTGAATTGATGTAATAGAACCCGTCTTAGTTGAAGTAATACGTTCTTGCAGAACACCCATCTCTTCCGCAAGTGTTGGTTGATAACCAACAGCAGAAGGCATACGGCCTAATAACGCAGATACTTCAGTTCCTGCAAGGGTATAACGATATATATTATCAATAAATAATAACACGTCTTTACCTTCATCACGGAAACGTTCAGCCATAGTTAAACCAGTCAGGGCAACACGTAAACGGTTTCCTGGTGGCTCATTCATTTGACCGTAAACCATCGCTACTTTTGATAACTCAGGTTTTTCAACGTTAACAACACCGGCTTCCTGCATTTCAAAGTAGAAATCGTTACCTTCACGAGTACGCTCACCAACACCGGCAAAAACAGACAAACCTGAATGTTTTAAAGCGATATTATTGATAAGTTCCATCATGTTAACTGTTTTACCAACACCCGCACCGCCAAATAGGCCGATTTTACCACCTTTAGAGAATGGGCATATTAAGTCTATAACTTTAATACCTACTTCTAGTGTAGCGACAGAAGCTGATTGCTCTTCGTATGTAGGGGCTTCGCGGTGAATTCCATAATGCTCAGTTGCACCAATTTCACCACACATATCAATAGGCTCGCCCAGTACATTCATGATTCGGCCTAACGTTGCCGTACCAACGGGTACTGTAATTGGTTTACCTGTATCAGTGACATCTAAACCGCGACTTAAACCATCAGAAGCACCCATAGCGATACAACGTACAACGCCGCCGCCAATTTGTTGCTGAACTTCCATGGTTAGATTCTTTGCAGTCACGATCAATGCACTGTATATATTCGGCACAGTTTCTTGTGGGAATTCAACATCCACAACAGCACCGATAACCTGAATGATTTTACCTGTACTCATCTCTGATCCTCTAAAATTTGTTAATCTGCTTATACCGCAGCCGCACCACTACAAATCTCAGAAAGTTCCTGAGTAATTGCAGATTGACGTGCTTTATTGGCAACAAGTTGTAACTCATCAATCATGTCACCCGCATTATCGGTTGCCGACTTCATGGCAATCATACGAGAAACTTGTTCACAGGCTAAGTTTTCAACAACACCCTGATAAACTTGAGACTCGACATAACGAACTAATAATGAATCCAAAATATCTTTAGCTTCACCCTCGTAAATGTAATCCCAGCTATCAGAAGCAACTTCCTTATCACCTTCTGCTTTAGGCAGGGGTAATAATTGGCTGATTGTTGGCTCTTGAACCATAGTACTAATGAATTTATTGTTAACTATAAACAAACGATCGATCTTACCTTCGTCATAGGCATCTAACATAATTTTCACCGAACCAATTAAATCATTAACTGATGGTGCGTCACCTAAACCTGAGTTTTGAGCAACTACGTTAGCGCCTAATCCATTGAAGAATGTGGCCGCTTTAGAACCTATTACAGCTAAATCAACTTCAACATTCGCTTCCGAGTGTTTTTTCATTGCTGCAACAAGCGGTTTAAATAAGTTAATATTTAAACCGCCACACAAACCACGATCACTTGAAATAACAATATAACCAACTCGGCTTATCTCTCTTTCTTCAAGATAAGCGTGGTGATACTCCAATTCACCAAGTGCGATATGACCAATCACTTTGCGCATGCTTTTAGCATAAGAAAGACTGCTATTCATACGCAATTGCGCACGACGCATCTTTGATGCTGCAACCATTTCCATGGCACCAGTGATTTTTTGAGTGTTTTTAACACTCGCGATCTTATTTCTAATTTCTTTATCGCCGGCCATTCTCTAGCTCCTAATTAATGATTAATTAACCGTTTAAGTAGTTAACTAATTACCAGGTTTGCGTCGCTTTGAAAGTTTCCAATATAGCATGGAATTGACCTTCAATTTCTTTGCTGTAATCACCGGTTTCATTAAGTTGAGCATAGAATTCAGCATGCTCAGTTTTAGCATAAGAGATCAGAGATGATTCAAAGTCTAATACTTTTTCAACATCAACATCAGTTAGATAACCTTTCTCTGCTGAAAACAGTGATAACGCTTGTTCAGCAACTGACATTGGAGCATATTGTTTTTGCTTCATTAATTCAGTTACTTTCTTACCGTGGTCAAGCTGTTTACGTGTTGTTTCATCAAGATCCGAAGCAAACTGTGCAAACGCCGCTAATTCACGGTATTGAGCCAGTGCGGTACGAATACCACCCGCTAGCTTTTTGATCACTTTACATTGCGCAGAACCACCAACACGTGATACTGAAATACCAGGATCAACCGCAGGACGAATACCACTATTAAATAGCTCAGTTGTTAAAAATATCTGACCGTCAGTAATAGATATTACGTTAGTAGGTACAAATGCTGATACATCGCCACCTTGTGTTTCAATGATAGGTAACGCAGTTAAAGAACCGGTTTTACCTTTCACTGCACCTTTAGTAAAGGCCTCAACGTAAGCAGCGCTTACACGAGATGCACGTTCAAGAAGACGAGAGTGAAGGTAGAAAACATCACCAGGGTATGCTTCACGACCAGGCGGACGTTTAAGCAGCAGTGAAATTTGACGATAAGCAACAGCTTGTTTAGACAAATCATCATATACGATCAATGCATCTTCACCACGGTCACGGAAGTATTCACCCATAGAACAACCTGCATAAGGAGCCAGGTATTGCAGCGCAGCGGTTTCAGATGCAGAAGCAACAACAACAATAGTATTTTCTAATGCGCCATGCTCTTCAAGTTTATTTACCACATTTGCAATGGTTGATGCTTTCTGACCAATCGCAACATAGATTGAAAATAATCCGGTGTGTTTTTGGTTAATGATTGCATCGATTGCAATAGCCGTTTTACCAACTTGACGGTCACCAATGATTAATTCACGTTGGCCACGACCAATTGGAACCATTGAATCGATTGACTTCCAGCCAGTTTGTACTGGTTGATCAACAGATTTACGATCGATTACGCCAGGTGCTATTACTTCAATAGGAGAATAACCGTCATTTTCAATCGGGCCTTTACCATCAATGGGTGCGCCAAGTGTGTTTACAACACGACCTAACAAACCTTTACCTACTGGCACTTCAAGAATACGTCCAGTTGATTTAACCTTTTGACCTTCACGAAGATCACGGAAAGGTCCCATTACTACTGCACCAACAGAGTCACGCTCAAGGTTAAGTGCCATCGCAAAGCCACCATTTGGTAGCTCAATCATCTCACCCTGCATACATTCAGCAAGGCCATTGATACGAACAATACCATCGCTTACGGAAACGATTGTACCTTCATTACGAGCTTCACTTACTGCCTCGAATTTTCCAATTCGCTGCTTGATAAGGTCGCTGATTTCAGTGGAATTCAGTTGCATGCCAATTTCCCATTAAGATTGTAAAGTATTAGATAATCGACCTAGTTGACCTTTAGCAGAGCTATCAATCACTAAGTCACCCACAGTAACTACCATTCCGGCAATTAGGGTTTTATCAATACTACAATGTAGATTTACTTTTCGTGCGAGACGTTTTTCTAACGATTTACTCAACTCATCTAGTTGCTTTTTAGATAGGCCATAAGCAGATACAACATTTACGTCGACCTGTTTTTTATGCTCATCTTCTAATGCAGCGAAAAGTTGTGCAACGCGAGGTAAAAATCTCAAACGTCCATTTTCAGCCATTATTTTAATGAAGTTCTGACCATTCTCATCGAGTTGATCTTCACAAACATTAAGAAACAATTCGGCTAGCTCTTGTGCGGTTTTATCGCTTGTTAATATTTTTACCATCGTTGGATTATTAACAACTTCAGCGGTAAAAAACAGCATCTCAGACCAAGCTTCGATTTTGTTACTATCAACGGCAAATTCAAAAGCAGCTCTTGCATAAGGGCGAGCTACGGTAGTCAATTCAGACATAAGCTCACTCCTTATAGTTCAGCAACCAATTTATCGATAATATCGCTGTTCGCTTCTTTATCAATAGAACGCTTAATGATTTTCTCAGCACCCGCAATGGCAAGAGCTGAAACCTTTAAACGGAGTTCTTCGCGAACACGATTACGATCCACTTCAACTTCTGCTTCACCTTGCGCAATTATTTTTTGACGCTCGGTCTCAGCTTCTGTTTTTGCAGCTTCAACAATTTGATTACGACGTTTATTTGCCTGTTCAATAATCTCTGCTGCCTGTACCTTAGCTTCTTTTAACTTTTCAGATGCTTTAGCTTGTGCTAACTCAAGATCTTTCCCTGCTCGTTCTGCTTGTGTTAAACCATCAGAAATCTTCTTTTGGCGATCTTCTATCGCGGCAAGAAGTGGTGGCCACACATACTTCATGCAGAACCAAACAAATACCGCAAATGCGATAGCTTGGCCTAATAGGGTTGCGTTTATATTCATAACGGCTCCTTAATAATGTAGTTAATCAGGATCCTATATTAAGCAGGTAGTTGACTTAGGAATGGGTTTGCGAATACGAAAAATAGTGCAACACCAACCGCAATCATAGAAATAGCATCAAGAAGACCAGCAACGATGAACATTTTAGTTTGAAGCGCAGGGCCCATCTCTGGTTGGCGCGCAGATGCTTCTAAGAATTTCCCACCTAGAATAGCAAAACCAACGGCCGTACCAAATGCAGCAAGACCAATCATAAGTGCAACAGCAATAGCCGTAGAGCTGATAATAATTTCCATTTTTTTCTCCGAGTATTTAAAAGTTTGTAAAATTGTTTAATTAAAATTTAATGATCTTCATGAGCCATACTGAGGTAAACAATTGTCAGCATCATAAAAATAAAGGCCTGTAGCACAATCACCAGGATGTGGAATATTGCCCATGGCACAGAAAGTGCCGCTTGGCTCCACCAAGGCATTAATGCAATTAGAATAAAGATCAACTCACCTGCATACAGATTACCAAACAAACGAAGAGATAAAGATATCGGCTTCGCAATCAAAGCAATTGTTTCCAAAATAAAGTTAACTGGAATAAATGCCCAATGATTAAAAGGTTGTAGGGTTAATTCTTTAACAAACCCTGTAATTCCTTTGATCTTAATGGAGTAAAAAACAATTAATGCAAATACACTTAATGATAATCCAAAAGTAATATTCATATCCGTTGTTGGTACAACTTTCAGGTAAGGAACACCTAATATTTGTTTGGCGGCTTCAGGAATAAAGTCAACAGGTATTAGATCCATCGTATTCATTAGTAAAATCCAAACGAATATGGTCAGAGCTAATGGTGCAATAACAGGGCTACGACCGTGAAAAGAATCTTTTACCGCGTTACTAACAAATTCCATGAGCATTTCAACTGCACATTGGAGTTTGCCGGGGACACCCGTTGTTGCTTTTTGCCCTACCTTGTAAAAAACAAACAAGAATAGAACACCTAGGCCAACTGAAAATAGGAGAGAGTCAATGTGCCAAGTCCAAAATCCAGCATCAGCACAAGCATAATTAAATGCAATGCTACCATCAACAGTACACATTTGTGCATTTGTTAGATGATGTTGGATATACCCGGAAGAAGTTAACACTTCATCTTTAGCGGTCATTTTTTATCCCATTATTATCGTAAAAAAAGAAAGGTGCTAACCATTGAGATGCTACTAAAAGTAAAAATGAAATATAAAAAGACGGTAAAAATAGCGTCCCAGATTTCAAAAAAATACTAAATAGAATCACAGTAAGGGTTAGTTTTATTGCCTCTCCAACGTAGAACCCCCTAAGTATCAATTTTGTTTTACTGGCACCTGCATGCGCAAAAGTCATGAAAACAAAAATCATATTAGGAAGCATAAAAGTTATCCCTCCCGCTAAACCTGAATATCCTGATTTAGTTGAAGAAAAAACAGTTAATACCAGTGCAATAAAAAGAACGATTAATAATTGAAAACCAACCAATTTAAGTCCCGCTTTCTGACTTTTTATTGCCAGTTTATCAACCATTTTATTTTCCTTTAATTATTTAACATGCACTTTGAGAGTTCTCTCAACCAACATGTCAAATCGTGGTGAAGACTATAGCAACATCCAAGTCAATGCAATATAAGAGCACATTTTGGGCGCTATATATGCGCTATAGATCAATAATATTTATTTCTTTCGCATTTCATTGTTCTAGCGCAATTTTATACATTAATTCTTCTAAATCATCCAGCGAATTATAATTAATAACCAATTGACCCGCTTGTTTTTTGCCCGTTTTAGCGGTTACTGATAAACCAAATTTATTTTGAAATGTGTTAATAATTTTTTCTGTTTTTTGGCAGGGTAGGGAAGCCTGTTTTTCCGGTTGAGGATTTAAGGCTTTTTTTACTAATAACTCTGCTTTTCTCACGTTTAATGATTTTGCAATAATTATCTTTGCTAACTCAACTTGCTGATTTTTTTCACAGCTTAGTAGTGCTCTGGCGTGCCCCATTTCAATATCACCATGCTCCAATAATAATTTAACGGCTTCATTTAAATTATTTAACCTTAATAAATTACTGATCGTGGTACGTGATTTTCCAACCGCCTTAGCGACTTCAATATGCGTTAAATCAAATTCTTCTAAAAGGCGTTTTAATGCAACTGCTTCTTCCATTGCATTAAGGTTTTCGCGTTGAATATTTTCTATTAATGCAATGGCTATTGCCGCATTATCTTCTACGTTTTTAATTATACAGGGAACATTTTCCAGACCAATAATTTTAGCCGCTCTCCAACGGCGTTCTCCAGCAATAATCTCATATTGTTGGTGACCGGTTTCTCTGATGACCAGAGGTTGGATAATACCTTGCGCATGGATTGAATTAGCCAGTTCATCTAATGCTTTATTATCCATTCCTCTTCTAGGTTGATATTTACCCGGATGCAAAAAATTGACATCAATATCTATTAATATTCCCTTAACACTAACATCGTCAATCAACGGTTGTTTTTTGTCTGTATTAACGTCATGAGAAACCTGTTTTTGGCGGTGCGATGAACTACTGCTTAATAATGAATCGAGTCCTTTGCCTAAACCTCTTTTTTTCCCTAACATGATAATCCCTATTTAGACCGTTCTAGCACTTTGCTACTCAAGTTTTTCTTCTTGTCGCAATATTTCAGCGGCTAATGCCAGATAAGCTTTTGCACCAGTCGAATTTTTATCATAATACATAACCGGAGTACTAAAACTTGGCGCCTCTGCTAAGCGGATATTACGTGGAATAATAGTCCGATAAACTTTTTCACCAAAGTGTTTTTTTAATTGATCCGAGACATCTGAACAAAGGCGATTACGAGGATCATACATAGTGCGTAAAATACCTTCGATCTTAAGCCCTGAATTAACCACTGATGCGAGCTTACTAATAGTATCAAGCAGCGCAGTTAAACCTTCTAACGCATAATATTCACACTGCATTGGAATTAACACAGAATCAGCTGCCGTCATGGCATTGACGGTCAGCATATTTAACGAGGGGGGGCAGTCAATAAAAATATAGTCATAATTATCTTTGTAGTCTGCTAATGCACTGCGTAAGCGCGTTTCTCGTGCAAAATATTCCATTAACTTAACTTCAGCAGCAGTAACATCACTGTTAGCCGCAATCAGGTGATAACCCCCGGTTGTTTCAACCTGGACAACTTGATCTAGCGGTAACTCATCAATTAATAAATCGTAAGCACTGTGAGCAACTTCATATTTATCAACTCCACTTCCCATGGTTGCATTACCTTGGGGATCTAAATCAATCACCAAAACGTTACGTTTAGTTGCAGCTATTGAAGCAGCGATATTTACGCAGGTTGTTGTTTTACCTACACCCCCTTTTTGATTTGCTATCGCAATTATTTTACCCACAAGTTCTACTCTTAATTAAAATGAATACCCTACCCAAATGACTTGAAAAGGCAGAACCAGAGCTAAGCGGTTGTCACTGAACGATCTATAATCCGAAGATACTGATTAATTATCTAAATACGTTTAATTTTAACCAAGCAACGTTCGCCTTCAAGTGTTGGCACTTGTAATGAAATTGATTCTACAAATTCAAACTCTTTATCTAGTTCTTTTATTTCTTGCGCTGGAAATTGCCCCTTTAAAGCAAGAAAATGTCCTTCTTCATGGGGTAAATGTTTGCACCAATACAACATATCATGAAGTGAAGCAAATGCGCGGCTGAGAACAACGTCAAATTTATGCTCTGGCTGATACTCTTCTACCCGACTCTGCACTGCGGTTACATTTTTTAGTCCCAACTCCAAAAGTGCTTGACGAATAAATCGCAAGCGTTTACCCAGACTATCTAATAAAACAAATTGTTTATCGGGATTTAGAATAGCTAAAGGTAATCCAGGTAAGCCTGGACCGGTACCAACGTCAATGAAACGTTCTCCTATTAGATAGGGTGATACAACTATACTGTCCATTATATGTTTAACAAGCATTTGCTCAGGATCTCTTACAGAAGTGAGATTGTAAGCTTTATTCCACTTGTTTAATAACTCGACCAACTGCACTAACTGTTGCTTTTGTTGATCAGTCACTTCAAGTGAAGTTTGATCAATTAATTTTTGCAAATTTTCAAGCAGACTCATTTATAAAACCTTACGTCTTAGCGCATTTTTCTTTATATAAATTAATAATATAGATATTGCAGCTGGTGTTATTCCTGAAATTCTGGAAGCTTGACCAATATTTTCGGGCTTAGTATCATTTAATTTAGCCGTCACTTCATTTGATAAACCTTTAATATCCGAATAATCCAGATGAATAGGCAATAATGTATCTTCATTACGTTTAAGTTTTTCTATTTCTTCGCGCTGACGATCTACGTAACCTTGGTATTTGATTATAATTTCAACTTGCTCAGCAGCTTGAACATTTTCGAGTACTGGCCCTAATCCTTCAATTGAGATTAAACTTTGATAATTCACTTCAGGTCGACGAATCATTCCTTCAAGCGTACTTTCACGCTGCATTGGTGTTTTTAATAACGCATTTATTTGCGAAGCATTTTCTGATTTAGGGTGTATCCATTGATTTTTTAATCGTTGAATTTCTGTTTCTACGGATTCTTGTTTCATGCTAAATGCTTTCCAGCGAATATCATCAACAAGACCCAATTCACGCCCTTTTTCTGTTAATCGAGTATCGGCATTATCTTCACGTAACAACAGGCGATATTCAGCACGACTGGTAAACATGCGATAGGGCTCTTTTGTACCCAGAGTAGAAAGATCATCGACGAGTACACCGGCATAAGCTTGATCACGACCTGGGCACCATCCCTCTTTATCCTGTACCATTAAACCTGCATTCATGCCTGCTAGTAAACCTTGAGCGGCTGCTTCTTCGTAACCCGTTGTGCCATTAATCTGGCCCGCAAAGAATAAACCATCAATATATTTACTTTCCAACGTTGACTTTAGATCGCGAGGATCAAAATAATCGTATTCAATAGCATAGCCAGGTCTAGTCACAAATGCGTTTTCAAAACCTTTCATTGAACGAATAAAATCAATTTGTACGTCAAAGGGTAAACTTGTAGATATCCCATTCGGATAAATTTCATTGGTTGTTAAGCCTTCCGGTTCAACAAATATTTGATGAGAATTTTTATCGGCAAAACGCATTACTTTGTCTTCAATAGAAGGACAATAACGCGGACCAACACCTTCAATAACCCCTGAATACATAGGGCTTCGGTCTAAATTACGACGGATAATATCGTGTGTTTTTTCATTAGTGTGCGTGATATAACAAGGAATTTGTCTAGGATGCTCACTACGATCGCCCAAGAATGAAAAGACAGGCGTGGGGTTATCACCGTGCTGAACTTCTAATGCTGAAAAATCAATACTGCGGGAATCTATACGTGCAGGTGTACCCGTTTTTAAACGTCCAGTACGTAACGGTAGCTCTCTTAAGCGCTGCGCTAAACCGATTGAAGCGGAATCACCTGCCCGGCCACCACTATGATTTTTTAGGCCAACATGGATTTGCCCATTTAAGAAAGTACCAACCGTCAACACAACGGTTTTTGCGGAAAATTTAATGCCCATTTTAGTCACAACACCGCTAACTCGATCGTTTTCGACAACAAGATCTTCCACTTCTTGTTGAAATATTTTTAGGTTTTCCTGGTTTTCTAGCTTTTCTCGTATCGCCGCTTTATATAACAGACGATCAGCCTGTGCCCGTGTTGCTCTCACGGCGGGTCCTTTACTGCCATTAAGTATTCTAAATTGAATACCTGCTTTGTCTGCGGCGTTTGCCATTAGACCACCTAGTGCATCAATTTCTCTGACTAGGTGTCCTTTACCAATCCCACCAATGGCGGGGTTACAGGACATTTGACCTAATGTTTCAATATTATGGGTTAATAATAAAGTATTCATGCCCATACGAGCAGCGGCAGCAGCGGCTTCAGTTCCTGCATGGCCTCCGCCAATAACAATTACGTCAAAATGTTCGTGGTAATTCATTCATTTTTCCAAAACTATAAGTTAAAAAGACAAAAGGGATTTTACTCTTTTCTTGCCTAAAGGAAAACAGATAAGATCAAAACAATAGTATTAGTATTATATAAAGATCTTTAAAGATCTTTATTACTATACTTATTAATGTAATTGAATTTCTGTGCAAAACCCTTTATTGATCTTAAAGATCAGGATCTTAAAGTAGATCTTTAAATGTGCACAAGAAGGGGTCTTCCTGAGTTTAACTAGGGGATAGTTTGGCTACTTATGCACAGTTACAATTAGAATGGGGTTTATACACTGTTAAAACAACACCAGTACATAACTTATAAGCAACATACACACAACCATCTGTGGATAACTTATGAACGAAAATCCTCATAAATCGTTAAGATCTTCAATCCATAAAGAGATCCAATTTGATATATTGTCTTCAGGAATAGGATGATCTACTACATCAATTTCTAAACGATCTCCGATTCGAACAGCACCCATTTCTTCTAAAATATAATCCATATTTTTGGCAGCTTCGCAAAAAGTATCGTAATTGGAATCGCCAATGCCAATAATACCGTAACGTACATCATTTAGAGGAGCATTCACACCTTGCAGTTGTTCAGCAAATGATTTGAAGTTTTCAGGGTAATCGCCTGCTCCATGTGTAGATAAACAAATTAGCCAAATTTCATCTTCAGACAAAGATAAAGTATTCAAATCAGGATCAAAATGAAGTTCAGAATCAAAACCTGCTTCCTCTAATAAAACTTGCGCGGCTTCCGCAACATATTCTGTTCCACCTAACGTACTGCCTACTAATATTTGTAATGTACTCATTTACAATCTCCATAATTCATAATCCATAATTTTTTTAACTATATAGCTAAAATAAAAACAAAAATAAAGTTTCTTAGGAAATTAGAAAAGAAATTGATTAATTTATTGAATAACGCAGAAGAAAACAGCACTTTGTTTATTAATTATTCGTTCGCGCATTTTATTGAAATAATCATCAATAAAGGCCTTGCCAAGGTTCATAAAATCTCTATAATGCGCCCCACGGAAACGGGAAAGACGCAAGTCAATCCGGTTACTCAGAACGAAAAAGATTAAGCTTCTAATAACGTATGACGTTGATTAGAAAGATAAATTAATCATTGACATCGTTTACAGGTGGCGTAATATACGCACCTCGCCGAAAGGCACGCTCTTTAACAATTTAATCAAACAATCTGTGTGGACACTTATTGTTGATGTGATTTCAAAAAATCAAAGTCCTTTCTTGTAAAGGCAGTAACTTTTTACTTCGTAAATAGCTTACTCATCAATAAAAGTGACACACGAATAAA